>JAGYLH010000048.1 GCA_018400955.1 Bacteroidales bacterium
TCCCTCCATCGGCTCTTGTTTTATAAAATAATGAAAAATTGGGGGAGTACCAGAGCGGTCAAATGGGGCAGACTGTAAATCTGTTGGCGCAGCCTTCGGAGGTTCGAATCCTTCCTCCCCCACGAAATTGCCGATTGCGGGAATAGCTCATTTGGTAGAGCGACAGCCTTCCAAGCTGTAGGTGGCCGGTTCGAGCCCGGTTTCCCGCTCAACGCCGATGTAGCTCAGTGGTAGAGCGCTTCCTTGGTAAGGAAGAGGTCACGAGTTCAATCCTCGTCATTGGCTCAAGTTTATTTAAATTCAAACACCTTAAATAAAACAATTCAGATATGGCTAAAGCAAAATTTGAACGTACGAAGCCACACGTTAACATTGGAACTATCGGTCACGTTGACCATGGCAAAACTACGCTGACTGCAGCGATCACGCTCTGTCTTCAAGACAAGGGCTTTGCGGAATTCAAATCGTTTGATTCGATTGACGCTGCCCCAGAGGAAAAAGAAAGGGGTATCACCATCAATACCGCCCACGTTGAGTATCAAACTGAAAACCGTCACTACGCACACGTTGACTGCCCAGGTCACGCTGACTACGTAAAAAACATGGTTACAGGAGCTGCCCAAATGGACGGTGCTATCATCGTAGTAGCAGCAACTGACGGACCCATGCCTCAAACACGTGAACACATCCTTTTGGCACGCCAGGTTGGTGTACCACAGCTTGTTGTGTTTATGAACAAGGTTGACCTTGTGGACGATGAAGAGTTACTTGAACTCGTTGAAATGGAAATCAGGGAATTGCTTTCTTTCTATGGATTCGATGGCGATAACACACCAGTTGTGCGCGGTTCGGCACTTGGCGGATTAAACAAAGAAGAAAAATGGGTACCTGCAATCTGGGAACTCATGGAAGCTTGTGACACCTGGATTCCACTTCCCGAGCGCGATCAGGACAAACCTTTCCTGATGCCTATTGAAGACGTATTCTCCATCACCGGACGTGGTACTGTTGCAACAGGCAGAATCGAAACTGGTGTTATCAATACAGGCAACCCTGTTGAAATCATTGGCATGGGTGCCGAAAAACTAAAATCAGTTGTTACTGGTGTTGAAATGTTCCGCAAGATCCTCGACAGAGGTGAAGCTGGTGACAATGCCGGCTTGCTGCTTCGTGGTATCGACAAAGACGAAATCCGCAGGGGTATGGTAATTGTTGCACCCGGCTCAGTAAAACCACACAAACACTTCAATGCTGAGGTTTATATCCTCAAAAAAGAAGAAGGTGGCCGCCATACACCATTCCACAATAAGTACCGTCCACAGTTCTACTTTAGGACCACAGACGTTACAGGTGAGATTATGCTCCCCGACGGTGTGGAAATGGTAATGCCCGGTGACAACCTCACCATCGAAGTGAAACTGATTGCTGAAATCGCCATGACCAAAGGTTTGCGCTTCGCTATCCGCGAAGGCGGACGTACAGTTGGCGCGGGTCAGGTAACTGAGATTCTTGATATTTAATCAAGGGAATATATTAAATCTCGTTAAAGGAATTCCGAAAATTTTCGGAATTCCTTTAACTTGCTCTAAATAAATGATAAAACGGATACGGGTGTAGCTCAATTGGTAGAGTAGTGGTCTCCAAAACCATTGGTTGTGGGTTCGAGTCCTACCACCCGTGCAATTAAAAGTTTAGATTCAATGGCAAAATTAAGCATCATTAACTACGCAAAGGAAAGTTACAACGAGCTGTTACAAAAAGTTTCCTGGCCCACTTGGAGTGAGCTACAAAGTAGTGCTATTGTCGTATCCATTGCTTCCCTTATAATAGCCCTTGTGGTTTATTTGATGGATAAGTCGTTTCAAACAGTTTTAGAAAGTTTTTACAAACTTTTCTAAAAAATGGCTTGATGCCAAAGATCTAAAAAGTGTGCGTTACAATTTATCTCAAGATAATACCCGGAAATGAGCGAACCAACTGAAAAAAAGTGGTATGTAGTCAGGGCGATTAGTGGTAAGGAAAAAAAGGTTAAAGATTACCTTGATTCCGAAATCAATCGCATGGGCTTGCAATCTATGATTTCGCAGGTGCTCATCCCTACTGAGAAGGTTTACCAGATACGCAAAGGGAAAAAGATTAGCAAAGAGCGAAATTATTTTCCCGGCTATGTGCTTATCGAAGCAGTCTTAACAGGAGAGATACCACACATCATCCGGAATATTCCGAATGTGCTTGGTTTTTTGGGTACTAGAGGTGAAGCCGACCCGCTGCGTCCGGCTGAGGTGAACAGAATCCTCGGAAAGGTTGACGAACTGGCCGAAATGGGCGAGGAAGTTAATGTGCCTTTCATCGTTGGGGAAACTGTTACCGTTACTGACGGACCATTTAACAGTTTTAGCGGTGTGATTGAAGAAATTAACGAAGAGAAGAAAAAGCTGAAAGTAATGGTTAAAATCTTTGGTCGTAAAACACCCCTGGAATTAAGTTTCATGCAAGTGGAAAAAGAATAAGGTGGCGCACACACCCCTTATATCACGCTTTAAACAATAAGGATTTAAAATGGCAAAAGAAATAAGCGGATTAATTAAACTGCAAATCAAAGGAGGAGCTGCAAATCCCTCACCACCAGTAGGCCCTGCATTGGGTGCTAAAGGTGTCAACATTATGGAGTTTTGTAAACAATTCAACTCCCGTACACAAGATCAGGCTGGAAAAGTTATTCCGGTTATTATCACCGTGTATAGGGACAAGTCGTTTGACTTTGTGATCAAAACCCCACCAGTTGCCGTGCAGATTATGGAAACTGCCAAGTTGAAAAAAGGTTCTCCGGAATCTAACAGAAACAAGGTAGGCTCTATAAACTGGGATCAGGTACGCACCATTGCCGAAGGAAAAATGAAAGACTTAAACGCTTTCACCATCGATTCGGCCATGAATATGGTAGCAGGTACCGCCCGTAGCATGGGTGTGAAGATAACCGGCGTTAGACCTTCTGAGAACAACTAAAAGGAAAGTCCTTTAGTTGATTGCATTTTGTAGAACCTTTTAAAATAAAATTAATGGCAAAATTGACCAAGCATAAAAAAGAGGCGCTTGCCAAGTTCGACAAAAGCAAGATTTACTCCTTGAACGAAGCAGTTGATATCGTAAAACAAATCACATACACCAAATTTGATGCTTCAGTTGACCTGAACATAAGGCTGGGTGTTGACCCGCGCAAAGCAAACCAAATGGTTCGCGGCTCGGTAACACTGCCCCATGGTACAGGAAAAACTGCCCGGGTACTGGTGCTTTGCACCCCCGAAAAAGAGCAGGAAGCAAAAGATGCGGGAGCTGATTACGTTGGTCTGGATGAGTACATCCAAAAGATCAAAGATGGTTGGACCGATATTGACGTGGTAATTACAACCCCCAATGTAATGCCGAAAGTAGGTGCTTTGGGTCGCATTCTAGGTCCCCGTGGCCTGATGCCCAACCCAAAAACCGGAACGGTAACAATGGACGTTGCAAAAGCCATTCAGGAAGTAAAAGCCGGTAAAATCGACTTTAAAGTCGATAAATTCGGTATCGTGCATGCCGGAGTTGCGAAGGTAAGTTTCAGTAATGACAAAATTTTTGATAACGCCAAGGAATTGATCGTTACCATCAACAAACTGAAACCTGCTTCTTCAAAAGGTACTTATGTAAAAAGTATCTTTCTCTCCAGTACCATGAGCCCTGGCCTACAGATCGATCCCAAATCAGTAACAGCATAATTCAAGTTATTGACATGAGAAAAGAAGAGAAACAATTACTTATTAATTCCCTGACGGAGAAACTGAGCAACAGCCCAAACTTCTACCTTACGGATATTTCAAACCTCAATGCTGACAAAACAAGTAAGCTGAGAAGGCTTTGTTTTAGCCGTGATGTTAAGCTTGTAGTAACAAAAAACAAATTGTTGCGGAAAGCTATGGAAAACTCTGGAAAGGAAGTTAGTGAATTGTACGATACGTTGAAAGGTGCAACTTCGGTTATGTTCTCCGAATCGGGGAACGCACCCGCGAAACTGATCAAAGAGTTCCGGAAAACATCCGATCGTCCCATCCTTAAAGCTGCCTACATTGAAGAGACAACTTATATTGGGGACGAACAATTGGATTACCTCATCGCGATCAAATCAAAGAATGAATTGATTGGCGACCTTATTGCCCTTCTGCAATCACCAGCTAAAAATGTTATAGGTGCATTGCAATCAAGTGGACAAAAGATTTCCGGCATACTGACGACCTTATCTGAGCGATCAGAATAAGCTATGAATGGTTATCATTCAAAATTTAAAACGAAAATAATTAGTAAATCCTAAAAACGAAAATAAAATGGCAGATTTGAAAGCTTTCGCAGAACAATTAGTTAACCTCACCGTGAAAGAGGTAAATGAGTTGGCTGGCATTCTGAAAGATGAATATGGAATTGAACCAGCAGCAGCAGCAGTTGCAGTTGCAGCAGGTCCGGCAGCAGATGACGCTGCAGCAGTTGAAGAACAAACTTCATTTGATGTAATCCTTAAGGCAGCCGGCCAGTCAAAGCTTGCGGTTGTAAAATTGGTAAAAGAACTTACCAGCCTCGGTTTGAAAGAAGCCAAGGAATTGGTTGATGGAGCTCCAAAACCAATCAAAGAAGGTGTAAGCAAAGACGAAGCCAACGCATTGAAATCTCAATTGGAAGAAGCAGGTGCTGAAGTTGAGGTTAAATAAGAAGGATAAGATTTCTGCAAAACACAAGGCTAATAACCTCTATCTCTTAATTTTGAGATAGAGGTTTTGCGCCTATTTTGCTGTTTGATTAATTTATTTCTTTTTATTATATAACTGCCTGATTTATAACAGGCATCAAAAACTCAAAACCTTGGCAGATCAAAAAGTCGATAGAATCAACTTCGCATCAATCGGAAACGTAATTGAATATCCTGATTTTTTAGATATTCAGTTACAATCATTTCAAGACTTTTTTCAGCTTGAAACCAATCCCGACAACCGGAAAAATGAAGGACTCTTCAGGGTTTTCTCAGAAAATTTTCCGATTACCGATGCCAGAAATAATTTTGTACTCGAGTTTCTCGATTACTTTATTGATCCACCGCGTTACACCATTGTAGAGTGTATTGAGCGTGGATTAACGTATAGTGTGCCCCTGAAGGCTAAACTGAAACTCTATTGTACCGATCCGGAACATGAGGACTTTGAAACCATCGTTCAGGATGTGTATCTTGGCATGATTCCTTATATGACCCCCAAGGGAACCTTTGTTGTCAATGGTGCCGAACGGGTTGTTGTGAGTCAGTTGCACCGCTCACCCGGTGTGTTCTTCGGGCAGCATAAGCATGCTAACGGCACACAATTGTACTCAGCCCGTATCATCCCTTTCAAAGGCTCGTGGATGGAATTTTCCACCGACATCAACAATGTGATGTATGCCTATATTGACAGGAAAAAGAAATTACCTGTTACCACTTTGCTAAGGGCCATCGGCTTTGAAACCGATAAGGATATTCTTGAAATATTCAACCTGGCAGAAGAAGTAAAAGTGAGCAAGGCTGGATTGAAAAGGGTTTTGGGCCGCAAACTGGCTGCAAGGGTGGTTCGTTCCTGGATTGAAGACTTTGTGGATGAGGATACCGGTGAAGTGGTTTCCATTGAGCGTAATGAAGTAATCATCGAGCGCGAAACAGAACTTGAGAATGACCACATCGACACCATCGTTGATGCTGGCATCAAAACTGTTCTGCTCCACCGCGAGGACTTCAACACCTCGGATTACGCAATTATCTTCAACACCCTGCAAAAAGATACTGCCAACTCCGAAAAAGAAGCCGTAGAATTTATTTACAGGCAATTGCGTAATGCTGAGCCACCTGATGAGGAAACAGCACGGGGTATTATCGATAAATTATTCTTCTCTGACAAACGCTACGATTTAGGTGAAGTTGGCCGCTACCGCATCAACCGGAAGCTAAACCTTAGCACTGCGGCAGACGTAAAGGTACTGACCAAGGAAGATATCATTGAAATTATCAAGTACCTGATTGAGCTGGCCAACAAAAAAACAGATGTTGACGATATTGACCACCTCAGCAACCGGCGCATCAGGACCGTGGGCGAGCAATTGTATTCACAATTTGGTGTAGGTCTGGCCCGTATGGCACGTACCATCCGCGAACGTATGAATGTACGCGATAACGAGGTATTTACCCCTACTGACCTGATCAATGCCAAAACATTATCATCTGTAATCAATTCCTTTTTTGGTACCAACCAGTTATCGCAGTTCATGGATCAAACCAACCCACTTTCAGAAGTTACCCACAAGCGTAGGGTTTCTGCATTGGGACCAGGTGGGTTATCACGCGAAAGGGCTGGTTTTGAGGTACGTGACGTGCACTATACGCATTATGGCCGCCTCTGCACCATTGAAACTCCTGAAGGCCCGAACATTGGTCTGATTTCTTCGCTTTGTGTTTATGCGAAAATAAACAGACTTGGATTTATCGAAACACCCTATCATCCTGTTATCGAGGGAAATGTTGACTTTAAAAATCCTCCAATATACCTGAGTGCTGAGGAAGAAGAAGACAAGATTATTGCACAGGCCAACACCTCTGTTACAGAAGAAGGGCATATCACAGAAGAATTGGTAAAGGTAAGATACCTTGCTGACTACCCAATTATTGCGCGCGAAAAAGTGGATATGATGGACGTTGCACCAAACCAGATTGCTTCGATTGCTGCCTCGCTTATTCCATTTCTGGAGCATGATGATGCCAACCGTGCATTGATGGGTTCAAATATGATGCGTCAGGCCGTACCACTGTTGCAGCCTGAAGCCCCCATCGTGGGAACAGGTATTGAAAAACACGTAGCCAGGGATTCACGTGTATTATTGCATTCCGAAGGACCTGGCGAGGTGATTTATGTGGACGCCACCAAAATTACCATCCGTTATGATCGCACCGACGAAGAAAAACTGGTTAGTTTTGACGAGGATGTTAAATCCTACGCCCTGACAAAATTCGCAAGGACAAACCAAGGCACCAATATCAACCTTAAACCGATCGTAAAACGTGGCCAGATGGTAAACAAAGGCCAGGTTCTTTGCGAAGGCTATGGAACTGAAAATGGTGAACTGGCCATAGGCCGTAACCTGATGGTTGCTTTTATGCCCTGGAAGGGTTACAACTTTGAAGATGCCATCGTGATTTCTGAAAGAATTGTAAAGGAAGATATTTTCACTTCCTTGCATATTGAAGAATTTACGCTTGAAGTGCGAGATACCAAACGCGGTATTGAAGAGCTTACAAACGACATTCCAAATGTGAGTGCCGAAGCTACCAAAGACCTCGACGAAAATGGTTTAATCCGCATTGGTGCTGAAATAACCGAAGGTGATATTTTAATTGGAAAAATCACTCCCAAAGGAGAAAGCGACCCAACCCCTGAAGAAAAACTCTTGCGTGCTATTTTTGGCGACAAGGCCGGCGATGTGAAAAACGCCTCCCTTAAAGCACCTCCATCAATGAAAGGTGTTGTTGTTAACAAAAAGCTGTTCTCCAGAGTTATCAAAGACAGGAAATCGAAATCAAAAGATAAAGACATTGTTGTTGAACTTGACGAGCAACATGGCAAGCAAACCAGTGAATTGAAAAATAAACTGGTTGACAAGCTCAATATCTTACTTTCAAATAAAACATCGCAAGGTGTGCACAACAACTTCAAGGAAGTGATAGTGCCTAAGAAAGCGAAGTTTACTCAAAAAATTCTTACCGGAATTGATTATACCAATGTCAATCCCAATAAGTGGACTACCGATAAAGAGCGAAATGAGATGATCAAATCGCTTATCAACAACTACAATATCAAGCACAAAGAGCTCGTGGGTATTTACAACCGCAAGAAATTTGTTGCTACTGTAGGTGATGAATTGCCAAACGGTATCGTTCAAATGGCCAAAGTGTATGTTGCCAAAAAACGTAAGCTTACAGTTGGCGATAAGATGGCAGGACGGCACGGTAACAAAGGTATTGTAGCCCGAATCGTAAGGCAGGAAGACATGCCTTTCCTTGAAGATGGCACGCCAGTTGATATCGTATTGAATCCGCTGGGAGTACCATCGCGTATGAACCTGGGTCAAATTTATGAAACCGTTTTGGGTTGGGCCGGTAAGAAACTTGGGCTCAAGTTTGCCACGCCCATCTTCGACGGTGCGCATATTGACGAAATCAATGGTTATCTGGCACAAGCAGGCTTGCCCGAAAATGGCAGCGTATATCTCTATGATGGTGGCACAGGCGATCGTTTCGACCAGCCGGCAACAGTTGGATACATTTATATGTTGAAACTGCACCACATGGTTGATGACAAGATGCACGCCCGTTCAATCGGCCCCTATTCGCTTATAACACAGCAACCGCTGGGTGGTAAAGCCCAATTTGGTGGTCAGCGTTTTGGTGAAATGGAGGTTTGGGCACTTGAAGCCTTTGGTGCCAGCAATATTCTGCAGGAAATACTCACCGTTAAGTCTGATGATGTGGTTGGTAGGGCGAAAGCTTACGAAGCCATTGTTAAAGGTGATAATATGCCTACTCCGGGAATTCCCGAATCCTTCAATGTACTAGTTCACGAACTTCGTGGACTGGGTCTTGAAGTGAGCTTCGACTAAATTTTATAAATTGTCAGTGCGCCTTGCGCGCACTGACAGATTTTTTGTTCTTTCATTCAAACATAAACTGATTTATGGCTTACAGAAGCGACAGCACAATAAGTAGCAGTTTCTCAAAAATAACGATCAGTCTCTCGTCACCGGAGGCCATACTCGCACGCTCAAGTGGTGAAGTTCTCAAACCCGAAACAATCAATTACAGGACCTATAAGCCTGAACGTGATGGCCTGTTCTGCGAAAGAATATTTGGCCCCGTGAAGGATTGGGAATGTCATTGCGGAAAATACAAACGCATTCGTTATAAAGGAATTATATGCGACCGATGCGGCGTAGAAGTTACCGAGAAAAAGGTAAGGCGCGAACGCATGGGTCACATACAATTGGTAGTGCCAGTGGCGCATATATGGTATTTCAGGTCGTTGCCAAACAAAATTGGAGCCCTGCTTGGTATGCAAACCAAGAAACTAGATACCATCATTTATTATGAGCGTTATGTGGTTATCAACCCGGGCATCAAAAAAGCAGACGGTATTGAGTATTTAGACTTTTTGACCGAAGAAGAATACCTCGACATCGTTGAGGCATTGCCTGCTGACAACCAGCACCTGCCAGATGACGACCCCAACAAATTTATCGCAAAAATGGGTGCCGAGGCCGTTCATGACCTGCTGGCTCGTTTGGACCTGGATGCTTATTCATTCGACCTAAGGCACAAAGCCAATACCGAAACCTCGCAGCAACGCAAGCAAGAAGCACTGAAGCGCCTGCAGGTGTTCGAGGCGTTCCGCGATGCCAAAACCCGCAAGGAAAACCGTCCGGAATGGATGATCGTAAAAGTTGTACCGGTAATCCCACCCGAACTCAGGCCACTTGTGCCATTGGATGGGGGGCGTTTTGCCACTTCCGACCTCAACGACCTGTATCGCAGGGTGATTATCCGCAACAACCGGTTGAAGCGCCTCATCGAAATCAAAGCACCAGATGTAATTATGCGTAATGAAAAACGCATGTTGCAGGAAGCTGTTGATTCCCTTTTCGATAACTCGAGAAAAGCAAGTGCCGTGAAGACCGAATCCAATAGGCCACTTAAATCATTGAGCGACAGCCTGAAAGGAAAGCAAGGTCGTTTCCGTCAAAACTTGCTTGGTAAACGTGTTGACTATTCAGGCCGTTCGGTAATCGTCGTTGGCCCCGAGCTCAACCTGAACGAATGTGGTATCCCAAAGGATATGGCATCGGAACTGTTTAAGCCGTTTATCATTCGCAAAATGCTCGAACGCGGCATTGTTAAAACGGTTAAATCAGCTAAGAAAATTGTTGACAGGAAAGACCCCGTTGTGTGGGACATCCTGGAAAATGTATTGAAAGGGCACCCCATTTTACTAAACCGTGCCCCTACCCTTCACCGACTTGGAATTCAAGCATTCCAGCCAAAACTTACAGAGGGAAAAGCCATTCAGCTGCATCCTTTGGTATGTACGGCCTTCAATGCTGACTTCGACGGTGACCAAATGGCGGTTCACGTGCCACTGGGCAATGCTGCCGTTCTGGAAGCACAAATACTGATGCTCGCATCACACAACATCCTCAACCCAGCCAATGGTGCACCTATTACCGTACCTTCGCAGGACATGGTTTTGGGACTTTATTATATTACCAAAGTCCGTAAGCATACTGAAGATCACCCCATGAAAGGTGAAGGAATGCGTTTTTACTCTGATGAGGAGGTAATTATCGCCTACAATGAAAAACGCCTTGACCTTCATTCAATAATTTATGTGCGTACTTTCGTAAGGGAAGAAGGAAAATTAGTGGAAACCATGCTGGAAACCTCCGTTGGACGCGTATTATTCAATCAGATGGTGCCCAAGGGATTTGGTTTTATCAACCAACTTCTTACTAAAAAGGCACTCCGCGATATCATTGGTGAGATCGTGAAGATGCTTGGCACTTCCACAGCCGCCCATTTCCTTGATGACATCAAAAATCTGGGCTTCGAAATGGCCTTCAAGGGCGGCCTTTCATTTAACCTTGGAAATGTTCAGGTTCCTGAAGCTAAGGAAATCCTTATCAACCAAGCCAATGAGGAAGTTGCCGAAGTGGTTGCCAACTACAATATGGGTTTCATTACCAACAATGAACGTTACAACCAGATTATTGATATCTGGACACATACCAATTCGCACCTTACCGCAACCTTGATGAAGCAGCTTTCGACTGAAAGTCAGGGATTCAATCCGGTTTTCATGATGCTGGATTCAGGTGCGAGGGGTTCAAAAGAGCAGATCCGTCAGCTTTCGGGCATGAGGGGATTGATGGCCAAGCCACAAAAATCAGGTGCTACAGGAGGTGAGATTATCGAAAACCCGATTCTTTCAAACTTTAAAGAAGGCCTCTCCGTTCTTGAATACTTTATTTCGACACACGGTGCCCGTAAAGGTTTGGCCGATACCGCCCTTAAAACTGCTGATGCCGGTTATTTAACCAGGCGTTTGGTGGATGTGTCACAGGATGTGGTTATTAATGAACTTGACTGCGGCACATTGCGTGGACTTACTACAACTTCGCTCAGAAAAAGTGAAGAAGTGGTTGAAACACTGTACGACAGGATATTGGGCCGTGTTGCCTTGCATGATATTTATCATCCGCAGAACAACGAGCTGATTATTCAGGGTGGGGAAGAGATTACAGAAGAAATTGGTGCTGTAATTGAAAAATCACCCATCGAAAGTGTCGAAATCAGGTCGGTACTCACTTGCGAATCCAAGCGCGGTGTTTGCGCCAAATGCTATGGCAGGAACCTGGCTTCGGGCAAATTGGTCCAGAAAGGCGAAGCAGTTGGTGTTATTGCTGCCCAATCCATCGGGGAGCCAGGTACACAGCTTACTCTACGTACATTCCACGTGGGTGGTACAGCCTCTAACATTGCCATTTTATCAAAAATTGAAGCCAAGTTTGATGGCCGTCTCGAAATTGATGAACTACGTTCGGTGGAATACACCAAAGACGACCGCACCTGGAACATTGTTCTTGGCCGTTCTGCTGAAATGAAAATCGTTGATAAAAACACAGGAGTTGTGCTTACATCAAGCAACATCCCTTATGGTGCCAATCTATATAAAAATAGTGGTGATGAAGTGAAGCGTGGTGAGCATATCAGCGATTGGGATCCATATAATGCGGTTATCCTTTCCGAATTTGAAGGAAAAGTTGCCTTTGAAAACATTTTAGAAGGACAAACTTTCAGGGTGGAATCAGATGAGCAAACAGGCTATCACGAAAAGGTAATCATCGAAACACGGCAAAAAACCAAAAATCCATCTATAAAAATCCTTGATAAGGACAATGTCCTCATCAAGATATATGACTTGCCAGTAGGCGCTCACATTATGGTGGAAGAAGGCAGCATGGTTAAAGCAGGTGGTATGCTTGTAAAAATTCCCCGTGCCATTGGTAAATCAGGTGACATCACTGGTGGTTTGCCACGTGTAACCGAGCTTTTCGAAGCACGTAACCCTTCGGAACCAGCAGTGGTTTCGGAAATTGACGGTGTGGTTTCATTTGGAAAAAAACTCAAACGCGGTAACCGCGAAGTGATCGTAACATCCAAATCAGGTGAAGAAAAGAGTTATCTGATTCCGACAACCAAACAGATCCTTGCGCAGGAAAATGACTTTGTGAAAGCCGGTACGCCGCTTTCAGAAGGTGCCATGACCCCGGCGGATATCCTCGCGATCAAAGGCCCCATGAAGGTACAGGAGTACATCGTTAACGAAGTACAGGAAGTGTACCGTTTGCAGGGCGTGAAGATCAACGACAAGCACTTTGAGGTGATTGTTCGCCAGATGATGCGTAAGGTGGGTGTTGAAGATCCCGGAGATACTAAATTCCTTGAAGGTGAATTGGTTAATAAGATTGACTTCCAGGAAGAAAATGATGAAATCTTTGGTAAAAAGGTTGTTACCGATCCAGGTGATTCGGAAACCATTCGCCAGGGACAAATCATTACTGCCCGCCGTTTGCGTGATGAAAACTCCATGCTAAAACGTAAAGACAAAAAGCTTGTAGAAGCACGCGATGCACAGTCGGCAACGGCCTTCCAGGTGTTGCAGGGTATCACACGCGCCTCGCTGCAAACCAATAGCTTTATCTCGGCAGCATCCTTCCAGGAGACAACCAAGGTACTTACCCTGGCCTCAATCAATGCCAAGTCGGATGAGCTAAAAGGATTGAAAGAAAACGTTATAGTTGGCCATAAGATACCGGCCGGTACCGGATTGCGCGAATACGAAGATATAATCGTAGGATCGCGCGAAGAGTATGAAGCCGTTATGGAAGCAGCATCCAAGCCTTCGAAAAGTTTAGATATTGAATCTTAATTAATTGAATCATAAGCAGGTCGCTGTTTCCAATGGTCATACCATGAGCGAAACAGCGACCTGTTTTTTTAAAAAGAATTACCATGAACGAGAACAAAAACAAAAGTCAGATCAACATTGAGTTGAGCGAAGAAATTGCCGAAGGCATCTATTCCAATCTTGCCATCATCACGCATTCCCATTCGGAATTTGTGATCGATTTCGTAAAGTTGATGCCCGGCGTGCAAAAAGCCAAGGTAAAATCGCGCATTATCCTTACGCCGGAACATGCCAAAAGATTGTACAAAGCCCTGGCCGACAACCTTAAAAAATACGAGTCAATCCACGGGCCTATCAAGGAATCGACGGGCAATGAGGGCATGCCACCATTTAGTATGGGAGGGCCTACCGCCCAGGCATAGTTTATCTTAAAATATTAATTGTAAACAGCAATTGCAGAAACCCATAATAGCTGCGCCGACGATTGTTAGCGCAGTTTTTTTATGCATAAAGGTTTTGGGAATTCCAAAGTACTATGTGTAATAATGCTTGAAGATCAAGCCGTCACCACCTTAATCCTCACCCTGCCACAAAAACCAAAAAGGCCGCATTGAAACTTGTCAATGCCGCCTTTTTGATTCATTTCCTAAAAGTGCTTATCGCACCGGATAAGGTGGAATTTCAGGCAATTCGGGATAGTCTTTCAATTGCTCGAGGATTACCTCAATGGCTTTATTCAGCTGGTCATCAACGCCATCATACTCGCGAGCAGGATCGTTGTCAATCACAATATCGGGATCAACACCATAGCCTTCGATAACCCAATTACCATTTTCGTCGAAGGGGGCAAATTCGGGTTTGCGCATATCGCCGCCATCAATCATGGGGTGTGGCCCACGGATACCAACTACCCCACCCCACGAACGTGTTCCGATGGTTGTACCCAAATTGTGTTTTTTAAACTGATAAGGGAACAAATCGCCATCAGAAGCCGAGTAGCGGTCGAGCAACAACACCTTGGGGCCCATCATCATGCCGCTGGGCTTGGTGTTCACATCCATATTGCGCGACATGCCATAAAGTGATAGCTCGCGTTGCAAACGCTCAATAATCATGGGTGAAACATTTCCGCCTCCATTGCCGCGGTCGTCAATAATCAGGGCACGCTTGTTCAGCTGCGGGTAGTAGTATTTCACAAACTCATTCAACCCGCCCGGCCCCATATCAGGAATATGCAGATAACCTACCTGGCCATCAGTGGCTTCATTCACTTTTTCAATATTTCCCTGCACCCAGGTGTAGTAATACAAATTGGATTCGTCGGCTGTTGGCACTACAATTACCCTGCGCGCACCTGCTTTTTCGGCTTTGCTGTTCAGTGTAAGCTGCACCTGCTTACCGGCTTGTCCGGTAAGGGAAGTATAAATATCGTCCATATCATTGGTAGGTGCACCATTCACGGCAATAATAAAATCGCCTTCCTCAGCACCAACACCGATTTCGGTAAGTGGTGAGCGCAATGATTCCACCCAATTTTCCCCTTTCAGAATTTTATCAATGCGGTAATAACCTGATTTATCGCGGCTCAGCTGGGCACCCAACAATCCTTGCTGTATGCGGTCGGGCGAAGGTTTGTCGCCTCCATTGATATAGGCATGGCCTACATTGAGGCTCGCCGATAAAGCTCACCAATAACATAATTCAGGTCGTTGCGGTCGTTTAGGTAAGGTAGCAAAACGGCATATTTTTCACGCATGCTTCCCAATCAACGCCATGCATATTGGGCGCATAGAAGAAATCACGCATTTGACGCCAGGCTTCGTTGTAGATTTGATTCCACTCAGCACGCAGGTCAACCCATGTTTTCATGGCCGAAGGTCCACGTATTCATCCAGTTTGATGGAGGATTTTGGCGCGTCAATCACAGCATACTTCCCTGAAGTTGCGATTAGCATTTTTATGGTTGGCCGACAAACGAAAGTTGGTGTAGGCCCCAAGTTCGGTTTCTTTCTTCGCTTTCAGGTCGTAGTATTTTCATACCGGATTTTTCGCCACGCGCATTAAAACCATAATAAACACCGCCTTCTACCGATTCAGATTCCAATAGCTTCCTGCCTTAACCGGCAACTGAACAACCCTGCCAAATATGCCATCAAAATCGATACGGATATCCATTTTGTCTGCTTTCTGCTCCTTATCATCCTTTTTCTTCGGCCTTTTCATCTTTTTCCTGGATACTTACCTCAGCATTTTCGTGTTTGAAAGGCGAAGGCGTATCATTTTGCAAGGCAATCAGATAGGGCTTTGTCATATCGTTATACACATGATTCCATTCGGTCCAACTGTAGGTGGGGTTAAAATCACGCGCTGAGACAAAGAGAGGTATTTTCCTGTTGGATCAAAAGCCGGGCTGCTGGCATTGTACCATTCATCCGTAGCGGCTTTGGTTTCTTTTGTATTTAGATTATAAACCATTATCCGGCTTACCGTAAAGGTATTGGGCATGGTGTAAGCAATCCAGTTGTTGTCGGGTGACCAGTGTATGATCTGATTTCGAAGGCCGTAGCCCGTTGTACCACTGTCGATTTTTTTGTATCAATGTCAATATAATTCAGGCGTCCCATTTTGTCGGACCACATCAGTTTTTTGCTATCGGGCGACCACACAGGGCTGTATTTATAGGTATCAGAATCAGTGGTTAACCTAACGGCAGCTTCCTGGCCTGACTGATCCCTGATATACACTTCATCTTCGCCGGTTTCGTCTGAAATATAGGCGATGTATTTGCCGTCGGGCGACCAGCTTACATCGCGTTCGTGCACGCCCGATGTTTGTGTAAGGTTTCGTGTGATACCTTTGTCAGCCGCAACAGAATACACATCACCCCTGGCGCCAAAAACCACGCGGCTTCCATCTGGTGCAATATCTGCTGTGTTGATGAATTTAGAGGCATCGATATAGGTTTTTCTGCCAGAAGCAAAATCCGATTTAATAAGTACAGGAATATAAGTGCTTTTCAGGGTAGCCAGGTCAAAATTATAGAGTTGACCACCTCTTTCATAAATAATGGATGCATCACCCAACGAAGGGAATTTGATGTCGTAATCAGTATAATTTGTGAGTTTTTTGGTTTCACCTGTGGTGAGGTTATGGCCAAAAAGGTTCATGGTGCGATCGCGGTCCGAAAGAAAATAAACCATATCGCCATGCCACATAGGGAAAATATCCTGGGCTTTGTGGTTGGTAATATTCACAGTTTCGCGGGTTTCAAAATCGTGAATCCAGATATCATCGGCCATACCGCCCTGATAGTATTTCCAGGTGCGGAATTCGCGGAAAACGCGGTTGTAGGCCATCTTTTTGCCATCAGGCGAAAAGGAGCACCACCCACCATCGGGCAAAGGCAGTTCTTCGGAAAGGCCTCCTGAGGTGTTGGCCACAAATAGCTGCCCTTTAAAACTGTTAAAGGTTTGCTTGCGCGAACGGTAAACAATGCTTTCATCATCGCGCCAAGTCATTACAATATTGTTGGGCCCCATCCTGTCGGAAAGGTCGTCGCGACCTATCGTAGCAGTATATGTAAGGCGTTCGGGCTCGCCACCGGCAGCGGGCATGAGGTACACCTCGGTGTTGCCGTCATATTGCCCGGTAAAGGCAATCATGCTGCCATCGGGCGAGAAACGTGGAAAAAGCTCAAAACCTTTTGGGTCGGTTGTGAGTTTGCGGGCTGTTCCACCTGCAAGAGGCACTGTGTAAAGGTCGCCTGCATAACTAAAAACTACCTGATCGCCATGAACGGCCGGGAAACGCAATAATCGCATTTCCCCTTCACCAAAGGTAAAAGCAGCGGTTGTCAGCATCACTGCAAGCAAAAGGATCATTCTTCTCATAATTTATTATTTAGGTTAAAAAAAAGTGTTTATACTCAACAGGCTACTAAGTGAATTGGGTCATCAAGATAAACCAGAAAAGCCTGAACTTCCTTATTTTCAATGGACTGAATTGCATTTTTATAAAGACAAATTTGTTGTTGATGGGTTGCATCCCGTTTACCTGTTTTATAATCCATGACTACAATCCTGTTAGGTAGAAATACACAGCGGTCGGGTCTGTAGATTTTACCATCGGGCATCATCAGCTCGGCTTCCATCAATACCCTTGCTTCCTTTTCGAAGCATTCAGCTAGGTGTTCGTGGGTAAATAATTTCTCTAAAACACTACGAATTTCAGCAAACTTTGTTTCTCCTATGGTGCCATCATCAATATATTTTTGCAATACCCTTTCAGCATCGGACCGGTAGCGTATTTCGGCAAGTAATTTATGCACCAGTGTGCCCCAGTATTGTGCATATCCCCTTTCGGAATGCATCCATTGCGAAACCGGATCGGGGGCAATATATAACTTTTGAGCCCAATCTGTTGACACAAAGTGTACAGCCCTGCCATCAATCTCTTTGGATGACGTTTGTATTGGCGGCAATGCCATATCCTCATTCCCAAATGAATAAACCAACCGATCATCTGACCAAATCTCCTTGTATTCAAGATATTGCTTGAAGAAAACGGGAAAATTGAAACCGGTATTTTTTTCGGGGTAATCGGCTAGAACGTACAAACGCCTGGACGGCCTGGTAAGTGCCACATACAATTTGTTCACCGCATCAAGTTCTGTTTTTGCCTGTTCTACTTCGTGAAGATGCCCAAATCTGGTGTTTGAAATATTTTTGGTGGCTGACAGCATACCTACAGGCAGTGTAGGCACTTCCCCGGGGGTGAGGTCAACCCAAAACTCCTTTTGCGTAAGCATTTTGGCATTGCTGTTGGCAAAGGGATAAATCACCACCGGAAACTCCAGGCCCTTGGCTTTGTGTATCGTCATTACACGAACAGAGTTGGTGTTTTCGGGGACTATTACAGAAAGTTTGCTTTTTTGCTCTTCCCAATACTCAATAAAACCTGCCAGCGAACCCCTTTGATTCACCTGAAACCTGTGCACATTTTCCAGTAGAAATTGCATATAGGGATCGGCCTCCATTTGAAAACCAAACAGACGGACCAGGCTTTCCGCCATATCATAAAGCCCCAAACCGCCAAACTTATCTGTATTTATGGTAATTCCGAGGGATTGAATTTGTTTTCGGAAAATGGCAAATCGCCGGTTCGGTTGGCTTCCCATTAAGTCTTCAAGCTGTTTGGCCCAAGCCTGTCCTGCCAAAGGATATAAAACAGATAAATCGTGAACAAGCATGGTCAGTGCCAACGGATCCAGTTCATTTTGAATGAGCTTCAGCATATTGATGACAATACGCACCCGCAAGGATGAAGATAGCAGCAAAGCCTCAGCCGATACCACCCCAATCCCTTGTTCTGTGAGGTAGCGGGCAACAAGTGCACCCTCAAACCTTCGACTCGTAAGTATGGCTATATCGCGCGGCTGAAAACCATCGTCCATTTGACTGCACACAATTTCGTGTATCCTTTCAAGATAGGGCAACTCCCATTCAGACCTCATTTTTGGCTTTACAAACAATTGAAGCTCAATATAACCACTGCCTTCCGGCTTCACAATTTCCTGACGCTGATCACTATAGGCTATTTGGTATGTATCATTCAGTTTCGCGCTGATAAAGTCGAAAAAGTCGTTGTTGAATTGCACAATGGAAGCATCTGAGCGAAAATTAGAGCCCAGGTTGCGTCCATCGAAATGTGCCTTCAGACTGATTTCTGCTTCTGCCAAAAAACCAATTCTTTCGCTTTTGTAAACGTCAGGCAATTGAATAAACTGTTCAACTTCCCCCGAACGAAAGCGATAAATAGCCTGCTTGGCATCGCCCACCAGTAGTGTAAGGTTTTGACTGGCAAGTGCATTCACTATCAATGGCAGAAAGTTGTGCCACTGCAGGGTGGAAGTATCCTGAAACTCGTCGATAAGGTAATGCTGAAAACGTTCGCCGAGTCTTTCGTAAATATAAGGGACAGCTGCCTGTTCCAGCAAGGTGGCAATGCGTTTGTTAAACTCCGATATATGAACAAGATTTTCCTCCTGCCTGATATCGTCCATATTCTGTTGCAGCTGCGACATCACCGCCAAGGCATGGATATTCTTTGACAATTCCACGCGTAAGGCATATACTTCTGAATGGGCATCCAATTGAGAAAGTAATTGCTCGAGTGAACCATTCAATTCGGATTCAATGCCTTGCAAGGATTGCAAAGCCATTGGGTTTTTTTTGCATTCACCAGAAGCCCACTCCTTGCTATCGACTACTTTGCGTGCGGAAATGTTGCTCTGAGCACCAAGCAAATCAGCCGATGCAACTTTGTTGAAAAAAGCAAACACGCCATTTTTCCCGCCAGCAAGCATTTTTTCATTAAGTCCATTGCTATCCAGCAGAATAAGGATGGTTTTGGCTTGCTGTTGCAATATATGCTCAAACGCTTTTCTGCTATCCCAAAGGAATTTGCGGGCCTCGGCAAACATTTCGGGACTTATAGATTCCAGCTTTTTGATTTGGTCATAGCCATTTTCCTGAAGTAGTTTTTTACAAAATTCGCTTAGGTCGCGCTCAATCTGCCAACTTCTTTCATCGTCAATTTTATTTAAAACAAAATGAATAAGGGTGCTGGTGATATGGGCATCGCTCCCTACCTTGTCGAGCAATAAACTTACAGCCATATGCACCAAGGTTTCGTGGTCCAATTCAACTTCAAACTGATGGGGCAAATGCAGGTCGTGGGCAAAAGTGCGTACCAGCTTATGCACAAAAGCATCAATGGTGCCGAGTGCAAAATCGCTGTAATTATGCACCACAAGCGAGAGCACTTTTCCGGCTTGTAAGCGAATGTCGGCCTCGCTCATACCCGACTCGTTTACAAGCATCTGCAATAAAACATCATGATCATTAAGCGAATTGGTGTTGGAAAGCTGCGCCAGGGCCTTGATGATGCGTGCTTTCATTTCGTTGGCTGCCTTGTTGGTGAAGGTCACAGCCAGAATTCGGCGGTACTTTTCCGGATTTTGCAACACAAGCAGCAGATACTCTTTTACAAGGGTAAAAGTTTTGCCTGAGCCTGCCGATGCTTTGTAAACGCGGAATGTCATTTAAGTTGGACTAATTTGAAATAATAATTTTATTTATAGAAAGACGGCCATTTTGCCTGATTTGCAACATATAAATACCGGGCACCAAATGTTGTTGATCAAGTTTTATTTGATGCCATTGCCCTTTTATCGAAACCAATACTTCCTCAGCAAACTTTAAACTGCCTGCAAGGTCAAATAATTGAATCTCCACCTTGCCATTCTCAAACCCTGGCAAAAAGACATTGATGAAGTCCACAGCCGGATTGGGATAAACAATGGCCTGTTCGAGCTTATGTACAATGGATTCAGGCACTGAAACATTAATTTCCCTGACAGAATCCCGATAAATGATGCTGGCCCCAAAAACATCGTCATCAACGACCATTAACAACGGCAAGCCATGATTTTTCCCAAACCATTTGTATTCAATATAATTGCGGTAAATAGGGAATCCCATCCCCAGGGAATCCACATAAATACTATCATATTCAGCCACAATGGATTTGAGTCGGATGGTTTCGAAGCTGCCATAAGGGGTTTCCAATGTGCCCCATCCGTCCACTTCGGTGTATCGGTCGCGCTCAATATAGAGATAGCCAACATCGGGAAGCCCAAATTCAAGGCCTGTGCTGCCCGTATCGGTATTTCCATAATTCAGCGGAAAACGATACAATACATCCGGCGTGTCGTATTTGAGCGGTAAGGGAAGCCCCTGAATCTGCAAGCCAATGCCCACATCGCTGTAAAGGCTGGAGGTTTTATTAAAAAACTGGAAACCGTTACCGGAAGGCAATTCAGGAAAGGCGGCAAAATCATTCAGCTTCAAAACAAGGTTGGCACTTCCAAGAAAAAAGGGCCAGAACAAAATCGGCGTTTGCTGTACTGTTATAAATGTATCCAAACGCTGCGTAAATGGCAATAGTTCGCTGAAATCCCAGTAAAAACCCTCACCGGTTTCAGCGAAGTCAAAGTTCAGAAAATCCATTGAGATACTTGTCCTGATGGTATCGCCCGCCGAGGGCATATCACCACTTGTTATGGTAATCTGGGCCAAAGCTGCCCATTGCAGGCCAATTATCAGGCCCAGTAGGATTGTTGCTTTTTTCATTTTATTTTAGGATTGGATATTTGTTTTCGTTTTCGTCTGAACAATTCACCAAAGCTATCGAATTCCTGTCGATAAGAAAATCCAACGCCTTGGGTGTAAGGTGAATAATTGTCATAGGCGCGACTGCTGAACCAAGTGCTGGTATTGGAGTGGTTAAATGCTTTCATACGCAGGCGCCCATCGGAGGTAAGCAACACATTGATATCCACATCACCAACAATACTACTCGCATTGTTGGTTGTTTGCCGGTTTCCGAGAACACCAAAGTTCCCATCGATGGTAACGCGGTCGTTGAACAATTGGGTAGAAAGGGCCACTTCGAGTTCTTCGTCGGATATTTTATCTCCGGGCTTATAATGCAAACCAATATCAAAGTCTTTACTTATCTGCGAAAGCCAATTGCTAAGCTGGCCTGAAATTACACTGAAGGAAGATGCCCCCAGCGATGCACTCTCGCCCCCGGCATAGCTAAAGCTACCAAGCACCAGCAGCGATAAAATCTGTTGCGTCATCATAGCATCGTTGGTGGTATCGAGCACCGAAAAAACCATTTGGTTCATTTCAGCATCTGCATTGGGCAGCCTGATACTGAATTTAATAGACGGATTAAACAACTGTTCGGTAAGGTGAATCACCGCTTCCACATTGATCCGGCTGCGTCTGGTAGAATCAATGCTGGGACCAAGGGAACTTAAGGAAGTTTTTAAACGATACAAACCTCTTATGTCAATATCCGCATCATAAGGGTCTCCTGTCCAAGAGATACGACCCCCTTCCATCAAATCAAAACGGCGCCGTACCAGGTTTTCATAAACAAAATTAAACTGCCCTGAGCGAATCACATAATCGCCAAGCAGTGAGAAATCGCCCGCCGAATTTACGCCAAGCTTGATATTGCCATTACCGCTGGCTTCAAGATTGCCCATATTGTCGGGCAGGAAAATACGTACGCTGGCATCAGGGGTTACATTGGTTTCCAGATTGATATCAAAACCTGTAACTTGCGATTTAGGCAATTCCCTTACCTCTTCAACAAATGATTTATCTTTTATAAAAACTATATAATCATTGTCGTAAACAGTAGTTGTTGATGTCAGCGGGATGGTCATATAGGTGCCTCGGCGTGTAATAGCCTTGATATCCAAACCCACATCACTAATTTCGCCAGTGATGTGCACATCGCCGCTTACCACTGCCGAACCATAAAAGAGTTCGTTCATCTCCTGATTGGTATTCAATGCAAGGAAATCGGCCGGTTTCAGGAAAAGGTTAAACCTGAAATCTTTAAAATAATTGTGTGTGATATTGCCATTTACTACGGCCTTATTGCCCAAAGTATCATAAAGTATAAGTTCATCAAAATCAATGCGGTTAGAAGCAATATTGAATGCATGCGACAGGGAATATTTCACATTTAAATAGTCAATAAGAAAGGCCGTACGCATCAAATTCAAACTTCCATCCATTTCCGGCTCATTCAGGGTGCCGCTGATTTTTATCTGACCAGAGGCCAATCCCTCAACATGGCTTAGCACACCTTCCATAAAAGGGGCAATGGTACGCAAGCGAAAATTTTCGAGATCCAGGTCGAGGGCCAGGCTGTTTTCGAGCCTGCTGGGATAATAAAAGCCCCTGAGGTTAAGCATTCTGCTTGTGGAAACATTTCCAATATTAATGATTTGTGTATTCAGGTATAGCGATTCGTCAAGGCTGTTCCAACTACTGAGGATACGCGCTTCACCAAGCCTTTCCTTGTTCAAAAAGAGTTCCGTAAGGCGCAGGTTGGAAATAAAAGCCGGTCGGTTTTGCAGGTTGGAGAGCACTAACTCACCATCAATAATACCGTCAAAATCCAAGCCTGTGCCCTGCATCAATAAATCAAAATTGGAAATATCCCATTTGTTGAAGGCAATGTCCAATGAGTCGGCTTCTGTTAGCGGTACTTTTCCTTTAAGTGCAATGCTTTGATCACCCATCCTGATCCGGAAATTCTCCAATTGGGTATAATTTTTGGCAAAAAGTATGCGGTTGCCGGGACTGACGTACCAGACGGAGTCGTTTACAATAAGGTCGGCATTCGAAATACGCAATTCATGCTGCTGGTCAGCCAAAGCAGCATAAAACCCGGAAATATCGCCCCTGTTGCGGGCAATTTTGTAATTATCCGACCATAAAAACCTGAAGTTAACACTGTCGTCAGCTAAGTAAACACGAAACTCCGGCTTATCCAGGCCAAGCAGTGTTGGTTCATTTTCAGTGCTATCCCGAAAGATAATCTGAGAAGTGTTTAGTTGCAATTCGGCCAACCAACGGTCGCTGCTTGTATTCAGCACCATATCGTTCATTTTCACATTTGCAAAAGCCAGTTGCTTTGCCCTGAAAGTGGTATTAAGAATGTGGTCGCGGTTGGTAAAAACCCCACTGAATCGTGCATCTGGGGAGAGGAAGACGGCAGGCATGAACAATCGGCTGAGTGTTTTCGTATCTTTAAAATGTACATCAACAAACAAATCCTGCTGAAGGATGGTGTCGTTTCCCGTCTCCAAGTACTTATATTTTAAATATTTACCAACATATTGTTTGAAAGCAACACCCATATTGGCAAAATCAATTTCACCTCCTATCTCCAGGTCAATAAAGTCAGATTCGATCGTTAAACTCCTGGGATACAAACCATAGTGTGTCGTAACCAAGTTAAAACTATCCATTTGATAGCTTCCCCTGCTATCTTGATAATGTGTGTTATTTATGCTGATGGAACCAACCAATTCATCAAGGCTTAAGCCCGAAAAATTCACATCAATATCGGTTGTCAGGTGCATCAACGTATCCATATCAAGCAGGTGCAGGTTATACAAATCAACATGATGCAGCTCAGCCCCAAAATTAAATGAAGGAGGTGTTTCGGCAAAACTGGCCTCGCCCAGAAAATCAAACTTGATTTTTGGATCGTCAGCAACAATTTTACCATTAAAATCTTTACCTGTCAAATCTCCTTGTAATTTGATGTCATGAAACTCGTTTCCGAGAAAATCAAATGAAAAAATAGTCCCATTCAGGTTCAATTCGGCCGTTTCTTCTGTAAGCCCTTTGCCATCTACAACCATATTCAAATTCATCTTCCCAATGGTTTGAGGGGTGTTGAGGAATTTGCCCAAATCGAATTTCAGGGTCTGCAACCTGCCCTCGTAAGCAATTTCATCCGTTTTATCGTTGTGGCTCATTAACAAGTTGGTGGTAACAATACCCAAATCTGTTTTGAAAGTTGCATTGGCATTAAAATCATCATAAAAACCTTGAAACAAACCATTTATCCTGATATTTCCCAAACGGAGCATCTGATCTGACAAGGGAATATAGCGCATCTCACCTGGAACAGCAAATCCTTCAATATCAGACACCGTTGTTTCCAGTTTTACAATGCGCAAGTCGGCAAGGGTTTGATACACATCTGGCAAACCGCTCAGGCTGATATCACCGACAAACTCGGTTGAATTTCCATAACTGAAACTCATTTCCCTGGCTTTAAGATCGCTCACCGACCCCTGAAATTCGCCGGCAAAACTGATGTTGTTTGTCATATCAAACATAACAGGAGCGAAATAACCCAGATTAGCCATGTTTAATTTGGAGGGATGCGCTATTATTTGCATCTGCACAGAGTCAATAAAATCGAGAAATGCAGGAAAGCCATTGTAAGCGAATTCCAGTTCAAGATTAAGGGTTGAATTGTTAATAACTACTCCCAGATCATCAATGGTCAAGCCCCCGGACGTTAACGCCAGGTCCCCTTTGAATTGCTTGAGCAACAGACCCGAACTTTCCTCTGCCGCAAGGTGTTGAATATGAACATTAATGCTGTCGCCCACAATGGATAAATCATTCATCTTTATATTCAAATCGGACACATCAATATGAGCATAGTCAATCCCTTCGCTTTCGGGATCATCCTTGTTCTGATTCCAATACCTGAAATTGGCCTGCTTGATGTCAAAGCTGCCAACACCAATGGGATAGATAAATGGTTGTTTCTCCTTGGCAGTTGTATCAGCTCTTATCACATAATCGAGGATAAACTGCATGTTCAAATCTTCCTCCCCTTCGTAAACAATTAACTGAATTTCAATGTCTTTCAGGGATATTCTACGCACAGACAATTCATTCCTGAATTTGGATGCCAACACTTCTAAATTAATACTTTTAGCCCGTAGCAGGGTATTATTGCGCTTGTCGGCCACATAAACATTATCAAGGGTAAGCGATAAGTCAAGATCAAAATAAAAGCCACCGATGGTAAGTGTTGAACCGATTTGATCAGAGACATAAGCTGCCGCCGAACGTGCAACAAATGTCTGGACAAAAGGGTCCCGGAGGGTGGCATATATGCCAACCGGAATGGCCAACACAACGGTCAGTCCAATAAGTATAATATCCCTGAGTTTTTTTTTGATAATTTTGCCCCTTATAAAAAAATTAATGAGCGTTTACATTTTAGGTATCGAATCCTCTTGCGACGACACTTCAGCTGCTGTAATACATAACACCAGAGTTTTGTCGAATATTATTGCCAATCAGCGTGTTCACGAAAAGTATGGGGGTGTTGTCCCCGAACTGGCTTCGCGTGCCCACCAACAAAATATCATTCCTGTGATTGATACTGCCCTAAAGGAAGCAAAAATAAGTAAAAATAACCTTCATGCCATCGCTTTTACCCGTGGACCCGGACTTTTAGGTTCGTTGCTTGTGGGCACCTCATTCGCCAAGGCCATGTCGCTGTCATTGGGCATTCCACTTATAGAAACGGACCATATGCACGCGCACATTTTGGCTCATTTTCTTACGGATGAAGAAGAACGCCCGGTACCCCGCTTTCCTTTCCTTTGCCTAACGGTTTCAGGTGGCCACACCCAGATTGTTGTGGTAAAAGCCCATGACGACTTAAAAATTATTGGCAAAACCATCGACGATGCTGCGGGTGAAGCTTTCGATAAGTCGGCCAAAATTATGGGCCTGCCCTATCCCGGCGGCCCTTTGATTGATAAACTGGCAAAAGAAGGCAAGCCTGATGCTTTCAGCTTTCCCGAACCCCGTATCCCGGATTTGGATTACAGCTTTAGCGGCCTCAAAACGAGCATCCTCTATTTTCTGCGCGACCAGCTCAAGCAAAACCCTGATTTTATTGAACAAAACAAAGTGGACCTTTGTGCCAGTATTCAAAGCACCATCATCAGTATTTTAATGAAAAAACTGGAACTGGCTGTACAACAAACAGGCATCAAAGAGGTAGCCATCGCAGGGGGCGTTTCGGCAAATTCAGGTCTCAGGCATGCCATGATGGAAGCTGCAGAAAAGCTGGGATGGAAAGTGTTTTTGCCAAAACTGAGCTACAGCACCGACAATGCCGCCATGATTGCTATGGCAGGCTACTTTAAATATCTCGATGGCGATTTTGCTTCTCAAAAAATAGCACCCTATGCCCGGCAAAGCAGCCGTTAGGTTTAGCGTGACAGGCTAAATTGCATGATTTTAAAGGCCTTTTGCTTGGTTTGGCACAAAGCGTTTTGGTTGTTTTGCTGTTTTAGCCCCCCAATCCGCCAACTGGCGGAGGGGCTTTTTCACAAACACGATTTTTAACAACTCTTTATCAAGGCCTTAGTCGTATTGAGAAACATCAGTAATTAACTATTGACAAAACGGATAAACTTCGTAATTTTGATGATTATGAACCCACTTGAAAAGGCATTTGACGCTGTAAAACATATGCGCCAGCAACGAGACATATTAAGCCAGAAATTATCCAAATTGACAAAGAAAGAAATTTTGGATTATTTCAAAAAACGCGAGGCAGCGCAGACAATAAAACCAAGTGCTTAACAAAAACACACCATGAACTGGGACCAGCTCTTATCAGCAAAGCGTTTTACAGATAGTGCCAGCAGCACCAGGCTCGAAGATATCCGTAGTCAGTTTCAACGAGATTACGACCGCATCATTTTTTCGAGCCCCTTCAGGCGTTTGCAAAACAAAACGCAGGTTTTCCCGCTGCCGGGCAGTGTGTTTGTACACAACAGGCTCACCCACAGCCTGGAGGTAGCCAGTGTGGGCCGTTCAATTGCCCGCCAGCTGGCCTTTGAGCTGCAAAAGCGCAACGATGTGGGCAACAAGGAGCTGCTCAATGAGCTGGGTGCTATTGTGGCCGCAGCCTGCCTGGCACACGACTTGGGCAATCCCCCTTTTGGCCATTCCGGCGAAAATGCCATTAGCAGCTATTTTACCGAAGGCGAAGGCCAACAGCTCAAAAACAGGGTTGAAGCTGCTCAATGGTCCGACCTGATTGCCTTTGAAGGCAATGCCAATGCCCTGCGCATTCTTACCCATCAGTTTAACGGCAGGCGAAAAGGAGGTTTTGCGCTTACCTACGCCACAATCGCCTCACTCGTAAAATACCCCTACCCTTCGCATAACAATGGTGACCGGAAAAAATATGGCTTCTTTCATTCAGAAAAGGAAACTTTCAGGCAGGTAGCCGAAGCCTGCGGACTTGTTTGCCATGATGCCGATATCCCCGTGTATGCGCGCCATCCCTTGGTATTTTTGGTTGAAGCAGCCGACGACATCAGCTACCTGATTATGGACATTGAAGATGCCCACAAGCTGCGCATCCTGTCCACTGCCGAAACGGAAGCATTGCTTCGCCTGTTTTTTGATCAGGAAAAGGATGCGGAAAAACTTGCCTACATTGATCAAATGTATAAGGAAGTAACCGATACCAACGAACGCATCGCCTTTTTACGGGCCATGGCCAT
>JAGYLH010000049.1 GCA_018400955.1 Bacteroidales bacterium
TGGTTTTTGGTTCGGGGATGCTGTGTATCTGCCGAGGCTTGGTTTTTTCGGCCAAGGCAGCAAAATTTCGGATGTGATCCGGCGTGGTGCCGCAACAACCGCCTACTATATTCAGGAAACCGTGTTGAAGAAAATCGTGAATATGGCTACCCATCAGTTCGGGACTTTCATCGTATTGGCCAAATTGATTGGGCAATCCGGCATTTGGGTAAGCACTCACGGGGAAAGGTGCATGATGTGCCAGCTCCTCGATATAGGGCCGCATTTCTTTGGCGCCCAGGGCACAATTAAGGCCAACACTCAACAAATCAATATGTGAAACAGAATGCAGAAAAGCCTGAACCGTTTGTCCCGAAAGGGTGCGTCCGCTGGCATCGGTAATGGTACCTGAGATCATCACCTGCAATTTTCGGCCGAGTTCGTCCTGCAATTTTTGAATAGCAAAAATGGCAGCTTTGGCGTTGAGGGTGTCAAAAATCGTTTCGACCAATAAAATGTCGGCCCCGCCCTGCATGAGTGCTTTGGCTTGCTCGTAATAGTATTCGAGCAACTGATCGTAGCTCACGGCGCGGTATCCCGGGTCGTTTACATCCGGCGACATAGAAGCCGTTTTGTTGGTAGGCCCTAAAGCCCCGGCCACATAGCGTGGTTTTTCCGGCGTTTTCAGGCTGTATTCATCGGCAGCACGACGGGCAATACGGGCAGCCTCCAGGTTGATCGCAAAAACTTGCTCTTCAAGTCCATAATCCGATTGCGAAATACGGGTTCCATTGAAGGTGTTGGTTTCGATGATATCGGCTCCGGCTTCGAGGTATTCGCAATGGATTTCGTAAATCAGCTCAGGTTGCGTAAGACAGAGCAAATCGTTGTTGCCTTTTAGGTCGGATGGGTGGTTTTTGAAAAGCTCGCCCCGGTAGTCGGCTTCTTCAAGCTGGTAGCGTTGTATCATGGTGCCCATAGCGCCGTCGAGCACCAACACATGGTTTTTCAGTCGTTCTTTTACAGTAGGTCTGGTAGTTGTCATTGTTTATAGTTTAATCAAAATCAATGCACACGGCAAAATGCGCACCTAAAGGTAATACAAAAGGCCATTTAACTCAAGCTATTGGCCACATTCGCGAAATGTAATTCATTGATTTTAATGTTTTTAATTTATAATTTCCCAGCAATCAATTTGTTGGGTTAGGTATTAGCACCACTCCTTTCGGGAAGGTTGCTAGGGTTTCGCAGAGCCTAATCTCTTCACCCTTCTTTATAAATCAAAAGCCTCTTTTTAGGGAAGGACAATTGAAATAGTGGCTGCAAAGAAACTATAAATGTTGGTATTGTGCAAGTTTTTTATTGGATTGTGAGGAATATGGGCTGAAAGCTGGGTGGAGAAATGGCACTTCAGGTGTTCAGTGGCCTTTGATTGAAGAAGGAAGTTCGAAGTCGGGGCTTCGGCTACCCTTCGACTCTGCTCAGGGCATGCGCTCAGCCACCTCAGATTTTATTAATTCGATGATTGTCGCTCATCCACCTCAGATTTTAGAAGTTTGACGAGTGGCAAGAGTCCAGGTGACTGAGCGGAGCCGAAGGCACCGATATTAGAAGAGGACGCCGTTAAAAGCCGAAGGCACCGACGAATAAACCTAAAGAAAAAACAGCAAGTCCAAATTAGAAATCGTCAAAACCAGCATTTTGCCTGTTTAGGCTTTGCTTGCTATCGTAGGCATCGCAATCAAATTCAATATCCACTGATTGCATTGGTTTGTCGAAATCACCCTGACTGATATTTAATTGTTTATCTGCATACACCTGTTGCATATACAATGCCCATATTGGCAATGCGGTATTGGCACCTTGTCCGAGGGTGATTGTGCGGAAATGTGCGCTACGGTCTTCAGCCCCTACCCAAACACCCGTCGTGAGCTCAGGTGTGATGCCCATAAACCAGCCATCGGATTGGTTTTGGGTGGTGCCTGTTTTGCCGGCAATGGGGTTGTTTAAGCCATATTTAAAACGCAACCGAATTCCTGTGCCACTCTCGACTACTCCCTTCATCAGCTCAATCATTTTGTAGGCCGACACCTCATCCAGGGCTTCTGATTTTTCAGGTAAAAAGCGGGCAATCACATTGCCATTCTTATCTTCGATACGGGTTATAAAACTGGGTTTCACATAAACGCCCTTGTTGGCCAAGGTGTTCATGGCCCCCACCATTTCGTATAGTGAAATATCCGGTGTGCCAAGTGCAATGGCAGGCACAGGATCGATGGGGGCTGTAACGCCCATTTTACGGGCCATCTGTATAACCGATTCAGGTGAAAAGCGCTTAATAAGATAGGCCGAAATCCAGTTGTTTGAGTTGGCCAATGCCCATTTTAAAGTTACTTCCTCACCAACCCTGTCGGTAGAGGATGTGCGTGGTGACCAAAAACTACCATCAAACAACTGCACGCTGTATTGAATGTTTGGCACCTTGTAGCACGGGGAATATTCGCCTTCCTGCATGGCCAATGTATAAAGGAAAGGCTTGAATGTGGAACCAACCTGCCGGCGGGCCTGCGTAACATGGTCGTATTTAAAAAATCGGTAATCGTTTCCACCCACATAGGCGCGCACATAGCCTGTGGAAGTTTCAACCGACATCAGGCCGGCTTGCAGATAGGATTTATAATAGCGGATGCTATCGAGTGGGGTCATGATGGTGTCTATTGATCCTTCCCATGAAAAGACCCGCATACGGATAGGGGTTTTGAACGATTCAAGTATTTCGGCAGGCGATGCCCCCTCGTTTTGCAACGACCTGTACCTTTCGCTGCGCCGCATGGCTTGCAGCATGATTTTTTCAACTTCCTCTTCTATCTCACGCGATGGGAAAACAAATGGCGCATGCTTATGACCTTCCCAATGCTTGAAAAATGCCGGCTGGAGTTCGTCACCAAGGTGTTGTCGCACAGCAGATTCAGCATATGTTTGAAGCCAGGAATCAATGGTGGTGTAAATCTTCAGCCCATCACGATAAATATCATAAGTGGAGCCATCGGCTTTGAAATTGGTAAGTGCCCAACGGCGCAATTCAGCCCTTAAGAATTCACGGAAGTAAGTGGCTTGCCCACTGGTATGGTCCTGTATGCCATAGTTTGACATATCCAAGGGGATGCTGCTTACCGAATCATAAACCTGTTTGCTTATAAACCCATATGTGTTCATTTGCGACAGCACAAGGTTTCGCCTTTTTACAGCCCGATCGGGGTTGCGCACAGGGCTGTACCAGGTTGGTGCATTCACCACACCGGCCATGAGGGCAGCTTCTTCGAGCAGCAGGGAATCAGTAGTTTTATTAAAGAAGGTGCGCGATGCTGCCCGGATACCAAAGGAATGGCTGCCAAAAGGAACCGTGTTGAGGTACATCGCCATGATTTCTTCTTTGGAGTAGTTGCGCTCCAATTTGGTGGCCGTTACCCATTCCTGAAATTTACGTATGACCAGTTGTGGTTTGCTCAGGTTTTGCCCACGCGGGAAAAGGTTTTTGGCCAACTGCTGTGTCAGGGTGCTGCCGCCGCCCTTGCTGTTTCCAGTGATAACACCCCAGGCTACGCGGCCTAAAGCCCTGAGATCGATACCGGAATGTTCGGTAAAACGGATATCTTCGATCGCCAATAAGGCATTTACCAAATTGGGCGAAAGGTCCCTGAATTCAATATTGGACCTGTTTTCGATAAAATAGGTTCCCAAAAGTACCCCATCAGATGAATAAATTTCAGAAGCCAGGTTGCTGTCGGGGTTCTCAAGGTCCTTAAAACTAGGCATCGGTCCAAACCACTCATCGGCCACACCATAAAATAAAATGGTCAACCCGCTAAGCAGCAAAAAGAAAATCAGCCAAAGCTTGGCAATATAGTTGAAAAATGGTTTTCTAACAGGCTTTTCTTCTGTCATTATAAAACAGCTTTAGTGTTGGTTGTTTGATTATTCGCTTTTTTCGATGCGTATGCCAATATCTGTAATACCTTGCAATGGTTCGCGCATAGCTTGTTTAATTTCAATTAGATAGGACCCTCTTAGGGGAAACCTCAGAGACGGATTAAGCAATATCTGGTGTTCAACGTTTTTACCAGAACTCCGGCCCAGCCAACGACCATCCACATCAGCCAGCATGCATTCAATAGTATCTTGCGTGATATTGCCATTGGGAAAGCTCGTTTTCAAAAACACATACAGATTGCTGAAACGGTAGTCGTCAGTATTGCGCACATTTATATAAAACTGGTAACTGGTTGTGGTATCCTCAACCGGCACAGTAAATGCAGGTCGAAATGTCTTTTCCCAGTAGGCATCGGGTATAGGTTTGTTCTCATCAAAAATACGACTGGGGTCGCAGCTAATGATGGTTAGTGCAAACAGGAATATCACAACAAAATTGGCTTTCGCTTTCATGTTTTTTGCAAGATGGCAATGAATAAGCTTCAAATAAAAAATTCAATTAAATAATGTAAAACCAACAGTTTTATTGTATTCAAACTAATCAAATCGTCTTAAATCGTCGTTGTTGTTGTTTCCGCTGTATTCTGTTTGCTGCTCTTTCATAAAGGCAAAATCCTCCAGCTTTTCAGGAAAGCGGTTTTTCTTGTTCTCAATTACAATTTCCTTCACTTTGTCAATTGGAATTGCCATCAGGTTGCTACGATCGTTGGTGTAAGCATACCACATTAGCTTTTTGAAGATGTCAATTTTCTGCACCGTGGCATCTCCTTTTTTTGTTTTCAGTACCGTACGCTCATCCGGAAATTCCTTTAAAGCATCCTCATAGGCAGCATATTCATAATTGAGACAGCATTTAAGTTTACCACACTGCCCGGCCAGTTTTTGCGGATTGGGCGACAATTGCTGCACCCGTGCCACACCCGTTGTAACCGAATTAAAATCGGCCATCCAGGAGGCGCAACAAAGCTCTCTGCCACAGCTGCCTATGCCACCCAATTTGGCTGCTTCCTGTCGCATGCCAATCTGCCGCATCTCAACACGGATGCGAAACTCTTCGGCCATCAGTTTGATCAACTCACGGAAATCGACCCGTTCATCAGCTGTGTAATAAAAAATGGCTTTGGTTTTATCTCCTTGATATTCAACATCATTAATTTTCATGTTGAGTTTTAAATCATAGGAAAAATCACGTGTTTTATGCAAAGTTGATGTTTCCAGCTCTATGGCGCTCACCCATTTTTCCACATCGGAAAGCTTGGCATGGCGATAGACTTTTTTGAGTTCTTCGGGATTGCTGTTTACTTTTTTTCGTTTTTGCTGCAATTCAACGATGTCACCAACAAGGGTAACAATGCCGATATCATGACCCGACTGCGCTTCAACGGCAACAATTTCGCCTTCTTTCAAATCCATATCACGCGTGTAGGCATAAAAGTCCTTTCGGTCGTTTTTAAACCGTATTTCAGCAACCTGCAATTCCTGCTTGCTGTTAATATTATCAAAACCTTTCAACCAGTTGAACTGATCCAACTTACAACATTTGTGCTGGTAAATACGGTCGTTGGGATTAAACACCCTGGGAGCACGGCAACATCCCCGCTGCAAGAAATTTTCAGATGTGCCGGCCTTTATATTGTCATTCATGAATTCATGATTTATGCGCAAAGGTAATTAAAAGCTATAAGATGTACGAATGTTCCTTTTTGAACACCAAAATACACTTTTAAATTATTGATCAAAAGGTAGTTGAAATAAATTGTTATTTTTATTGACTTTGTTTGGGCTTTATTTTAAGGTATTGGAAAAATGTAACGAATTAGTGAATTGAAAAGCAATCATGATAAGGGTTATTATCAATCTTGTTAGCCTTTGGGTAAATTGTGATTCTCTGCGCTTCTGCAGGTGCGGAATTGTGTAATAGCTGTTTCACAAAGAGCCACTATGAAGACACTGACTTACACAAAGTAATGTTGAAGATTATTATACATTTTAGCACTGATTGGTTACGGAAAAATAATTATCTTTCAGCCTCAATTTATATCCCATGAAACTGCCTTTGTTCCACCACTTGGTTACTTTGCTTTTCCCGGAAGTATGCGCTGCATGCGGCCAATTGCTTTTCAAGACAGAAAAAACGGTTTGCCTTTCGTGCCAACATCTGCTGCCGCTAACAGGCTACGAACACATTCCTGACAATCCTGTAGCCCGGATTTTCTGGGGCAGGGTTCATTTGGAGGCGGCAACTGCTTGCTATTTTTTTAGTAAGCGCGGCAAGGTGCAGCAACTTGTGCATGAGCTAAAATACAAGAAAAACAGGGAGGCCGGCCATTTTCTTGGTGTTGAAACAGGCAAAACCATAAGGCAAACCGATTGGGGCAAGCAAATTGATCAGATTATCCCGGTTCCCTTGCATCCCAAAAAACAGCGCATCAGGGGATACAACCAAAGCGAAGTGCTGGCTTATGGCATCAGGGAGGCTACAGGCATAGCCGTAGTAACGAACAACCTGGTACGAACCGTTGCCAGCGAAACCCAGACAAAAAAGTCGCGGGAAGCACGCTGGGAAAACGTAAAAGATATTTTCAGATTGCAGCAGCCTGAGGACATAGAAGGCAAGCATGTTTTACTGGTAGATGATGTAATCACCACAGGATCAACCATTGAAGCCTGCGTTCATACATTGCAGCAGGCACCCAATGCGCGCATCAGTGTGGTAGCAGCAGCTTGTGCACCGGCTTAGGGTACTAAAAGATTTTTTTTCACTGTTGTCCAGTTAAAAACCTATTTCGTCCCTACGGGACTTTTATCCTCATTATATCATGCTTACTACCAATATTTTGTCCCTAAAGGGACAAGCCCCATAGGGGCGAAATATTGGTAGTGCAAAAGTATCCCACACGAAGGAAAAGTCCCGTAGGGACGAGATATATCAATCGTTTTAGAACATCTTAAATAGTTTTACCGGACAGCAATGATTCTTGAATTATGATTTACGACTTAAGATTGAAGATTTTTGATCTGGTAAAAACCCCAAATCTGCAATCGCTGATTTGCAATCTTAAATCATCAATCACTTTTTATTGATTTTAGACTTCTCACTCCTTTGCATCCACCAAATCCCTTATCTTCAAATCCATCAAACCGAAGCGCTCCCAGCCTTTATAGTCGAAGTGCCACCATTCAGAAGGATAAACACTGAACCCAAATTCGGCCATGATGCGCAATAGTATTGCCCTGTTTTGCAATACATCAGGGGGCAGGTCCATATAATCGGGGCTGGCTTTTTCGCTGAATTCGTCAAAAGGGGTGGGCATGGGCAGTTCTTCGCCTGTTTCCAGGTTCACAAGTGTTACATCAACCGCTGCACCCCGGTTGTGCCGCGAACCATGCCACGGGGCTGCCACAAAATTGGTATCTCCGATCAAATCGTAGAATTTAAGCGTGGCGGCATAGGGCCGGTAAGCATCAAAAATTTTTAATCCAAGACCTTGCCAGCTAAGGCTTTGCTGCACACCGGCCAGGGCATCGGCCACAGGCTTGCGCACCAAGGCGGCCGGGTAATCATACACCTCTTCACCAGTAAAATTATTGGCTGTGGCATAGCGCATGTCAATCACAATATCTGGAATATGATCCTTCAGGTTGACGAGTTTGTTGTCCGGGTCATTTTTGATTTCCTGCTGATAGGCTGACACTGTTTGCGTGATCTCAAGCCCGTAAGGATTGCTGTTGTTTGCGCTTTGGCAGGCAACGAACAGCAGGAGCAAGCCAAATTTTAATTTTTGCATGTGCAATTGGGTTTAAATTGAAATTGGGTGCTAAGATACAAATTCTCTTTCGTGAGATATCGATTGATTGACTTTTCGGGTTTTAATGATGATATTGGGCTCTGTTTTTCTAAAATCTACATAAATGGATTTTCTGAAATTTTCCCCCATTATTTTTACTAAATAACTGTTGTCCGGTAAAAATCTATGTCGTCCCTACGGGACTTTTAGATATGTCGCAACATACTTACTACCAATATTCTGTCCCTAACGGGACAAGCCCCGATAGGGGCTAAATATTGGTAGAAGAAAAGCAACCCTTGCATATCAAAAGTCCCGTAGGGACGAGATATATCAAGCATTATAGAATTGGTTAAATGATTTTACCGGACAACAGTGTTACTAAATCATTAGCATTACCAATAATACGTTTTATACTTATCTGCCAACTTATTTATGGCGCAATTCAAATTTTTCCCTATTTTTATGACTTGAATTTCGAAAAACCAAAAATGAAGCAAAAAGCACACCGACTCTTTCTTATCATCCTGATAAACAGCTTAATAGGTATAAATCTGATTGCTCAAAGCAATTACTACGTATTACATGGCGACACAATTACACAGCATAAGGTATTGCTGCAGAAGCCCTATATGAATGCTCAATGGTGCCCCGTATATGATACTTCTGAAATTGTCCGTTACAGCCCGTCCGAAGTAAGTGCCTATATGACAGAAAAAACCCTGTTTGTATCAGCTGAAATTGACTTACATGGTGAGCGTAAACAAGTTTTTCTTGAATTGCTTGTTGAGGGCAGTATCAGGCTTTATGTTTATAGCACAAATCTTAAAACTTTTTATATAGCTCAAAAATCTGGTCATTCGTTCGTTTTTCTTGAAGATTCAAAGAAAGAGGGGGTAAAAACATTGCGGGAACAAATAAATGATATTGCCGGTAATGATGAAACTGCCATTTATCTGCGAAAAATAAACCTTAATCACAATTCACTGAAGTCGGCATTCAACCGGTTAAACCATCCTGAAAAATGGTACCGACATACTGTTGGACTGGGCCTTCGGGGAGGTGTAATCCGGCACAGTCTTACCCAATCTAATGTTATATTAGATATTTTGAAAAAAGAAGAATTCAAATTTAACCCAACCTATAGTTTTACAAGTGGGTTGGTTTTTGATTTGCCTGTTGATCCGATCCGGCTGGTCATTTCACCGCAATATACCTATTATTCCTTTTTGGCCTCAACCAGAAATGCTAATGCAGATGCTGTAGTTGGCCTGTTTACAGATTATAACTTGTATATTGAAACAGAATTGTTAATACTGCCCATAAGCCTCAGATATGCATGGCATGCAGGGAATTTCGCTTTTTATGCCGGAGGAGGACTGCATACCTCTTATCAATTTCAAACCAAGACAACACTTAGGACTTCCGAAGTATTAAACGGGCCCGGATTTTTGGCCGCTTTTCATACAACTAAACCGATTGAAACAAGAAGAAAGCTACATACAGGACTTTTGCTCGAAGCAGGAACGGCTTACAAACTGACGGAAAGATACCAGCTGCATCTCGGTTTAATCTATACCTACTTACTCACTCAAACCAAAAGCATTCAATCGAGATTCAATCATAATACCCATCAGTTGCAACCAAGCCTTTCAATAATTCACATCTTATGAAATATATCAGGATTTTGATACCCGTTTTTATTTTGCTTGCTGTTGCCTGCGAAAAACAGGAATTAGATGAAAGTCAGTACTATTTTGTTGAAACACTTCCGTTTTCCTATAATGAAAATGCATTGACGTATAATGGGAGGTTTTTTGCCGGTAAGGATAGTTTAATTGAGTATGGTTTTCTGCTGCTTTATTCCAACTATTCATTGCATCGCATTGTTATTGCCGACAATAATAAGTCAGGCCATTTTAGCGTACAGGACACACTTGTAAATAGTGATCGCATGAGCAGATATGTTCAGGCATATGCTGTAAGTGAAAACTATTTGAATTTTGGCGAGACAGTGGAGCTGAATAAGGCAATAATAAATTATCCTGATGAAGGTTTTCACGCTTTCCCTGTTTCAAATATTACCTTGAGCAATGCAACTATAAGTGCCCGGCACAGTATGATAGGAGAGGCAGAAGAAATGGGGGTGGTTTTATCAACCGAGCCAAACCCATCATATGAAAACTACCAAAGAAGGGGGAAAATGTATGATGATGTTTTCTCTGATTATGTACCAACTTATAGAGACAGGAAAGCCTATGTGCATCGTTTTAGAGGTTTGGAACCCGCAACCACCTATTACGCAAAAGCCTATCTAAAATATGGGGGCACAATTCACTACAGCGGAGAGCTGACTTTTACCACATTAGATGTCATTTTAAGAAAGGGAAATGGTGTAACGGATATAGATGGCAACCATTATGAAACCGTACAAATCAATAATTTGGAGTGGATGGCCGAAAATTTAAGGGTAACCCGCTTCAATAATGGGGATAGCATTATGGCGGGAAATGATGTGGAGGTATGGACAAACAGAACCTTACCGCTTTATGCCGTTTATGATCATGATAAGCTGGTTGGGTTGAACAACGAAGAGGAGGTGAAATTAGCATTTGGATTGCATTACAATGGATATGTAATAAAGGACAGCAGATCGGTATGCCCTGACGGCTGGAGGCTCACAACTAAAAATGACTGGCAGGAACTTTTTGACTTTAGCAGCGAACATTTGGGGTACTACATAAATAATATGGATTTATCCGGTTCTGAATCATACATTTTTACCAGTTGCAGAAACCCTGAAACTACTGTCCATAATTGTCAAACCGATGTTGATCCATATTGGGACAGGTTAAATTACCCTGAAGAGCATTACGACATATTTGGGCTTAGAATTGAAGCAACAGGAACCAGGTACAGATATGGTACATTCTATGATAAGCCTGAAAATGCACGGTATTGGTTAGCTGACCCTTATGATGCAACAAGGCATTATACCACGCGTATAAATCCGATTTATAAAACAGGTTTTGTGGAATATTTTCTTGGTACTGGAAACAGTGTACGTTGTGTTCGTGATATTGCAGAAAAGCCCAGGTATTTTAAATAACCTTTAAAGATGTTTTAATATGAATATTTCCCAATCAACACATAAAAGAACTGCAATGCTTACTGCAATTGTGCTTTTATTGTTTGCGCTTTCTTGTTCAAAACCCGAAATGCCACTCACAGCGCCCTCCGTCTATACTTATTGGATTGATACGGTAGGGGCTTATGCATTTGTGTGCAGTGGTGTGGTTACCGATGATGGAGGGATGCCAATAAAAAGCCGTGGTTTACTTGTGGGCAAATATCCCAATGTGGAACCAACGCCCGACAGCAATCTTTTTCATCAGGAATTGGAAGGCGAAACAGGCAGGTTTTATGGTGTTTTTCCTATTGATGAATTTTACAAGCATTATTATGTGAGGGCTTATGCCGCCAATGAAATTGGGATGACACTCGGAAATGTTGAGCACTTTGTAAGTGATTATAATGTTTATATAAAACCGCATACATTAAAGGTTAAGGGGTTCAACACCTATACGGCATCGGTTAATGTTAGCCACATACCCCCGCAAGACATTTTACAGAGTGGGTTTGTATGGAAAGCAGGAAATAATGCGACACCACAATTGGACGATAATGATGGATTCACTATAAATACAATAAACGACGGAATCCTGGAAGGCACCATAACAGGCCTTTTTCCTGGTGTAAATTATAGATTGCTGGCCTATGTAGCTATTAATGATTGGGTGTTCTACTCAGGTGATCAAGCTAGAATATATGCCTCACCCTTCCCGATTATTGATTGCACCCATGAGCAACTCTCGTCATCTTCCTGTTTGGCAATAGGAAATATTTCTAATGCAGGCGGGTATGACCATATGTTCGAAGTTGGCCTTGTGGGCTTTTGCCATGCATTGCACCCCACACCAAGCCTTTCGGATAATGTTACCAATGCCGGCTGTTGTACATATGATAGTTTTAGCGACACAATCAAGGACCTCATTCCTGGCAATACCTACTATATAAGGCCTTTTATATACCTGCAGGACTCGCTCTTTTATGGAAATGCCCAAGCGATCAGCATACCATGATCATTGATGTATTTTCAAGTTGTTAAAGTATAAATGCTATGCAAACCTGATTAAAAAATATACCTTATGAAACTGATCAAAACCACCCTGATCATTATTTCCCTTCTGATTGTTGGTAAAACGCATTCCCAATCTTGCTTGCCATCAGGGATTGAATTTGTAAGTCAGACAGCTATTGACCAATTTTCAACTTTCTTCCCCAATTGCCAAATCATCGAAGGCAATGTTCATATTAGTGGTAGCAATATCTTAAATCTTGATGGGTTGTCAAACATCAAACAGATTGAAGGAAATTTGCTAATTAGCCGTACGTCTATAATAACAATGTATGGCCTGAATCAATTGGATTCCATTTATGGAGATCTGGTGATATATGGAAATAATCTTCTTGAAACTATTAGCGGCTTTCATCAATTGAAGTATATCGGCGGGTCGTTGAGGTTCGAAAGTGCTTATAATTCTGATCAGCATATTATTTTAATAAGTGGCTATAATATGCTTAATCACATTAGGGGGGATTTGGTTATTGAAGAATCAATTATTGATCAAATGAGTGGTTTTGATAACCTGGAAAGTATTGGAGGAAACTTGTTTTTTAAGGATTGGATAAATCCGGAAATTGTGACTGATAATTTGCAACTCTTTCCGGAGTTAAAAGAAATTGCCGGAAGCATAAAAATAAATGTTTCAGGGCAATTGACTGGTATATTGGGTTTTGAAAACCTTGAACGTGTTGGAAGGGGGATTGATTTATACAATGGCCCGAATCTGCAATCATTGGCCGGTTTTGGCAATCTTGATTCGATTGGGGGAACACTCAGGATTACCAATCTTGGCCTTCAGAATTTTCAGGGCTTGCATTCACTTTCCTATATTGGCGGGTTACAAGTTCAAGCAGGAACCTACCGCTCTGCCTCCTCAGTTTTAATTGATTTTACTGGCCTTGAAAAAATATCCATCATACATGGGCATTTGCGTATAGAGCACAACAATAGCCTGGAAAGCCTGAACGGACTTCAGAACTTAACGCAGGTGAGAGGCGATTTTTTTCTCCGCAATAATGCCATATTAAACAATATCAGTGGGTTGAATAAACTGACAACCGTTCATGGAAATTTAAATATATCAAACAATGATTCACTCTCACAGCTTCATGGACTTGATAATCTCCTGGGAATTGGAGCATACCTGCATATTGCTTCGAATCCCTCATTATCTTCACCTGTTTTTTTGAATAATTTGCAGATTGTTGGAGGTTCTATAACAATCCGGGGCAACAATTCCCTTACCGAACTGAATGGGCTGACTTCACTGATTAATTTAGGAAGCAACCTGCGGATTGAAAGCAATACACAGCTAAGCCGAATCAATGCCTTTACAAATTTAGGACATATTGGAGGCTATCTTTGGCTTATGAATTTGGGTTCGTTACAACACCTGGATGGTTTTCAAAGCCTTGAAACAATCGTTGGCAGGCTGGAAATCGATAACTGTCTCAAACTGTCAACTTTGGCAGGCCTGAACAATTTGCGCTTAATTGGAGGTGACTTGATTCTGAGTAGAAATTCGAGGCTGGAAAACCTGGATGGATTAGAAAACCTGATGAGAGTTGAAAGAAATTTACAGATAGAAAACAATGAATTGTTATCCAGCTTGTATGGCATGAAAAAGGTAAGGATGGCATCCGATGGAAGTTCATCAATACAGATTACCTATAACCCTGACCTGTCGGTTTGTGAAATTTCGGGTATTTGTCATTATATTAAAAACTTTCCGGAGAAGGTTAACATCAGATTTAATCTGCCAAGTTGCAGTAACCTGGAAGATATATTACATGACTGCTATTTATCTTCAACACCAGAAACAGATACCTATATCAGGCAAATCCTTTATCCTAACCCGGCCAATGACCACATTTTCATTGATGCTGCCGGCAGCCACAACCCAGTAAACGTAATCGTTTTTGACTTGTTTGGCAAAGAAATCAGAAAATGGGAACGAATTACCAACCAACTGTTATTTCTGGAACTTCCGGAGGGTTTGTACATAATTGAAATTAAAGGCGCTGATAGAACTTTGCGTGAAAAGCTTATAGTTGCTAAGCCATCCTAACCTTAACGGTCATTAGCCTGTGGTGGGCCGGTATAATTTGCAGGCATTTTTTTTCAATATCCATCGAAGGTTAGTTTTAAACAATTTATACCACCTGAACGTTTATTTACCTATTTTGCAAGCTGAAAAAACAAATCCATGAAGATTCTTCTCACCGGTGCCACAGGTTATATCGGCAAACGTTTGCTTCCGGTTTTGGTCGAAAACGGACACGAGGTGATCTGCTTTGCACGCGATGCCAAACGCTTTGTGGTTAAGAAAAGCTCTGGCCGTGCATATCCGAATTGTTGAAGGCGATTTTTTAAATCCCGAAACACTTGGCAATATCCCCAATGATATTGATGTGGCTTATTACCTGATCCATTCCATGTCGTCGAACACAAAAAGTTTGATGAAATGGAAGCGCTTTCAGCCAGGAACTTCCGCGAAGCCATGAATGCCACACAAGTAAAACAATTAATTTACTTAAAAGTGGTATTGGTAACCTGATAAAAATTTATCAAACACCTGAAATCAAGAAAAATTGTTGAAGAAACACTGTCGGGTGGCCGATATGCCCTTACAACCTTACGTGCGGGAATAATAGTAGGGTCGGGGAAGTGCTTCCTTCAGAAATCATCCGCGACCTGGTGGAGGAAACTGCCGATAATGATTGCTCCTAAGTGGCTCAACACCAAAACCCAGCCATTGCCATCCGGGATGTTAGCACGGGCACTGCTCAAGGTAGTTCAAATGCCGGAAACTTATAATAAGAGCTTCGATATTGGCGGATGACATCCTTACATACAAAGAGATGTTGCTGCAATTTGCAGAAGTCAGGCAGATGAAACGCTGGATAATCCTCTACCAGTTTTTCGCCAAAAGAATAAGTTCCTAATATTTATTTCGTTACCCAAACGAGTTATAAACTGGCCATTAATTTGGTGGCAAGCATGAAAGTGGAGGTGGTTTGTCGCGACAACTCCTTGTTGAAATACTTCATATTGAACCTATAAGCTATAAACAGGCCATCAGGAACGCTTTTGACCGCATCATGCAAAACGAAGTGGTTTCCAGCTGGAAAAATTCTTCCATCAGCAGCAGCTTTAAGGCCCATATTTCGGACTATATCGAAATACCCACTTTGGATGTTTGGTCAACAAAAAACAGCTAAGGTATCAAACCCTGAAACCGTATTGGACCGTATGTGGGCTATTGGAGGCGATACGGGTTATTATGCGTTTTTATGGAAAATAAGGGGGATGATTGATAAAGCTGTTGGTAATTGACTCAAGAAGGGGCCGGACCAACCCAGCGAAACTCACCCGGCGACGCGCTCGATTTCTGGCGCGTCATCGTACAACAGGAACACAGGCGCTTATTGCTATGCCGAAATGCGGCTTCCGGGTGATGCCTGGCTTGAGTTTTACATCGACGATGACAATGTGTTTTCAAAAGGCAGCTTTCAGGCCAACCGGCATGGCAGGCCATAACTGTGGTACCTGCTGATACCTGTCCATGCCTTTGTTTTCAGGGGGATGATTAAGGGCATCAGGGGCGAAGGATAGAACAATAAACAGTGCTTGACAACAATAGATTCAAAGTTACGATTTCATTTTTTTATGATATTTTGATGAGTATTACTGTTATATTAAATGCCAAAAAAATCGAATACTTATCAAATATTAAGCAAGTTTTGATGGTTCCTATAGATTTCCAAAATCTCTGAAGTTCGGGCACTTTGTTTTAATATATGACAAGTTATTAGGCACATAAGCCAAAATAGTTAATTAGGTATTAAAGAAAACTGCCTATTTTTGGAGCCGGCTTTTTGCAACAGGAAGTGTTACCTGTTTCAATTTTGCTTTCAATGGGCAGCCCATGCCAAAGCACTTTTTTACTTTTACTGGGAATGCTGTAAATGTGAGTGGTGGTGGATTGGGGAATAATGTCACCCTAAATAACAAATTTCACAAACAGCATTAAATGAATCATATTAAGGGGGTTATTTTTTTTGTTGAAACAATACAAATGCTGGATAATCAAAAGAGCTATATTTGTTCATGCTAAATATGAATAGAAAAAGATAGAATCACAAACCCAAACCTTGTGTGTAAAACGCAAAAGCGTCCAATTACGAATATTTGTCAGGTAAGAAGTAGTTTTACACAGGGGAGTTAAAATCAATAGCAGAGAGAACTACTCGAAAAAATCGAGCAGTTGAAAATTAGTACAGATGAAAGAAAACAGCCTAAGGGATAAAAAATCATTGCGCTCGCTTACCAAAGCCAATCCGGATTGGGATGAATTGGCCAAGGATTGTGTTTGCTTTGCCAATGCTCAGGGAGGTATAATTTTATTTGGCATTGAAGACGAAGATGATTTGCCCCCGGTTGCACAAAAAATACCTCAACATTTACCTGCCAAACTGCAGAAACAAATACAAGGAAGGACAATTAACGTAAGTGTGGTTCCACAAGTGAAAATGGCAGAAAACGGAGCAGAATTTATAGAATTAATCGTTCAACGAAATGCCTCGGCTATTGCTTCCACCTCCAATGGTCGCTATTATATGCGCGTGGACGATGATTGTAAGCCCATTTTACCAGATGAGTTAACCCGGCTTTTGACAGACAAAGGAGCCTTTGTTTGGGAAACACAATCATACCTAAAAGTTTCCAGTAAGGAATATGATGTTGAAAAGCTCTCTCAGTTATTGGTTGATGTGCGAACTTCTGATCGGATAAGCAAGTTTGTAAAGGATAAATCACCGGAGGAATTGTTGGAGCATTATTTTTTTACTGCCGGAAATTACCTAACCAATCTAGGTGTACTTTGGATAGGCAAACGGGAACACCGGGCGAGATTGCTTTATGCACCTTCCATTCAGTTTATCAAGTACGATGAGCAAGAGCAAAAAGTGAACAAGCTGGTGTGGGACGACTACAGCAAAAATCCCAAAGAGCTGATAAAAGCTATATTAAGTGAAATTCCAGATTGGAATGAAGGTATAGAAATAGCCGATGGTATATTCAGAAAAATTGTATCCAACTATGATGAGGCAGTTATCAGAGAGTTAATTGCAAACGCCTTGGTACACCGTCCGTACACCACAAAAGGTGACATCTTTATAAACCTTCATCCTGATCGTTTGGAAATTCATAACCCAGGTTTGTTGCCCCTGGGTGTTACACCTAAAAATATTTTACACAAAAGCGTACAACGAAATCCACACCTGGCTAAAATTTTTTACGACTTAAAACTGATGGAAAAGGAAGGCTCAGGCTATGATAGAATCTATGAATCACTTCTTTCAAGTGGTAAGCCACTACCTGAACCAGCAGAAGAATTTGATCGAGTGAAAGTAACAATAAGAAAGCGAATTGTCAATAAACACGCTATTCAGTTTATTGAAAAGGTACATAAGGAATTTCAGCTAAAGTCCAAGGAAATAATCAGTTTGGGGCTGATTGCTCAGCATACTTCACTTACTGCATTGGAGTTTAGTAATATTTTGGGCTTGGAGGAAAAGGAAGCCATCAGAACATGGTTGGGTAGGTTGGTTAATTTTAAGCTTGTGAAATCAAGGGGAAAGACGAAAGGCACCAAATATTTGGTTGAACCGGGAGTTTTGAAAAAACACAACTTTAAAGGTTTAACAACATTGAAAAACATACAACCCCATCGGCTGGGTGCACTTATTCTTGAAGACCTAAATAAGTTCGAAAAAAGTGCAATAAGTGATATACATCAGCGCATCGGGAAAGAAATTCCATTGCGCGCCCTTCGGTATCAATTGAATCAATTAATTGAAAAACAGAAAATTAAAAAAGAAGGGGAGCGAAGAGGAACGCAATATTTTATTGACAAATAATTGCGAAAAAAATATGACTTTGTCAATAAATTGTCAATAACTGTGTTAAAGTATACCAAGTAATCAAACATGGTATGATGAGTTTTTGGTGACAGAGGCTACAATGTGGTTTGTCACGCAATTTGTTAATAAGCACGAAAATGAAGATGGACATAGAAATCCTGTAGAAAATATCACTGAGTGCGGTGAAGCCATCAGTAAACCTACTTTTACGATTTTTCCGCGTTATCATCAATTGAGGGCAAGCAAGGGACATATAATAATAGGCAAGGGAAAACATGCTTTTTGTACTTTTGATGCCAGCAATAAATAACAGCCGCCATCCATTAACTATGCCTAAAAGGCTCAAACACCGGTTTCAATTACGCAATATGCAGTGCCAATGCTGCCTCAGACTGCTTCAGCTAGAGCTTGAACGGGCAGGTATGTCGCTGGTGAAGGGTGAGCTGGGCGATGTGGTTATTTCCTACGACCCGCAAAAAATAAATTTGCAGGAACTGGCTTCGTTTATACAAGATGTAGGCTTCGAAGTGGTTGAAGACAGGGAATCGCTGCTTGCCGAAGAATTGAAACGGACAGTGATTGAATTGGTACACCACTCCACCTACAATGCCATGGTACGCAATTCCGATTTTTTGGTGGGGCGCTTCAACAAAAGCTACCAATATCTTTCTTCTGTTTTTTCGAAGCATGAATCCATCACACTCGAAAAGTTTATCATCCGACACCGCATTGCCAAAGCCATGGAGCTAATCCAAAGCGGTGATCTTACCCTGAGCGAAATAGCCTTTATGATGGGCTACAGTAGTGTGCAATACCTTTCCACTCAGTTTAAGGATGTGGCAGGGGTGTCGGTTAGCGACTTTAAAAAAGACCCGGCAGGCATCAGGACCCGTTTTAATCAGTCCTGATGCTGCGGTCTGTTATCCTTTTGACCTGGTTGATTGCACCTTTAGCTTCACCCTGAAAAGAACATGGTACATAGCCGGCACAACCACCAGTGTAAGGAAAGTAGCAAAACTCAACCCAAAGATAATCGTCCACGACATAGGCCCCCAGAACAATGCATTGTCACCGCCAAAGTAAATATCGGGGTCGAAATGGTGCAACATGCCATAAAAGTCGATGTTCAGCCCCACGGCCAGTGGCAGCAAACCCAATATAGTTGTAATAGCTGTAAGCAAAACAGGCCTGAGCCTTGTATTGCCTGCTTCCACTACACAATTCAGCGATTCGCTAACGCTCAGGTTGGCCCCTTCCGGCAGGTCAAGCTGTGTTTTTCTGCGCAGCTTCACCAGGTTGATATAATCAATCAATACAATGGCATTGTTCACCACAACGCCGGCAAGGGATACAATACCAACCCCTGTCATAATGACGATGAAATCCATATTGAAGGTAGCCAGACCACCAAACACCCCAATGGTGCTAAATAAAACGCTGGCCATAATAATCCCGGGCTTTACGATGGAGTTGAACTGACCCACCAGAATGAGCAGAATAATTGATATGGCAATAAGTAAAGCCTGCATTAAAAACGCCATACTTTCTTCCTGCTCCTGCTGTTCGCCTGTAAACTGATGCTTATAACCTTCGGGGAATTCAAAACCTTCGAGTATGGGTTTTAATTGTTCATTGATTTGGTTGGCGTTATAGCCCGGCAAAACGTTTGAGAATATCGTGATCATCCGGCTGCGGTCTTTGCGGGTAACAGCACCATAGGTTGAGCTCAGCTCCACTTCAGCCACTGCCGAAATTGGCACTTGCACAATTTTGCCACTGGCCTGGTCGCGAAAGGTTACGCGCTGATTGAGTAAAGAAGCAAGGTTGTAACGATAATCATCCTTCATGCGCAGCATAATGGGATACTCATCCTCCCCGATTTTATAACTGGAAATTTCCAGGCCAAAAAGCGCCGTGCGTATGGTGGTGCCGATTTGTCCCGTTGAAAGTCCGTAGCGACGCGCCCTGCTGCGGTCGATAATCACATTCAACTCAGGTTTACCCACATCCAGGTCGATTTGCAGGCCTTCGATGCCGGCAATATTGGCTTCGCCAATGAGGGAAATAATGGAATCGGTGAGAAACAATAATTTATCAAATTCGCGCCCGCTGATTTCGATGTTGATGGGCTTGCCAACCGGCGGGCCTTCATTTTGCATATCAACTGTGAGCAGCACGCCGGGATAAACGCCAATCAGGCTGTCCGAAAGACGTTTCAACACTTCGGGGGTAGAAAAACCCATCCTATCCTGAAAATCAAGGAAGGTCACTGTAATCAATCCCCGGTTGGGGCCACCGCCCCGGCCCGTAAAGCCATCATCTTCACCCACTGCACCTTTGCCAATATTGGTCAGTACGGATTTTACAATTGCCTTCTCGGGTTCAATCAAACGATATACGTCTGTTTCAATAACACGCAACAAGGAATCTGTGGCATCAATATCTGTTCCTAAAGGCAACTCAGCTTTAATATTGATGTATTTAGGTTCACCTTCCGGAAAAAACTCTACGGTGGGGTTGCTCAAAAAGTAAAAGGCAATGGTGCCTATCAACAAGAAAACAGTGCCCAAAACAAGCAGAAATGGATTCCAGCTTTTCAGTGCAAAACGCAGTATAAGCAGATACTTTTTCTCAACCCATACCAACAAAACATTCTGAAACCAACGTGCAGAACGGTCCAGAAACAAGGCGTGGGCAATCCCAATCAAGGCAAAAATTACAAGCAAACTTCCCAAAATGTTTACACCGTAAATGTAAAACAAGGCAGACAATGCCAGCATAATACCCGAAACAATCAAATTTCGTTTTAAAGAAGGGGCTTTTTCCTGATCGCTGCGCACAATAAAGGAGGAGGAAATTACAGGAATAATAACCAGAGCAGTAAACAGCGACGACAGCAACACAATGATCAGGGTGAGGGGTAAATACTTCATAAATTCACCCATGATCGAATCCCAGAAAATCAACGGAAAAAAGGCGGCCAAAGTAGTTGCCGTGGATGAAATAATGGGCATGGCAATTTCACCAACAGCCTGTTTGATAGCTTCATAAGTGCTGTATCCTTTGTCCACAAAGCGGTAAATATTCTCCACCACCACAATGGCATTGTCCACCAGCATACCCAGTGCCAGGATTAGGGAAAACAAAACAATCATATTCACCTGAAAATCCATGATGCCCATCACCATAAAGGAAATAAACATGGAGAATGGGATGGCGATACCCACGAACATGGCATTGCGTGTGCCCAAAAAGAAATAAAGCACAAACACAACAAAAATGATCCCCATAATCATGCTGTTTTCCAGGTTGCTCAGCTGCAACTTAATCTGTTCAGACTGGTCGTTGGTAATCGTAACCACCAGGTCGGCGGGCAGGGATTTGTTTTCCCGGCCCTGATCGAGAATGCTGAATATTTTGCTTGTGGCATTGAGCAAATTCTCTCCGCTTTTTTTCACCACCTGCAGCGAAACCACCGGTTGATTATTCAGTCGTGCGTAGCTTTCAGCTTCCATAAACCCAAAGCTTACATCAGCCACATCGCGCAAATACACAATATGCAAATTTTCATGTTTTACGATGATGTCTTCAATTTCCTTTACCGAGCTGAATTCGCCAGTTATGCGCACAGCTCTTCTGTCGAAGCCTGTTCGGATATCCCCGCCCGAAATGGAAATGTTCTCCGATTTCACGGCATTTTCGATATCATTAAAGCTAAGCTCAAAAGCATCGAGTTTGTGCTGATCAACATGGATTTTTATTTCGCGGTCGGTGATACCGGTAATTTCAACACCAGAAATCTCGCTAAGCGACTCAATTTCATCTTCGAGGTATTCGGCATACATTTTCAATTCGTTGATGCTGTAGTCGCCCGAAAGGTTTATGTTGATGATTGGAAACTCAGAAAAGTCAATATCCGTAATCATAGGGTCGTTGAGCAGGTCGTCGGGCAATTCCTTTTTGGCTTTGTCCACGGCATCTTTCACATCCTGCAAAGCTGTTTTGATGTCCACATTGGTGTTGAATTCAACAAAAATATTGGACACATCCTGGTTGGATACCGAAGTCATATATTTAATGCCGTTTACCGATTCTATTTCCTTTTCAAGCTCACGCGTAATCAGGTTTTCCATATCGATAGGTGGGTTGCCCGGATAAATTGTTTGCACCATAACAGTTGGAATCACAATTTCGGGAAACAACTCCTTGGGCAGCGAGCGATAGGAATAGATTCCGAAGGCAATCAAAATAATGGCCAACAGTACTACTGTATTCTTATTGTTTAACGCCCATGTTGTCAGGAAAAAATCCCTGACTACTTTCTTTTGTTTAGTTTCTTCACTCATATCAAGTAGCTGTAAACAGTTATGAATTAATTGGTGATGCGCAACAAACTGCCATCATTCACACGGTTAAATCCTTCGAGGATGATTTGGTCATTTACTTCGAGGCCTGATTCGATGCGGGTTTCACCTAAATAGGTACGGCCGGCAACGACATATCGTTTGTGGGCAAACAAGTCGTTGTTTTGTTTTACTGCTATATATAAATACTTTCCTTTGAGGTCCTCTTTTATAATCTTGGATGGAACAACCAGGCTGTTATCAGCTGAATAATCATTCACATCAATCACAGCCACCATATTTGGCTTAAGCTTATTGTCGGGGTTTTGCAGGCGCAGTTCCACTTCAAAAGTCCGGTTGTTGGGGTTCACGACATTGCCGATTCGCTTCACGGTGGTGGTTTTGCTAAAACCGGGGAAAGAAGGAAAACGCAGCACCACCTCATCACCTTCCCTGATGTCCGGCATAAAGCGTTCCGAAACATCAGCCTTAATAAGCATTTCGGTCAAGTCGATAATATGCATGAGTACCATTCCTGGGGCAGCCATTTCGCCTTGTTTCTGACTTATTTTTTCAATGTGTCCGTCAATAGGTGAAGTGATGATGGCCATATTCAGTTGTGCTTGCATAGTGGCCAGCCTGTTTTCAAGGTTTTCCTTGTTGTTCCTGGCTTCCAGAAATTGTATTTCGGAGCCTATGCTTTGCTCCCACAGTCGTTTCTGACGTTCAAAAACATCTGTTGCCAGGCTCAGCGAGGTTTCGAGTTCCTTGATGGTCCGGTCGGTAACCTCAGTATTGATTTTGGCCAACAGCTGACCTTTATTTACCTTATCGCCTTCGCGTACTGCAATGTGGGCAATTTGTCCGTTAATTTCGGGACTGATAAAAGCTTCCCTTACCGGCTCAACAGCCCCGCTGGCTTCAAAAAAGTGCCTGAACATCCGCGATTGCAAATTGCTAGTGACAACTGGTTCAAAATATCGATCGTCCACATCTCCTTTTAAAACATCTATTTGTTTTTCAAGTTCTTTTATGGCAACCTCCGTTTCCTTGAGCGAACGACGTTTTTCCTCCAGTTCGGTTTCCAGTTTTTCAACACTTTCGGGTGTATTACAGGCTGTGATCAACAGAGCAGCCAGTATGATGGAAAGGAATAATTTCATTTTCATAAAACTTACTTTTTTAAAAATTCGGGATAATTTGATTTTACATAGTTGAGGCCTTCTGCTGACAAAACGCCATGAAGGTGATATTTAAATACTTCTTTAAAAAACTTCTTCGAGTGCAGTTCATCGATTGTAATAATGTCGCTGTGCATAAAGTTCTCCAGACGAACCACATGCAGTTTGGCAATTATTGCAGCATCAAGGTCTTTTCTGTAATAGCCTTCGCTTTTGCCTTTGAGCAGGTTGCGTTCGGTAGCCTGAAAAATATTGCTGCGGTGCTGCTCGCGCATGCGTTTGAATAGTCCGGGATAGGTGCGTTGCAAATCGAATTCAAGTGCAGGGTTGTGCTCCTTGATCATTTCGTTAACATGGTTATACACTTCAAACAATTCCTCAAGTGCATTCAGGCCTTTGTCCATCACCCCATCAATGGTACATTTTTGCTGCTCCAACATGGTTTCAAGTGCTTTTTCAACCAGCTCCTGCTTGTCCTTGAAAAAGCGGTAAAGCGTTTTTTTGGATACCGCCATTTGGCGTGAAATCTCATCCATGGTGATGCTTTTGATCCCATATTTAAGAAACAAGCCTACTGCTGCATTTATAATATCCCTTTCTTGCTCTTCCATATTGATCATGGCAATTGCTCCATCAGGCTTTCGAGGGCCACTTGTTGGTTTAAAAGATTCAAGGCAGCGTTGATATAGCGCGATTGTGCTGTAAGATATTGGTTATGCGTATTCAACAAATCGAGGCTGCCGGCCATTCCTTCCTGGTATTTGATGCCTGTGCGGCGAAATATCCTTTCGGCCAGAAATTTATTTTGGTGCGTATTGCCCAAGGTTTTCCATGCTGTGTTCAACTCATTCATGGTGGTTTCGTACTGGAGTTTCAAATTTGTCCTTATTTGATCTTCAGCAATAAGCGTTTGCTCATATTGAAACTGGGCTTGTTTTACCCTGGAAAAACGCTGCCCGCTGCTAAAAATGGGTATATTCATAGTAACACCAAACATGGAGTTGGAATACCATTTGCCATTGCTGTCAAAAAAATTCCATTCCTGTCTTTGGGCTTGGGTTTGAACATTCAAAAAGGCAGAAAGAGAAGGCAGGTAAAAGCTTTTTTCGCGTCGCATACTCAAAAAGGCCAACTCTTGTTGCTTTTTTATAATTTGTACATCAATATTCCGTTCGGGGACAAAGGGCTTTTCAATCAGGCTCTCGGGCGCAGTCTTGTCAATCAGTTCGCTCATTTTTTGAGTGAGCACCAAAGGGGTTTGTTTTTCAATACCCATATGAAAACGAAGTAAATCCTTGGCTATACTAATCTGGTTCAAAGCGTTATCGCGGCTTATTTCCAGTTCGGAAACAAGCAGCTCTAACTGGTCCAACTCAGTTTCCTCACCAAAACCTTCCGCTACTATCAAGCTTGTTTGATGTGCAAGCTTGCGCGTAATTGTTAAAGTGGAGTCGATAACGGTCAGACTTTCTTCTGCTGCAAGCGCCAGAAAGTATGCTTCCGAAACGCTTTTGTTCACCTCAATCTGTGTTTTGACATAGTCCTTGCGCGATTTCTCCAAAAATGCCTTTGCCGCCTGCAGACCAACAATGTATTCGCCACTAAAGATTAACTGGTTTATGCCGGCACTCGCCGATGCGTTGTATTTGGTTCCAAAAGTGATTTCTACTTCTTCGCCCGGTTGCCCGATAAAGTCACCCGGGATAAGCTGCACAGGCAAAGCAATATTATCTATATAACCAATTGAGCCGGAAATTTGTGGCAGGCCGCTGGCAGTAGATTCTTTCACTCGGTAGCGCGCTGCTTCTATATCAAGCGCTGAGCTACGCAAGTTGTAGTTGTGCTCATTGGCATAAGCCCGTGCTTGCTCAAGGTTGATTTCGATTGCTTGCTGTGCTTGCAATGCATGCCCGGCAACAAAAGCTAAAACCAGGATAAAAAAATTGATTCTGTTCATACTATTTTTCCGGCTGTTTGGCCTTTTGGCTTTAAGTGTTAACATAGCGGATTATTAAAATACAAAATTAAAACCTATAACAATCAGGAAACGTTAATTGTTCGTAAAGTTTCCAAAGTTTTTATATTAAGCAATGACAGCTTAAAAATAAAAGGGTTTAAAAGGGAAGAAATTATTTTTGAAAAATGTTTGATTTTTGTCGGTTAAAATCTGGTTTGCAGTGCTAAAATAGCACAGCAAGTCATCATAACCACATGCTAAAGAGTAATGTGGATAATTTCTCAAAATAGAAAATCCTCAAACCTACCCTTAGAAATTGTTTGTTTTTACTCGTTTTCCGATACAATATATCGAATGTGCCTGCTATGGCGTGCACCAAAATAACCCAATCCGCCTTCTTTGATATTTGAGCGGATATTGGCAGGCGGGCCGGAAAACAGGGGGTTGCTAAAGCCCGATTCAGAGCGGATTTCAACAATAAAATTGAAATAGTCCTGGCTAATGGACGACATGGTGAAATCCAATGTATCGCCCGGATTTACTTCATCTTCGAAAAGAAATAAAACCCCGATGCCGTTGGTGTTGTTGCCATTGAAAAAGCGGTCGTCGTTCACCACCGAACGCCTGAGTGTATCGGTTAGCATCAAACCATTAATCTGTAAATCAAATTTATAATAATCCACACTTGGCGGATCTTGGGCATAGAGGTTGACCAACCAAAAACCAAATCGTTCGTCCTGAACCACCTGTATCGAATCAATACGAAAGTTTGTGGAGGGCATAAAGGTTTCTGCCGTATAAAAATCAGCTTCACCAACGTCCTCTGTCAAATTGATTTCGAGCCGGTAATTGCGCCCGGGATGTCCTGAAAAATCGGAGGGGGTGGCATAAACACCAGCTTGATCAGGCAATTCGGTCAGTTGAAAGCCATCTATACCATCATTGAGGTAAATCAAGGCTCCGCTGACGGCATCGGGCTCCTGGTTGCTAAAATAGTTTGAAGAGGTAGTCAATTTAACCAGGTGGGCGGTT
>JAGYLH010000005.1 GCA_018400955.1 Bacteroidales bacterium
CTTATTGCCCGGGTTATCTTTCAGGTTTAATGCTTGGCTTATTGGGCCGGAAGGCAAGCTTACCTTCAGTGTGTTACTACCAAACGCTTCATCAATTTCATTTGCCAGCAATATTGAGAACTCCTCATTAAATGGCGGCAAAAACCTACTACCCGATGAAGAGTTGTATTCCCCCACAATATAGCCTTCTACCCAAATATGTTCAGTAAAAGGTGCCAAATACAATGCTCCATCAATAGTATAAGGGGCATCATAAGTACCACTTCCAATATCAGAAACGGGTGGAGTGGTGAAACTGGCATAATCAGCCCAATCGCTAACGGTATAACCCCCGCTTGATTGGCCCGGAGGAGTGATAGTGAAAGTAATGATTGGCCAAACAAAATAAGTCGTGTTGGGCAGCAAATTCCAGGCATTTGTATAGTGTTGCGTAACATATCTATTATTAAAGTATCCAACTTGATCTAAATTCTCCTTTTCAGTTCCCCAATATAGCTTAGTCTGGAAAAAGTATGGGCTTTCACCATGCTCAATGAGCACCCGTGCAGATCGAAAGGTAATTCTATCAATGGTGGTGATTTCAAGTTTTTGGGGTAATACATTCAATGCATCCCCGTAAAAAACTTCCCCGTTTTCCATTTCAACAAAAGCACGAACCTTGGCCGGCTTTTCCTCCTCAAAATGAATAAAGGCATTAAAATCTGAATCACCACCCATTGTTTGGGTGACATTATAATCGACAACTTCAGGCAATTTTTCGTAGGCATAGCAAAAACCATACCTTATTACACGAGGCTCATTCCCCCATATTTTGTAGGAACCATATACCCTGGCAGTACGAAATGTTAACAGACTTATGGAATCGGTTTCAATAAAAGAAGTGCCCTCGATATCAGTTTTGAATTTCAATGTATTGCCATACGCTACACCTTCGTCTGTAACTGCATATGCACGGTAATAATACGAAGTAGAGGGTAGGAGGCCATGCATGAGTGATTTAAAGTTTCCAAGGCCCCTACCATCATTGGTATGACTATCGGCAATTGTTGGTTCAGGAGTTGTGCTCCAGCAAACCCCTTTCGCGGTAAGTCGCAATCCTTCAACAGTAATTATATCGGCGCCTGAAATGGCAGATGTACTAAAGATTTCGTGTGCGACAATGGTTTCCAAAATGGGTTTGGGGTCTTCCTTTTCACACCCTTGGTTAACCGCAATAAACAATAGAATGGCAAAAACTAGCCTTCCAATACCAATTATTATCTTCATCTTCTTCAATTTTAGTAGTGAATATCTATCATTTTGGATGTTCATTCTTGTTCGGCGTAGTCAAGAATTAAAACTAAACCAAACATAAAAAACGAATCTTTAATATGCATTTGCCTAACCTTCATACTTTTGGTGAAAAACGGGGCATATTCAAAGCCAATATAGACTTGTTCACCCAAGGCAAACCCACCAGTAAGTGTAAGATAAGCCGCCAAACGCCTGTAATCACGATCATCAAAATATACTGCAACATCATAAGGGAATGCAGTGTGAACCTGTGGCAATTTTTTGCTTACGAGATAGTCGAGGCCCAATCCACTGCCAATGTATAAGCCACCATTTGGGGGTCCTTTGATGTAGTAACGCAATGTGCTGTGTGCCGATAAAGTGGCCATATAGTAAGAGATATATTGATATTTGATTGGGTAACCATAAAAATAGTCAGGTGGTAAATCTCTTGTTTTAATGCTACTCACTCCCTTTCTTTTAATACCAACACCATAGCTCCAGACCAAATTATTTGTGAGTTCATTCAATACTGAAAACGAAAGCATCGGAAACTTTACTGGTTTACCCTTAATTGCCAAGCTGCTGGCACCATAAGGTATCCATTGTTGTTTAGCAAAGCTCCAACCAAAAACAAACTCAGGCTGCCATTTTTCACCCTGGCCATTGGCATGGTGCTGAATAAAAATGAATAGTACCAATAAAATGGCCAGTTTTGGAAAAAATTTGCCTGACGGAAACTTGCTTGCTTTCATATTGGATGGTTTTTGGCTCTTGCTGCAAAACAAACGACAACAATGTGTTTTGAATACGAAGCCAAATGTACAAAAAATCAAAAATAAAAATCAAATTCTTTATTGCGGCCTTGTGTACTCTTTATGATAAAGCTGTATTTAGGTTTCCTACAAAGCGCGTTAAGTTCATATAGAGTCTTATATTTTGCTGCAGCTCACCGGAGGAAATTGTAAAGCAAAAAAATACTATACAGTTTTTAGTTAAAGCTTGAATTGAGCAAATAACAATCAGATAATGAAGCAAATATACGCGTTATGCTAAATTTTCACTAATGATTTACGAACGGGGGGAATTCAGGATTTATTTGCGCGTTTCCCTGATTTTTTGATAAGGGTTAAATTTTACTTTGCCACTTCATGTTTAAACCTTAATTTTATGCTTCTTTTTTTGTTCAATTGTGGAAATATTTAATACCGTTTAGTATGACTAACTTATCTTGCAAATATCTTGGCTTGGAACTTAAAAGCCCTATTATTGCTGCCAGTTCGGGATTTACCGATAGTGTGCAAAAAATTATCCAACTCGAAAAACATGGCGTGGGTGCTGTGGTACTCAAATCCATCTTCGAGGAGGAAATCACACACGAATATGACAAAACCATCCGCGATGAGCAGGAAAAAACAGGACGGGAAGAATTTCTGGATTATCTGGATGTGCGCATCAGGCAAGAAAATCTGGAAAAGTATATCAACCTGATCAAGCAGGCCAAAGCCGAAACCAATATCCCCATTATTGGTTCGGTAAACTGCACCACTGCACATGAATGGATCAGTTTTACCAAAGAAATTGAATCGGCAGGGGCTGACGCGCTTGAGCTGAATGTGTTTGTACTGCCTTCGAACCTGCGAAGCAGCAGCGAAGAAAATGAACGACGGTATTTTGAAATCGTAAAAGCTGTCAAAAAGCAAGTGAACATTCCCATCGTTTTGAAGATCAGTTTTTATTTCTCCAACCTGGCGCAAATAATTCGGGATCTGTCACACACAGGGATTAAGGGTCTTGTGCTTTTTAATAGGTTTTACAGTCCTGACTATGATATAGATAAGCTCGAAGTAGTCCCGTCCAATGTGCTAAGCACGGCCAATGAAATTTCCATGCCCTTGCGCTGGATTGCCATGATGTCGGGCAGGCTGGGATGTGATATTTCTGCCTCAACCGGTGTGGCTGATGGAAAATCTGCCATTAAGCTTTTGCTTGCTGGTGCTGATACAGTTCAGGTAGCCAGTGCTTTATATCGTCACGGAATTGGTTATATGGATATAATTCATAACGAAATCAGGGATTGGATGGAACAACAGGCCTTTAATAGCATTGATGAATTCAAAGGCAGGCTGAGCCAGGAGAAAGTGGACAACCCTGCCGTTTTTGAACGGGTACAATTTATGAAATATTTTAGCGATAAGGAAAGCATTATTTAATATGAACAACCTGGAAGAGAGTAAAATAAGAAAGGCGTTTAAAGCCAAAACCTGGAACGAAATTAAATCCCACGATTCCTGGTCGGTATTTAAAATAATGGCTGAGTTTGTTGAAGGATTTGAAAAAATGGCCCGAATTGGCCCTTGTGTGGCAATTTTTGGTTCAGCAAGAACAAATCCTAAACATGAATACTATCGGCTGACAGAGGAAATAGCCTATCTGCTCACTAAAAAAGGTTTTGGTATTATTACGGGAGGTGGCCCCGGTATTATGGAAGCCGGTAACAAAGGGGCACACTTTGCCGGAGGTAAATCGGTGGGAGTGAATATTGATCTGCCCTTTGAGCAAAAATCAAATCCTTTTATTGACCCGGATAAAAACATTGAGTTCGATTACTTTTTTGTCCGAAAAGTCATGTTTATGCGCTATTCGCAAGGATATATTGTGCTGCCGGGTGGTTTTGGCACACTGGATGAATTGTTCGAGGCCATAACGCTCATACAAACCCAAAAGCTCGTGAAATTCCCCATCGTGCTGGTGAAGAAAAGCTATTGGCAAGGTTTGCTCGATTGGATTAATGATCGCATGCTCGAGGAAGGAAAAATCAGTAAAGAAGATCTGGATATTTTTCAAGTGGTGGATACCGCTGAAGAAGCTGTGAAAATTATTGAGGACTTCTACAATAAATATGCTTTGAAACCGAATTTTTAATCTGTACAAATGATTGCTGGAGATGCAACTTAACCATCTTTTGCACAGCATCTTTACTAATTTATTCAAACCCTGAAACTTTGAAAATTACAGAAATTCCGTTTCAAGTTGTTTCCATCGAAGATGACGGCTTTCACCTGCTTACGCAAGGTACGATCAATGGAAAAGCAGCCACCTTTTTAATTGATACTGGGGCTTCACGTTGTGTGTTCGACGAGGGCATCATTCAACAATATATGGATGAAACCATTTTTGAGGAAAACGAAAAGCTATCTACCGGTTTGGGCACCAACACCATGCCTACAAAAATTGTTGAACTCCAAAGCATGGGCTTTGGCGACCTGTTGATTAAAGGCTATGTAGCTGTTGCCATCGATCTGAGCCATGTTACCGAATCATACAGCAACCTGGGCCTGCCCGAAATCAATGGTGTTTTGGGCAGTGATATTTTGCATGAATACCGCTGTGTAATCAATTTCAAAAAGAAAAAACTGAAATTCTATTATTAGCGGGTAAATCAATGAAAATAAGGTATTTACACAAATAAAGATGGTTAAAAAGCCTTCATCAGATTAGCCATTTCAATGGCAGCCATGGCTGCATCAAAGCCTTTATTGCCTGATTTGGTACCTGCCCTTTCGATGGCTTGTTCAATACTGTCAGTGGTGAGCACACCAAATATAACCGGAATTTCTGTTTCCAGGCCAACAAGGGCTACCTTTGGCTACTTCACTAACAACAACATCAAAGCGGGGTGTTGATCCCTTATTACAGCCCCAAGGCAAATAATGGCATCATATTTACCACTTTTAGCCATCTTTTTTGCGACCAGTGGAATCTCGTATGATCTGAGCTAAATACAACTAATTTCATCATCACTGCATCATTAGCGCTTTTAGGGCGTCGATATGGCCCCGCCAAAGAGAGTTTGCTGAACTGATAAATTCATTGAAGGCGATCCTATAACAATTCCAAACTTTAATCCTTTTGAATTAAGTTTACCTTCAATTATTTTCATGTCTGATAAATATATTAGTTGTTAATATTCAGCATATGTCCCATTTTGCCCTTTTTGTTGACAGGTAAAACTGGTTTTCTTTTGTTTGATCAATCTCAATAGGTATGCCGTTCCTGCCACTTTCAGGCCAAAGCCGTAGATGCCCTGATGGTTTTCGTGGATTGTTGGTCATAAGTTTCCGAGTTCGCCAGGCGCCAATATCGGCAAGTATTTCTGCACCAATACCATATCAACGCAAATCTGACGCAAACCCAAGTGCCTCGTTGTGGCTTCTGTATCCATCCCGCCATCTTGTAAGTGATGGGCTTTTGAGCTTGTTCAACAAACCAATACCCCATCTTCCTGGCGTGCCATAACAAGATACCACGCCCCTCTTTGGCAATCGCGCATGGCTTCTTCAAGCTGTTCGCCACAGTCGCATCATACGAACCAAAAACATCACCGGTTAAGCACTCTGAATGAACCCGTACCAAAAACAGGTTTGTCTCGGTGATGTGCCCATCCACAAGTGCGATATGCTCTTCCTTTGTGATGATATCGCGATAGCCAATAACTGAACATGCCATAAGGAATAATGGGCAACTTCACTTCGATACCGCTCCACCCAGTTTCTCGTGACAGCGCCGGTATGGCAATCAGATCGGCAATAGTTGCAGAGCTTTAACGTGTTTTTCACATGGTTGTAGTTCAGGAACGCGGGCCATAGAGCCGTTTTCATTCATGATTTCGCAAATGACCCCTGCAGGGTACAAACCGGCTTAAGCCTGGCGGTCAACAGCACCTCGGTGCGGTAGCCCTTACAGGCGCCACCTTCCTTGTATTCAAGGGGAAAAATGTAGCTGGTTTATTCTTAAAGTCAGCTGCTTTAGCGCTATGGTCCAATAATTTTTTTAATCGTAAATGCCCGCTCTTATTGAAATGCCCGTCTTGGTTTCAACGGCATCCAACCGAAACAGTAAAAACCGTTTTATGGGTGTCGGTATTCTCTGTTACCATGCCGATGGATAGTTGCTTCAACCTTTTCTTGATAATGGGCAAGCAAATGAGCCCGCCACCATGCTTGTTCATAAATTGATGGCCTCAGGACTTCTGCTTTCCCTGCTGACCGCAATCGGGTCATAACCCTTCATTTCGCGCCTTTTGCAATACATCACAACAACAACCATTTTGCCGTTTTTGATGTCTTCCAGTGCCTCTTCTATTGTGTTGAATTTGTCCATTACTTAATTTATGAATCCCATGTTCCTTTAAAAATTATTGTCAGTTCCTTGTTTTGTTTGGTGGCAGTTGGCTGGGTGAATTTTTGATGTATTTGCTCCACGGGTCGCATTCAATATTCACCGCATCGCCCGGTTTTTTAATAAGTAATGTAGTTTTGGCCCCTGTAAATGGAATAATGAAACGCTGAAACCGTTTTCATGCAGGCCCGAAGCTTGATCAGGCTAACGCCGTCGATCTTCAGAACCTTTCATGATGATGTAATCGTTGATATCTCCGGTGCCTCAATGTCGATCCAGATTGCGATGTCTTCTTTTTCTGAAGGCAATAATTTTTCCAATACCATCCAGCGACACCACCGTAATCGCCAAGCCTGTCGGTGAGTTGCATAGCTCTTTCCCGAGTTTATTTCTTCGCCAGGCTTGAGCATGCCAAGGTTTAATGCTGCTTTGTGGTTTCAGCCATCCATCCACCTCAAGTGTTGATTCCCGGCGGTAACGATTGAGCATGCGTTGGTTACCAGATACTGTCGCCCGATTTTCAAATCGCCTAAAACTTTCTTTGCTCGAATTTTCAGGTTTGCCGATTTGGCCCCCACTTCTGCTTCCAGTTTTCCTGTTTCTTCAATTATTTCATAATAAACATATCAGTTCTTTTTGTGTATACCTCTACCATGATATCTTCGTCAAAGCGTTTAACCTGCTCGATTCGCAGGGTTAAGTAAATCCGACATTTTCAGTCCCGGGCCACCGCCTGGGTGTAAAAAGCCGTTTTGCCGCCGATGAATTTGGGTTAAATAAATGCGTAAACCTTGTCGATATTCCGGCCCGCAAGGCAGAAAAATTTAGCTCCACTGCCTCCTCCAACAGACTGTCGATTCCGGTTTCGGCAAGCTTTGAACGAGGAAAATTCAGGATCACTTTTGCCACCACCGCATCAGGCTTGGGGCAAATCATGGTTTCAACACCTTTGTTTTTCAGTTTTTCTCATATCAAAAAGGCATACTAATTTAGGTAGTGGCAATCAGTGTTCTGGCCTGTTGGGTATTCAGGATATTGGCATCCATCGGCCTTCCGTTTGTGTAACAACCGCAACGGTTGCTCTTAATCGTAATATTCGTTTGACCTGTCGGTAAGATGGGGGTTGTCGATCCGCCATCTGGCTCACACCTACCAGGATGGCAGCATATCTGTATTAATTCGTACACAAAATCCCTTGATGCATTATTGGTTATCCATTTGCTGGAATTACCTGAAGAGGTGGCCGTTTTTCCATCGGTCATGGCTGTTTAAGCACCTAAAAAAGGTCTGGATTGCAGTATGAACTTGCAGAAAATCTCTGTTGATTTTCCTGATTTCCATCTTCAAGAAGGCCCACTACAGTTGAGAAATACTTGCGGATAAGGTGGTCGATTCCTTTTTGTTTACAAGTGGGTTGGGGTCGGTCATGCCCAGCTACCACGCGCGGGCGCCTTCATTGATCCTTTCAGTACAGGGTGTTTTTCCAAAATGGTTACAGGGTTCGAGCGTTACATAAAAGTGTAGCTCCTTTTGCGCTTGTTGTGGCATGGTTAAAGGCATTGACCTCGGCATAGGGTCCTCCATATTTTCGGGTTGTGCACCATTAAATTCATCAATGATTTTTCCATCTTTAACGAGCACTGCACCAACTAGGGGATTGGGATTTACGTGGCCATAGCCTTTAAGCGACAATTGGATTGCCCTTTGCATGAATTTGATGTCCTCATTATTTTGCATAATAACCACAATAAGTTATCCTCCGGGGCACCGGATAGCATAGATAAATGAGGCATCACTGCCTTTAATCTCTTCTCCTATCCAGACTATACTGTCGGCCCAGGAATTTCACCTGATCAGTCTCGTCAACCAGGTTGATGAGAGTCGCGGACTTTTACCGCCGGTCGGGAATTGCCAGTTTTAATGGCTGGCTCACCCTGCCCCGAAGAAATTCATTGCAAATTTACAACTAAAAACTGATTTGCACGACCTGTGGGCAAAAATATTTATTACAGTAAGCGACACATTATCAATAATATAATAACTATGTTTTAAATAATAGTAAAAAATATTTAGTACTTTGTAATACATGGTACTAAAATTGTATTATTTTTGCCCCATGAACACAGAAAAAACGATCTCTCAAATGCGGAAAGGTGTGCTGGAGTTTTGTATTCTGGCCATTATTTCGAAGAATAAGGAGGTGTATGCCTCCGACATTCTCATGCAACTAAAAAATGCAGAACTTATAGTGGTTGAGGGCACCTTGTACCCTTTACTTACCCGTCTGAAAAACGATGGTTTGCTCAGCTACCGCTGGGAAGAGTCAAAGTCGGGGCCACCGCGCAAGTATTATCAGATTACCGAAACGGGTACACAATTGTTGAGCGGCCTGCAGCAAGGTTGGGATCAACTGGTTGAATCAGTGAACACAATAGCTAAGAACCATAACCAATAATATTTAATAAAATGAAAAAGACATTGACAGTAAATATCAGTGGCATCGTTTTCCACATCGACGAAGATGCCTATGAGCAATTGAATCAATACTTAAGCAGTTTAAAAAAGCATTTTGGCAAGGATGACGATTGTGAAGAAATCATTGCTGATATCGAGAACAGGATGGCTGAGCTGCTTCAGCAGAGAACGAACGAAACCAAACAAGTGATCACGCTTGTGGATATCAATGAAGTAATTGGCTTGTTGGGACAGCCGTTCGAGATGGATGATGAAGCCGAGGGTGAGAAGAGGAAGTACAGCTATTCGACCAAGGCAAAAAGGCTGTTCCGCGATCCGGATAACCGTGCCCTTGCTGGTGTGGCGGCTGGATTGGCAGCCTATTTTGGTATCGATATTATACTGTTCAGGATTTTATTCATTGTCTTATTTTTTGCCTCGGGCGCAGGTTTGTTGATCTATATAATACTTTGGATTGTGATGCCTGAAGCTTTAACCACAAGCGAAAAGCTTCAGATGCGGGGCAAGCCAGTCAATATTTCCAATATTGAGGAATCGGTAAAAAGGGAAGTTGAAACCGTAAAGTCAAAACTGGAAGGTTATGCTGAGGAGGCACGTGCAAGCTACCACAACCAAAAGCATCATATGCACAAGGCTTCCAACAGTGTGATTGATGTTTTGGTAAAAATCGCAAGCATTATTGCCCGCATTGTTGGGATAGTGGTAGGACTGGTTCTGTTAATGATTGGTTTAGGCTTGCTTGTAGGTTTTGGAGCCATGTCAATCGGGTGGGATGGTTTTAGCCTGTTTGAAGGCGGGCAGTTTATTCATATTTCTTTTGCCACCCTTACAGAATGGTTGCTGGCAAGCCCACTGGCCATTTCGATGGCCCCGGTCGCCCTGTTCCTGTTTTTTGGCATTCCACTTGTTATGCTGATTTATTTGGCTTTGCGTTTGCTAATTGGTGAGCATTTCAGAATTCCGCGAATTGGCAACACACTTGGTTTGGTGTGGATCGCCAGCCTGATTGGATTGATTGCAATTGGTGTTGACACATTCAGCGATTTCAAGCATAAGTCGGGGGCTTCGCAAACAACATCAACCTTGTATTTGGACGAAGGGGAGGTGCTTCATATTAAAACATTGCCTGTTTTAGTAAAAAATCACACAAATACCATACACCTTTTCGACAATAAATACCTTGTTGAGCATGGAAATAGTAGCGAAATGCTATACGCCTACCCCAGACTTGAAATTTTTTCTTCAAAAGAACCCCATATCAATGTTTGGGTAAATCCCATGGCATCGGGTTATTCACTTGAGGCTGCCATCGAACGTGCCGAATCAATTCATTTCGACGTCGGGCTTAACGATTCAACCATTGAAATTCCTGACCTATTTAGTTTTAATGCCCAACACAAAATCCGCAGTCAGCAAGCACAAATTACCATCAGGTTGCCCATAGGACAGGTTGTTTATTTTGATGAAAACATGAAGGATTTGTTGCGAAACAACCCACATAAATACTGGAAGGGATTGCCATTTGCCGGAAATTTTTGGGTAATGACTGAAAGGGGTTTGAAAATGTACAAGGATGCCGAAATTGATTAAGATGGCAACCTGCGCATTGAGGATTATATCAGCCTTAAAAAATCGATGATTAAGGCCTATCCCGACCTTGAGAATCAATTACAAAAAACGTATGCCAAAGTACTATTAAGCAGTTTTATCTTTCCAAAGCTGAAGCAGGGATTATACTCTTTTTGGAATGGGTTACCGCGTGGTATGCCTGCTGATAGCCTGTATAAGAGTGTGCATTGCCCATTGCCCTCAGGATTTTTATCCGCTGGTCGAGGGGCGGGTGGGTGCTGGAGAGGTTTTTCAGGCGTTGCCCTTTGGGTTTTAATGGGTTCGCAATATACATGGGCGCCATGGATTTATCGGCCACTTTAAGGTCCTGGGTGGAAGAACCAATTTTCTCCAATGCCGAAGCCAGTCCCTCAGGATACCTTGTGAGTCTTGCAGCAGAAGCATCAGCAAGGTATTCGCGTTTGCGCGAAACTGCAAAGTACAAGAGTTGAATGGCAATAGGGGCCAAAATGGCGAAAATAACCGCTGCAATCATGATCACGGCGTTGCCTTTGCCCTTGGAGTTGCCTCCACCTCTTCCCCTGCCTGAAAACATCATACTGCGCAGAAAAATCTGCGAAACGATGGCAACCGTACCAACCATTACCGTTGCAAGGGTCATATAGCGGATGTCGCGGTTAAGGATATGCGCCATTTCATGAGCTACCACACCCTGCAATTCGTCGCGTTTCATGATTCTCAGCAATCCGGTGGTGACAGCTACCACGCTTTTCTTCGGGTTTACGCCGGCAGCAAATGCATTGGGGGCATCGTCCTCAATCACATAAACTTTTGGCATTACCGGCAAACCGGCTGCAATACGCATTTCTTCAACAATATTATACAATTGTGGGTAGTCATCAGGGCCTATTTCATGGGCGTTGCTCATGCGCAGCATGATGGATTTGCCCTGCGAAAAGGTAACAAGCAACATAATGAGGTAAACAATGGTGGCGATAATAATGCCCACAAAGCCACCACTTTCCACATCCACTGACGAGCCGATAACAAAGCCCAGAACCACAAGCACCACGCTCATCATTATAAGGAGCATCGAGGACTTGAACCTGTTTTTTTTGATTACTTCCCACATATAAGCAGAAGTTTAAGCATTATCAATAAATGAATTATGCATTAAAAGCTCACTTTCGGGGCCTGACGCTCCTGCGGGGCTTCCACCTCAAAGAACACTTCCTTGCTGAAACTAAACATACCGGCAATAATGTTCGAAGGGAACATTTCAATTTTGTTGTTCAGGAAAAGTACCTGGTCGTTGTAGTTCTGGCGTGCAAACGAAATTTTATTTTCAGATGAAGTAAGTTCTTCCTGCAATGCAAGGAAGTTTTGGTTGGCTTTAAGGTCGGGATAGTTTTCAACGGCAATTTTAAACTGTCCCAAGGCAGATGATAACATGCCTTCGGCCATGGATTTTTCGGCGACACCGCTGGCTTCCATAGCCTGGGCGCGCATGCGTGTAACATTTTCAAGGGTTTCGCGCTCGTGTTTCATATAGCCCTTCACTGTTTCGATCAGGTTAGGGATCAGGTCGTAGCGGCGTTTGAGCTGTACATCAATCTGCGACCATGCGTTTTTTACTTGGTTGCGCATTTTCACCAGGCTGTTGTACATGCCAATAATAATGATTACCAAAACGGCAACAACGGCAAGAATAATAATGGCTGTCATAGGTTTCAAATTTTTTACAAATGTAGCTTATTTTAAGTTGTGATGTAGTGTGTTTGAGGCAACCTATTTTGTGATGCAGTGATGCAGTAGCCTGTTAGCCCGTGCTTTTTACGATTGCCCCTGCATGCCTATTTAGTCAGGTTTACCTTGCTGCAAGAAGTCAGGGGTTTCGCAAACAACCTCAACCCTGTATTTGGACGAGGGGGAGGTGCTTCATCTTAAATCATTGTCCGTTTTAGTAAAAAATCAAACGAATATAATACATATTTTCGACAACAAATACCTTGATAATCATGCAAAAAGTAGCGAAATGCTTTATGCGTGCCCCCAGGCTTGAAATTGATCAAGATGAAGTCAGGCATTGAATCAGGGCGGGTGTTTGTTATATAGTGGGATTGCTTACTTTTGTGGTAGAATCAGCTGATTGATTGTTTTGATTGGCTGATGATTCCATAAATTTAAGTAGTTTTTTTATGAGTGAAAACGTATTGATTGAAATACGCAACCTGCGCATTGAGGATTATATCAGCCTTAAAAATTCTATGATTGAGGCCTATCCTGACCTGGAAGATTCGCACTGGACGCATCCTGAAATTGAGAAACTGCTGCAAATTTTTCCTGAAGGGCAGATTGGTGTTTTCGTAAACGGTAAGGTTGCCGGAAGCGCTTTGTCGTTGATTGTGGATTATAGCAAGTTTGGCGATGACCACAATTATATGCAAATTACGGGCAATCAAACTTTCTCAACGCACAATGCGGAAGGTGATGTGCTATACGGAATTGATATCTTCGTTCATCCTGAGTATCGAAACCTCAGGCTTGGCCGGCGCATGTATGATGCACGCAAGGACTTGTGCGAACGCCTTAACCTAAGGGCTGTCATAGCGGGAGGTCGCATTCCCAACTACACCAATTATGCTGATGATCTCAGCCCTAAAGACTACATCAATAAGGTAAAGCTGCGGCAGATATACGACCCCACCTTATCCTTTCAGCTTGCCAATGATTTCCATGTAAAAAAAGTGCTCCGCAACTATATGCCCGGTGATAAATCCTCGCACGAGTTTGCAACACTATTGCAGTGGCATAACATTTATTACCAAAAGCGTCAGCGTTTATTCAGCGAAACCAAGCCTGTGGTTCGGCTTGGGCTAGTGCAATGGCAGATGCGTTCGTTTGCCAATATTGATGCCTTATTGGAGCAGGTGGAGTTTTTTATTGATGCTGTAAGCGATTACCAATGTAATTTTATCCTCTTTCCGGAGTTTTTCAACGCTCCCTTGATGGCGGCCTACAATCATTTTTCAGAAGCGGAAGCTATTCGCAAACTGGCTCAGTTTACCGAGCCTTTGCGCAATAAGTTTATCGAATTTGCCATCAGCTACAACATCAATATTGTTACCGGAAGCATGCCGCTGCTCGATAAAAAAGGGCTAAAAAATGTGGGTTATTTGTGCCGTCGCGATGGTACGTGGGAACAATATGAGAAAATACACATTACACCCAGCGAATCGCAACACTGGGGTATGGTTGGCGGCAACAAATTGAAAGTATTTGATACCGATAGTGGTAAAATCGGCATTCTTATTTGCTATGATGTGGAATTTCCGGAATTGGCCCGATTGCTTGCCGAACAAGACATGCAGTTGTTGTTTGTGCCTTTTTTGACCAACACACAAAACGCCTACATCAGGGTGAGGAATTGTGCTATGGCGAGGGCAATTGAAAACGAGTGTTACGTGGCAATTGCAGGTTGCGTTGGCAATTTACCCAAAGTGAACAATATGGATATTCAATATGCCCAGTCGGCTGTGTTTACACCTTCCGATTTTGCTTTCCCCACCAATGGAATAAAATCGGAAGCAACGCCAAATACTGAGATGACCTTGATTGTGGATGTTGACCTCGACCTGCTAAAGGAATTGCATAGTTTTGGCGCTGTTCGCAACTTGAAAGAACGCAGGCTCGACATTTATAAGGTGCTCAACCTGACTTCGGAAAAATAAAAAAACCGGCCTGTGACCAAGCCGGTTCAATGTCTTTTAAAAAGACATATTATTTTGTAAGTTTTGCCTTTACTTTGGATGTAAGGTCTTGGGCACCTGATCCGATATGCAACAGCACACCAGTGGCAGCATCAAGTATGTAGGTATAACCTTCTTCAGTACCAACATCTTCAATAGCTTTCTTTACTTTTTCTATCAGTGGATTGAGCAACTCAATGCGTTTTTCGTTGAATTCCTGATCGGCACTTTGTTGAAAATCCTGAATACGCATCTGCAGGTCAGTTATTTCCTTTTCGCGGGCTTGGCGGATAAGATTCGACATGGTGGCCACATTGCCTTGGTATTCTTCTACTTTTTTCTGATACTCATTGGCCATAGTCCTAAGTTCTGTTTCGAGCTGTTGCTCAAAGTTTGTTAACTCTTGCTCAACTTGCACGCGCTCGGGCATATCGTTCATGATTTCATTTGAATCAACATGACCTACTTTTAAGGTTTGTGTATGGGCACCCAAGCCGATAGCGAGCAGGGCAATAAGAAAAAAAGCTCTTGTTAATGTTTTCATTTTCCGGATTATAGATTTAAATATTTTATTGATTTGAGGCGCAAATGTAGGAATTTTTTTTGATTGGATCTAAAAAATTCAACATTGCCCCGATGATTAACAACTATTAACGTCGTGAGCGGTCTTCGCGGCGAACGGTTTGCATTACGCTGCCAATTTCGTCCAATACGTCATCACTGATATCGTTGCGCGGGCTGGCATAAAGCATGGTCGCACCGCTTGCTTTGTCGAAGATAAAAGCATAGTTGCGCGTCTCTGCAATTTCCTGTATGGCATTGAATATTTTTTCCTGAATGGGCTGCACCAATTCCTGCCTTTTATTGAATAAATCACCCTCAGGGCCAAAATATTTTAACTGCAACGCTTTTGCGGCGCGTTCCTTCTCCAGTATTTCATTTTCTTTCTTCCTTTTCAGGTCATCTGGTAGCAAAACGGATTGGGTTTGGTAATCGCGGTACATGTCTTCAACAAGGGAAAATGCATCTGCAATTTCTTTCTCCCATTGCTTGCTAAAGGTATTTAATTCCTCCTGGGCATCATTATACTCTGGGATATTGTTTAGAATGTATTCGGTATCGACATACGCGAAGCGTTGATTCTGGGCATATAAACTTGTTGCTGTAACAACAAATACGCTTATTATCAGAGGGATAAAAAACAATTTAAAAGTTTTCATAATTCAGTCTCCTTTTTTATTTTTTTATTTAGTTGGTTTATACCAAAAAACCTGCCAAAGTTTTTTCACACTGTATAAACAAGTTTCATTTGCAAGCCATGTTTTAATCAATCGATTGGTTGATTGAGAAGTGAAACTGGCTGCCATTGGCACCCGGTATGCCCTGAATTTCGTCAAAGCCATAACCCCAATCAAGGCCAAGCAATCCAAACATAGGCAGGAATACGCGCACCCCAAAACCAGCTGAACGTTTCACATCGAAGGGATTGAACGAGCCAAATCCAAGCCAGGAGTTACCGGCTTCAACAAAGGTAAGGGCATATATAGTAGCACTGGGATTGAGCGAAAGCGGGTAGCGCAACTCCAAAGTATATTTGGTAAATACATTGCCACCAATATTTTTGTCCTGATAATACAGTGGTGTAACGGTTTCGTTTCCATAGCCCCTCATGCCGATAATTTCCCGTCCATCAAGGTTGTTATAACCCGAGAGCCCATCACCGCCCAGATAGAAGCGTTGAAAAGGTGTTATACCTATATCGTCGTTATAATTACCCAGGAACCCAAACCTTATCCTGGTGGCAAGCACCAGCTTTTCAACAGGCTCGATATACCAGGAAGTATTGATTTTCCACTTATGGAACTCAACCCATTTAAACCGGTCGTTTTCTTCAAGTTGGGTATAATCCTTGTTGTTAAATGCCGAATAGGGCGGAGTTACCTCCAGCGAAATGGAGAAATCAGAACCCGAACGGGGATAAATTGGCTGACTTATTGAGCTTCGGCCAAAAACGATGTTATAACTGAAAACGTTGAAAGAACCTGTTCCCGTTCCCACTTTAAATATCTGTGCATAGTTATTCAGGTCATAGCGTTGCAGGTTAATGGCCTGGTATAGTGTGAAAAAGTCATCGGGCCATTGAAGCCTTTTGCCTAATCCTATTGTTAAGCCATTGATTTTGAATGTTGCACGATTGGTATCTGATTTGGGAAGTGCATTTGAAAATGTTGAATGGAAATAGGACAAGGTAAGCGATGTTGGTTTGCGGCCTCCAAGCCAGGGCTCTGTAAATGAAGCACTATAGCTCATATACCCACTTCCGTAAGTTTGAAAACGAAGTGCAAGTTTTTGTCCGTCTCCTGATGGAATTGGGCGCCAGGCTTCTTTCTTTAAAACATTCCGCATGGAGAAATTATTGAATGACAATCCCAATGTGCCCAATATACGTCCATAACCCCATCCACCTGAAAGCTCTATCTGGTCAGCTGATGTTTCTTCAACCGTATATTCAATGTCAACCGTTGATTCGGACGGGTTCGGAATGGGGTTTGGTACAATAGACTCAGGATTAAAATACCTTAGGTTGGCCAATTCGCGGACCGTACGGATAATATCGGAACGGCTGAACAATTGGCCAGGCCTTGTGCGCAATTCGCGAATAACCACATGGTCGTTGGTTTTGGTGTTGCCCTTGATCGAAACATTGCTAATGCGTGCCGGACTGCCTTCCCTTATTCTGATCTCCAAATCGATACTGTCATTTTCCACCAATACTTCTACAGGATCTGCACTAAAAAAAAGATAGCCGAAATCCATATACTGCGAAGTAACATCCATACCGTTCGGGTTGTAATTCAGATTGGTTTCGAGTAGTTCGCGGTTGTAAACATCGCCTTTTTGAATGCCTAATATGGCTGAAAGTGCCTCGGATGGGTAAATGGTGTTTCCTACCCATTTAATATCCCTGTAATAATATTGGTTGCCTTCGTACACTTCGAGATCGATATGCAGGTATTCGCCATCAAAATAAGCAGAATCGTTTACGACCTTTGCGTCTCGGTAACCCTTTGAATTGTATTTATTTACAATTAATACCTTATCTTCATCATAATTATTTTCGATATACTTGGATGATTTTAGGATGCGGACGCGGTAATTGTCGGTAAAATACGCTTCAATGCCCTGAAGAGCGCGTAATGGCTTAAGTCTTAATAAATCAGTGGCTGTATTCACCACCAATGGGCCAAGCGGATCGAGGGGGTTGAATGCTCCCATTTCTTTGGTTTCGCGCATGGCTGACCGCACTTGTTCGTCAGTAAAACTTTCGTTTCCACTTATATTGATGCTTCCAATCCTCACTTTTGTATTTTTATCAACATCGATTATCAAGGAGATGTAATTCTCTCGGTCTTCATCTTTTTCTTGTTTTATTTCGACTTGTGTATTCAGGAAGCCTTTTTCGGAAAAATGATCCTTGATAATATTTGATATACGCATAAACAGGTGATCAGTAGCTACATCACCCCTGGTCAGGTTTATTTTAGCGCGAATATCATCGGCTTCGGATTTGCGAATTCCTTCAAATGAAAACCGTGAAACGCGTGGTCTTTCTCTCAAATCAATATTCAGAAACACCTTGCCGCCCTGAATGCTTGTGGCTGTAATGTTCACATTTTCAAACAAACCCTGATCCCATAGTTTGCGAATGGCTTCTGTAATTTTATCACCAGGCACTTTAACAGTTTGGCCTACAGATAAGCCCGAAAGCATAATAAGCACTTGTGGATCGAGGTATTGGATGCCTGAAACAGTAATGCCTCCAATTTCATAATCCTTCGGACTGCTATAGTCTATGCTTGAAACATCTGAGCCAATCTGAATTTGTGCTAGTGCATTTTTCGGCTGGATGGTAACAACAACCAGGCATGCAATTAACAAAAGATGAATGGTGTGTTTAATATTTAATCTTCTCCTCATGGCTTTCCGGTTCACTTCTTGTTTAATTGTTCGCTTATTTTGCCGAACCTGCGTTCACGGCATTGAAAATTGAGTATGGCTTCATAAAGGTCTTCTTTCCTGAAATCAGGCCAAAATTTAGGTGTAAAATACAGTTCGGCATAGGCAATTTGCCAAAGCATAAAATTGCTGATCCTGTACTCCCCGCTTGTTCGTATAAGTAATTCGGGGTCGGGCATATTGTATGTTGTTAATAGCTTTTCAATACACTCCTGATCCACCTCTTCAGGTTTACATTGTCCATTGGCAATTTCAACGGCCAGTTTTCGTGCGGCCTCAATAATTTCCCAACGGCTTGAATAGCTGAGTGCCAGGGTAAGCGTCATGCGGTCGTTGCCACTTGTTTCTTCAATGGCTTTGAGCAAGCGGTCGCGGTTTCGCTTTGGTAAGCTTTGCAGGTCGCCAATGGCATTCAGGCGGATATTGTTCTTGTTAAGGGTGACTATTTCATCATTAATGGTTTGCAACAACAAACTCATCAAAGCATTCACCTCAATTTTGGGCCTGTTCCAGTTTTCGGTTGAAAAAGCATAGAGCGTTAGGTATGAAATGCCTAATTCGGCAGCACTTTCAGCAGCTTCACGCACGGATTGCACTCCACTTTGGTGCCCAAAAATCCTGTGTTTTCCTTGCTTTTTGGCCCAGCGTCCATTGCCGTCCATAATGATGGCAACGTGTTGGGGCAAGCGTTCAATATCTATTTTTTCTTTTAAACTCATTGCGTTTTCAGCTCTTGCTTTACCAGTTTTGAACTCCGTCCAGGTCAAGGCAGTTTGCCTTTTTTATCAGGTTAAATTTGTATGTAAGCGAAATGCCTGCAAAACTAAACCAATCATTTGTATTCCTGTCACCTCGTTGCATGCCAGGTGAAAAATTACCTGTTGGATCCGTATAATTTGGATTTGGTACAGGCGAAACATTCTGGTTTTCAGGGTAAACAGTGCTTATATCATCGATATAATCAGTAAATGTTTTGTGCATGCGCCATTCAAGAGTCATTCCCAATCGCTTTGTCAGGCTGTACTTGATACCCAAACCAAATGGAATAGAAAATCCAAATTGGGAATAAGGCTCAGGCCCGACGCGCTCGTCATTGCTGTCAAATGCAAATTGCCCTTCAGTGCCTTCCGGTCGCAACAAAACGCCGTCCAAATTGCGTGGTGTAAAGTGAAACAGCGAAATGCCACCAAAAATATAGGGGGACACATAATTTTTTTTGCTTCCTGTGAAGTAGTCAAAAAAATTGAATTCGGCCATTAAGGAACCGTCATAAATTCTTGATGAAAAGTTCAATGCCCTGTCTTCGTTATGCATTACAACCAGGTCATCGCCAATAAGGTCGCTTGTAGTAAATGCGAAACTGAATGCCCATCGCGTGCTAATGTTATAGCGGGCAACAGCACCATAGGCAGGTTCTATTTGTTTGAATTGTTGGCTGGGGTTGATATCGCCAAGATAGTACGAAACACCACCAAACAAACCGGCTTCCAGGGTGTTTTGCGCATACAAGCCCAATGAGGTAACTGTTAAAAATAAAATAAAGATTCCTTTTCTCATGTATTGCAGCGCGCCTTTCAGGTCTTTGGTTTTGTTTATTTGGCTTTCACCAGTCGGGTTGATTTCAGGGCACAAAATTATCATTTTTTTTCGATGGTTTTGCCGTCATGTTAATTTCTGATATCCAAGCCCCAAAGCAGTTTTTCCCGGATGGTGCCAAAGAAATCCTTGCCCTCCATCTGCACCAAATTCAGGGTGAAATCTTCTTTGCGAATAATCAGATCGATGGTTTGGTCAATCAACACCGACCTGGAATCCATGCTAAGGGTATATTTGGTGTGCCTCCCTACAACACAAAGCTTGGTCAGGCTTTTGTCGGGTATAACGATAGGTCTAACACTTAAATTGTGTGTAGCAATGGGTGTAATCACGAAGTTTTCTGAAGTTGGGGTCAGTATAGGCCCCCCAGCGCTCAGGGAATAGGCTGTAGAACCAGTTGGGGTGGCTATTATCAGACCATCAGCCCAGTACGAATTTACAAACAGATTATCAATATACACTTTAACTACGATAAGCGATGTGGTGTCGTGCCTGAATACAGTAAGTTCGTTGAGTGCATAGTTGAGATCGCCAAAAATACCCTCGGGTTGCTCCAAACGCAAAAGGCTTCGTTTCTCAATACTGTATTTGTTTTCGAAAATATTGTTGATGGCCAGCGCAATTTCTTGTTTCGAAACGCTTGACAAAAATCCCAAACGCCCCATATTGATGCCGACTACCGGAATACCTGAATCACGCACAATTGGCAATGTATCAAGTAAGGTACCATCGCCTCCAATCGAGAAAATGCAGTCAGTTTTATTAACAATATCATTATGTCCGCCAAACAGTTCTACCCCGGATGGCAGGTCCACATAATGTTTGATGATTTCGTAGTAAGGTTTGTAAACATTCAGGTTGGCCCCACGAGCAACCAGTCCTTCAATGAGCTGACGCAAAAACGGGGTACGTTCACCCGAAAATGATTTTCCAAATAATGCTATGTTCATGAATCTGATTGCGTTTGAGGAACAAGATTACAAATTAATGCCATGTGAAACATCATTTTAACAAATTTTAGAGTTAAATAGGTGCAACAAAATGAATAAAAAAGCCCAATTCCTTGAATTTGTTGATCCCATATTCTAAACGGAAAACCATATCGTAATAAGTCACAAAATCGAGGCCGATGCCACCGCCATAAATTAGTTGATTTTGCATACGTGTGTCCGGCCATGGATTTTTGCTGCCCGTATATCCCGCATCAAAAAACAAATTGGCATAGACAGCATAGTGAATTTTGCTAAACCGTTCGTTTTTAATAATGTTTATGTTTGATACCCTTGGCGTAAGCACAGCAAACTTCAGGTTGTTTTTGCTTATTCCAAAGTTTTCGCCATCAATTACATACAACTCGAATGTACGCACAAAGTCATTGCCGAAACCCATTCCACGACGCATATGGAAGGGTTGATGGCCTCCGCCTGAAAACTTTGCAGTAATATTAGAAGCCCAAAACCATCTCTTGGAAATAGGTTTATAAAAATCGAAGGTTGTTTTCAAGTAGTGAAAGTTTGGCTCTTTTAGCGGAAAACCTATTCCCCGCTTGTTGAGATCAATCTCAAAGTAATAACCCGACAAGGGGTAGGGGGCATGATCGCGCCTGTCGTGTTTAAACTGATAAGAGAAGATAAAGTAAGATGATTTACTGCGCTGCAGACTGGTGAAATCATTGTTTAAGGCGATTAAAGTGTCGGCAAAGTCGAAGCCTTCATAGCCGATTAAGAGCGTATGTAAATTGCGATGGCCTTTCCGGTAAGTAAGCAACACATTGGCGTAATACTCATTTCGCGTATATGCATTCTCGTCTTTGTAGCGCACCTGTTTGTCGTTGGTAATGGCATAAGGCATTTCCCTGCTGCGTGAATAACCGGCCCATATGCCCAGCCCAAAGTCCTGTCGGCTCGTTAAATAGGGTATTTCATAGCGTAGCATATAATTCTGGTTGTATCCGGCTCGCAGCAGCAATTTAAGTTTTTCCATGCGACCCCTGAAATTATTGTGGGTGATGAATACACCATAATTAACACGGGTCCAGTCGCGGCTTTCGAACCAACTATTAAAATTGCGGTCGGCAAGTTCAAAAATAGGAAGCGGCCATACATACCACATTTCAATAAACTTGTATTCAAGATTGATAGTGGGGATATCCGTTTTTTGTTTTATGATGTGCAAGGTATCAATTGTTACAAAATTGAACAGACTCCTGTTTAGCAGGTTGGTCCTGCTTTGCATGGCCAGGTTGCAAAAGGCTTGAAACGAGAGTGTATCGCCCTGGAAAATTTCCATTTCACGATAGATAATGCGGTCGCGCGTTACTTTATTACCCGAAAGGGTTATCTCACCTACGATTACTTGCTTGTCGGGCTGGGCGAGTTTGCAACTGTCATTGTGAATGAAATTATTAAATGGTCTTGCTTGTTGCGAAAACAATACCGGGGTGTAAATGAAAAATAGAAGGAAACATGATGCCAAAAAATATAAGATTCGCATTCATCAGATGTTTAAGTAGTTCATAAGTGAGTCGTACCGCTCACGTAAGTCATCTAGGTCATCTTGTTCGCTGAAAATAGCTTTGATGTTGTAGTTGTATCGATTGAAAGTTTGCAAAACAGACCCTAATTCAACCCGGTTAATTTTCAAGGTAACTTCAATCCTGGTTGATTCGGGCCAGGAGTGAACAAAAAGGCTTAGAATTTTGGCATCATTTGATTCAATAATACGGGCTATCTCCGAAAGAGAATAATCCATCGAACTCATTTCAAGAATGATAACACCACCTGGATCACTTACCGACAATGATTTGGCGAAGTGCTCGAGCAAACTTTGCAAGCTAATGGAACCCAAATAGTTATCATTCTCATCAATTACCGGAATGAGGCTAAGGTGTTGCTGCTGCATAAGTCGCAATACATCATAAATATGCTGGTGATCATAAACAAAGGCGGTTGACAAGGACAAGGTATGGTTCCCTACAGGCTCATCCAGATTGTTAAAATCATAAATATCAAATTCTGAAATAAGTCCGAGAAAGCCCATGTGATTGACAATAGGCAAGTGCAGCACCCTGAAATCTTCCATCCAGCTTAAAGCAATCCGGCCGGTATCGCTTGTTTTAAGCGGCATTATTCCATCTGTTATCATTTGCCTTGCTATCATTCCTCAGCTTTAGTTGTCGTTGGTAAAATCGCTAAACATCATGTTAACGTAGTTTTTATATCGGAATTGCGCTATTTCCTTGTTTTCCACAGCTTGTTTCACGGCACAGCCTGGTTCGTGCAGATGGGTGCAGTTGGTAAACCGGCACTGCGGCATCAGGGCACGCATCTCGGGAAATCGCTGTGCAAGTGTATCACGCTCAAAATCATAAAGCCCAAACTCTTTTATGCCTGGCGTATCCACGAGCCAACCTCCAAATTCCAAAGCATGCATCTCGGCAAAAGTTGTTGTGTGCTTGCCTTTGTTATGATAGGCCGAAAGCTCGCCGGTTTTCAGGGAGAGTTTCGGGTCAATGGCATTGAGCAGAGCTGATTTTCCTACCCCGGAATGCCCCGTTAAAAGGCTGATTCTGTCTTTCATTTGAGCTGCAAATGTACCAAGGTTTTGCTTATGTATAGCTGAAACGTGAAAACAAGGATAGCCTGTAGCACTATAAATGCCTGCCAATTCATTTAAATATTCAGTTTGCTGTTGATCATACAAATCAATTTTGTTGAAAACAATTGCAGCCGGAATATGATAGGCTTCGGCTGTAACCAGAAAACGGTCAATGAAACCGGTGGATGTGCGTGGATGATCAATTGTTGCGACAAGAATGGCCTGGTCCAGGTTTGCCGCAATGATGTGGGAGGCTTTTGACAAGCGGGTAGCCTTACGGATGATGAAATTAGTGCGTTCGTGAACTTCTTTGATTACAGTGTTTTGACTTGTTTCATCAATGGCAATGGTTACTTTATCGCCCACAGCAATCGGGTTGGTCGTTCTAATACCTTTTAAGCGGAATTGTCCCCTTAGCCTGCATTCGTGATTTTTGCCCTCCTCATCCTGGACAATGTACCAGCTGCCTGTTGAACGCAGCACCATGCCTTGCTTTTGCACGTTATAGTGATTGAATAGGTTCTGGAAGATTGTAAACCTGAATAAAATCTTCAGGAAGATAGAATGGTATGCCGACCCAATTTGCAGAAAAAATCCGACATTTGAAATTAATATCTAATTGATGTTCAGTTTTTTTATTCATTTTCCCCAAATAATTTATTTTAAAAAGTGTGCTAAAAGTACAAACTATTCTTATATTTGACCTCTCAAAAAAAACATAGCTCCATGGATACTTCTACTTTAATCGCCTATTTGCAGGCACCCTTAATAGCAATTCTGTTAATATTTTACCTAAAAGTGAAATTCGGCATCAAAAACTGGAAGCAGATTGTGAAAGCTTTGATTTTTGGTTTTCTCGCCGTTACCGTACTTTTTTTGTTTGATATTGTTGCCGAAAGTGCTGGTTACGATCAACTCAAAAACCTAAAGCGTAGTGCGTTTTTCTCTTTTGTAATTGTTGGTTTTGGATCAGAGTTGGGTAAATTTGTGCTCTTACGCTATGTTTTTCTCAGATTAAAGTCCTTCCGTGGCCCATTGGATGGCGTTATTTATTCCATTTTTATCTCATTGGGCTTTACAATTATAGCACTGCCACTGTTTGGTTTGGGGGTTTTTGCCAAAGAAGTTGATGCACTGTTTTTATTTACCTATCCCTTAGCGAATCTTTGTTTTGCAGTTATCATGGGCTTTTTTGTTGGCATGGGTAAACAACGCAAAAACAGGCTTATCGACTCCCTTACGGGTTTGGGTTCGGCAAGTTTCTTCCATGGGTTCTATTATTTCGCCAACCTTACATCTGACCGCACAATTTTATTGTTTTTTGGCATTGGACTATTTCTGATTGCCTTTTTACTAGGCGTAAAATCCATCAATGTGAGAGAAAATGATTCCGCATCAAGAGGTTGAGTTTTTGATCCCGTTTTTTTTGGTGGTGAAATCAATCGCTGTATGAAAATTTCGTGCTATGAAAGCTTGTAACGCTTGCCGGGGAGTGCTGATACAATACCGTCAAATTCAAGATTGAGCAACAATCCTGCAATTTTAGAGGAAGGCATTTGGCTTTGCACCATAATATCATCAATACCGGCTTCAGCATTTGCCTTTAGGATATCAACAATAATTGTTTCTTCAGTGGTAAATTCCCTGAAAAGTTTTGTTTGCTTGGCTTGCTTTGTCAGGTCTTCATCCCAACGCATAATGTATTTGATGTCGGAAGCACCCTCAAGCATGGCTGCACGGTTGGTTTTGATTAAAAAATTACAACCTTCACTGAATCTGTCCCCCACGCGTCCGGGCAAGGCGAACACATCCCGGCTATAAGAATTAGCGATGTCTGCTGTAATTAAAGCACCACCTCTTTTTGCTGATTCCACAACCACTAAGGCATCCACCATACCTGCCACTATGCGGTTTCTTTTTGGAAAATTCTCCTTGTCAGGATTAGTTTGACTCATAAAATCAGTGAGTAAACCACCGTTTTCCAGCATTCTTTCAGCCAGCGATTTGTTAGCGTTGGGATAAATCCTGTCGAGGCCATGCGCAAGTACCCCAATTGTAGGAATATTGTGCTTTACTGATTCCCTGTGTGCACAGCTGTCAATCCCATATGCCAAGCCACTTACAACAATCACAGATAGACTTGCCAGGCTTTCCACCAATTGCTCACAAAAATGTTTACCGTAGCTGGTGGCGTTTCGCGTACCTACAATGCCTACAACCCTTTGCTGGTTGAGGTCGGTTGTGCCTTTGTAATAAATCATGATGGGGCTGTCAACACAATGCTGGAGACGTTTCGGGTATTTTTTATCCAGAAAAAACAAGGGGCTAATCTTGAACCTTTCGATAAATTCAATTTCTTCTTCAGCCCTTTGCAACACTTTTTGATTTAGGATTTGCTGCAACGTAAATCCGCCTATTCCCGGAATCTTTTCCAGGCTTTTGCGTTTTTCTTTAAATACTGCTTCCGACCCGCCACAATAGGCTACTAGTTTCTTGCCATTCACATCGCCCACTCCGGGGATTAATGTGATGCCTATATTGTAGAGTAGTTGTGTTGACATGAGGGGGCAAAATTAATAGAAAATTTTGGTAAATTTGCAGCACCACAGTACAAATGCCATGAGCCAGAAAAGAATACTTGTTTGCCCTTTAAACTGGGGTATTGGCCATGCGGCGCGCCTGGTTCCCATTATTAATGAACTGATTGAAGCAGGGCATGAAGTTATAATTGCGGCTGATAAAGATCCACTTGCTTTTCTTCAAATAGCTTTTCCCAAGCTTGAGTTTGTGGTTTTTTCCGGGTTTGAACCCTTTTATAGCTTAAGGAATACACAGGTGTTCAACACCCTTACTTCTGTTTTTTCTATTCAAAAAGCTGCTGCAGCCGATCATCGATTTGTTGAAAACCTGGTTAAAACCCGAAATATTAGTGGTGTAATTTCGGACAACCGCTTTGGGGCATATAGCAGGCAAGTGCCCAGTGTTTTTATTACGCATCAGTTGCATATCAAGGTGCCCTTGTTTTTATCGCCTTTCAGGTTTTTTGTTGATGGGTTCAACCATTTTTTTATCAAGCGCTTTACCGAATGTTGGGTGCCCGATTTTGAATTTTCACCAACCCTATCAGGCAAGCTTTCTCATCCACCCATTGCCGGTTTGCCCGTGCATTTTATCGGGCCACTTAGCCGTTTTGCAGGTCTGAATGGCCTGGAAGATGCCAAACCCATTAAATATGATGTACTTGCCTTGCTTTCGGGGCCTGAGCCACAGCGAACGCTGTTGGAAATGAAAATCATCAGGGAAATCAATGGCCTGCCAATCAAAGTGTGTATCCTGAGGGGGAAGCCCGGTTTTGATAAAAAGCTTAAGCAAACAGACAAACTGCATTTGTTCAACCATGCCAATGACGAATTACTACTTGATTTGATGCAGTCTTCCAACTTTATCATTTCACGCTCCGGATATTCTACCATTATGGACCTTATTGCATTGAAAAAGAAAGCTTTTTTTGTGCCTACTCCCGGGCAAACGGAGCAGGAATACCTTGCAAGACGCATGAGCGGTAACAGCTGGTTCAATTGGGGCAAACAGGAACACTTCGATATTATGTACGCCTTAGCTGGTAGAAATGGTTTTGAACCGCCAGTTTTTTCGGCTTCACCCAACTTACTTGAAGACCGGATAACAGCCTGGATTGATTTACTATAATAAATGCTGGCTGCTCATTGAATTGTGTTGTCTGCCAGTTTTTCTTAAATCAAGTTAAATTGATGACTCAGCAAATACTACTTTTGTATTTATAATCGTTCTAAATAGAAACAAATCTATTATTGCCTCATTATGCGCATTCAAAAGGACTTAAAGATGGCTGACGTCATTCACATGAACCACCATTTGCTTCATGTAATCAATCGTTTCGGGATTCAACTCGGGTTTGGCGACAATACAGTGGAAGAAGTTTGCAGGAACTACAATGTTAACCTTGATTTTTTTCTGGAAATTGTGAACACCTATCACGACCCGACTTATTTTCCGCTGGGGGATTTGCAGAAATTCCCTGCCTCTATGCTGATCAGGTATCTACAAAAAACGCATCAGTTTTACCTTGAAGTTAAAATACCCGAAATAGAGGTTGCTATCCAGAACCTTATTGATAATGTTGCTTTTGAAGCGGATCACTTGCACTTGCTAAAGGATTTTTTCAACAATTATAAAAATGAACTCACAGACCATATTAATAAGGAGGAACAACGTGTATATCCATATGCCCTGGCACTGGAACATCAACTTGCCAATGAGGGCCATCTCCTTGAAGAAGGTTTGGTGAAGGCCAATTACAGCATTCACGATTATGAAGAAGATCATGATGATGTGGAATCCAAACTGTTTGATTTAAAAAACATTATCATTAAATACCTGCCATCGCCCCTGGAAAGTGTGCGCTTCAACAGCATATTGCATGAGCTTTTTGAGCTGGAAAAAGACCTCAACAATCATGGACATATAGAAGACCTGATTCTAATTCCCATTGTGGAAAGGATGGAATCAGAAGTGGCCCACAGAATTGCTAAATAGCCAATTATGAAGCAATTGCGTATTTTATTGATTGAGGAATCATTCATAGTAAGGGAAGGGGTTAAAACCCTATTAAGCCTGTTGGGAAGGCCCTACAGTATGGAGGAATGTGAGGCCCTAAGCATGGGCCTTAGCCGGTTGTTGAGTAGAATTGAACCAAATATTGTAATTGTAAATCCCATCCTGTTAAAGGATTATTCAGTTTATCCCCGAAAAATAAACAATAAAGCAGTGTTTTTCGTTGGCCTTTGCGATGATTCGGTTGATAAGCAGTTGTCAGGACGTTTCGATTTTGTCTTGTCAATAAAAGATGACAAAGTTAGCTTGTTACAACAGCTTGAAAAAATCCTCGAAAAAGCAAATTTTGGCAGTAATCACCAGGAATCAAATACCCTGAGTGAGCGCGAAACATCTGTTTTAAAGTGTGTTGCACTGGGACTTACAAACAATGAAATTGGCGAAAAACTTTTTATAAGTACCCATACCGTTATGACGCACCGCAAGAATATCACCAGAAAATTGGGTATAAAAACTGTAAGTGGCTTAACTGTATATGCCATACTTAATAAATTGATAAAAGTTGAAGAACTGCAAATTACAGTAAACAAGGAAGATGAATGAAAGCAAAGGGTAGGATTGCTATATTTTACGGGAGTTCCACCGGCAATACAAAAAAAGTATCGAACGAACTTGCTGATAAATTTGAACATGCCCACAAGTTGAATGTTGAATATGCAAGCAAAAATGATCTGGAAGCCTTTGATTTTTTAATTTTTGGGGTGCCAACATGGGGCATTGGCGATATGCAGCATGATTGGGAAAACTTTCTTAAAATCGTGCAAAAGTCTAATCTGTCAGATAAAATTGTGGCACTTTTTGGATTGGGTGACCAAAAAAACTACCCAGATAGTTTTGTTGATGGGCTGGGTTTTTTGTACGATAGCATTTGCAGCAAAGCAAAAATCATTGGTAAGTGGCCCGGCAGTGGATACAATTTTAAGCAATCAAAAGCACTAAAAAATGGATCTTTTGTGGGGCTTGCAATCGATTGCCAAAATCAACCACATCTTACCCAATCACGCATCAATGACTGGTCTGTCCAGCTTAAAGGTGAATGGGAAGCACTAAAGTTACAGCATGCCAACGACAATTTTTAGTTATTTTTGCATTTCGATTTTTTTTATAAACTGAAATAGACATCTAATGGAAACGATAGGAATATTTTACGGATCAACCTCCGGGGCAACAAAAACAGTGGCGGAGAGAATTCAAAAAGCATTTGGTAAAAAGGCTGAACTTCATGATATTAAGGAGGCTAATATTGAAATGATTCAGGGTTATACTAACCTCATTTTCGGCACCTCCGCATGGGGAATTGGCGATATGCAGGATGATTGGGAAGATTTTATAGATGAACTGAACGAGGTTGACTTCAAAGGGAAATCAGTGGCTTTGTTTGGCACCGGCGACCAAGATGAATACCCGGAAAGCTTTGTCGATGGCCTGGGCACTCTATATTGCCGTTTGCCTGACAAATCAGTTGTGGTAGGCTCCTGGCCAAAGGAAGGGTATGACTACTATTTTTCGCTGGCCGAAAAAGACGATAATTTTGTTGGGCTGGTCATTGATGAGCACCAACAGGCTGATAAAACAGATGAGCGTATTGCTAAGTGGGTTGATAAACTAAAAAAAGAGATGGTTTAAGACCTTATCAAAATAAAAAAAATCCGTGTCGAGTATAACCGGCACGGATTTTTTTATTTACAATTTAAACAACTATAATTCAGCGTAATGCTTGTAAAAAGCGGCAATGGTTTCAATGCCTCTGTAGTAACTATCCAGTGGGAAGTTTTCGTTTGGCGAGTGAATCGCGTTTGATTCAAGACCAAATCCCATCAAAACAGATTTCAGACCCAATACATCTTCAAAAGTGGAGATAATCGGAATGCTTCCGCCACTGCGCAATGGGATAGGCATTTTGCCGTAAGTGTCGTTGTAAGCCTTTTCGGCAGCTTTGTAAGCAGGTAAATCAATTGGGCAAACATAAGCCTGTCCGCCATGGAGCACTTTCACATTTACCTTTACTGATTTTGGGGCGATTTTCTCAAAATGTTCCTTAAACATCACGGCAATTTTTTCGTGGTTTTGGTTGGGGACCAAGCGGCACGAAATTTTCGCCTGGGCTTTGGATGGAAGCACTGTTTTGGCCCCTTCGCCAATATAACCGCCCCAAATGCCACACACGTCAAATGTAGGCCTGATACCTGTGTGCTCAATGGTGGTATAGCCTTTTTCGCCACGAAGTTCGGCTACATCAATTGCTTTTTTGTATTCGTCAATGTCAAGTGGTGCCTTGTTGAGCAACTCGCGCTCTTCTGGTGAAGATTCCAGCACATCATCATAAAATCCGGGAATGGTAATGTGGTTGTTTTCGTCCAACATGGAAGCAATCATTTCGGCCAGTGTGTTGATGGGATTGGCAACAGCACCACCAAACAAGCCTGAATGCAGGTCGCGGTTGGGGCCTGTCACTTCTACTTCCCAATAAGCCAAACCACGCAATCCCGTAGTGATGGCTGGGATATCCGGAGCCAAAATCCCGGTGTCGGAAACGATAATAATGTCAGCCTTGAGCATGTCTTTGTGTTCGGCACACCATTTGCCCAGGTTTGGCGAGCCAATTTCTTCCTCGCCTTCAATCATAAATTTTACATTGCAGCTCAAGCTATTGGTTTTTACCAATGTTTCAAATGCCTTGGCGTGCATAAAACCCTGTCCTTTGTCATCATCAGCGCCGCGGGCATATATTTTGCCGTCGCGGATTTCGGGTTCAAATGGCGGGCTTTTCCATAAGTCCAGCGGGTCAACTGGCATTACGTCATAATGGGCATAAACCAACACAGTGGGTAAAGCCGGGTCAATAATTTTTTCGCCATAAACTACAGGATTGCCATCCGAAGGCATCACCACTGCTTTGTCAGCACCGGCTTTAAGTATTGTTTCTTTCCAGTATTCTGCTGCTTTTAGCATATCTGGCTTGTGGTCGGCAATCGAACTGATGGAAGGGATTCTGATAAGGCCAAACAATTCGTCCAAAAAGCGTTGTTTGTTCTCTTCAATGTACTGTTTAATAGGGGTCATCTTTAAATGTTTGATTAGTACTACGATTAATTTGGCCATAAAATTACTGCTTTTTCTTAGTTCCTGAAACGGAATTCTGATTTTTCGAATCCAAAAAAGTGCTTTTTTTAGCTGCATGAAAGGCCTAACTTTGCCGTTGATTGAAAATGTAACTATCATGACACGTATAAAAATTGCCATCAACGGCTTTGGCCGCATTGGCCGGATCACTTTCAGGAAGCTGGTTCATCATCCTGCAATTGAAGTGGTAGCTGTGAACGATCTGGCAGAAGCGGCCAACCTGGCCCATTTGGTAAAATATGATTCGGTTCAGGGAGGCTATCCCGGTGAGGTTGGGCACGACGAAAACCATATTTACATCAATGGCAGCAAAGTGCTGGTATTGTCTGAGCCAGATCCGACAAAGCTTCCCTGGAAAACCCTGGGGATTGATATAGTGCTGGAATCGACCGGTTTATTCACTGATCCGCGCAAAGCTATTTTACACATTAGTGAATCAGGTGCCAAAAAAGTCATTATTTCGGCTCCAGCCAAAGACGACCACGAAAATGTAAAGTATGTTGTGCTGGGTGTAAATGATCACATTATTGACCGCAATGATGTTATGATTTCGAATGCCTCATGCACCACCAACAATGTGGCCCCTTTGATTATGATTTTAAACGAGCTTTGGGGCGTGGAAAAGAGTTACAACGGTTCATTCCTACACCAAAGATCAGGAGAATCTGGTTGACAGCTACACAAGGATTGGCGACACTTGGGCGGGCAGCAGCTATTCCATTGTGCCCCACTACCACAGGGGCTGCCAAAGCAGCTACTAAAATATTTCCGCACCTCGTAAATAATTTGGGTGGTGCCGGCATCAGGTTCCGGTGCCCAATGGATCACTCACCGACCTCACCTGCACCCTCGCAAAATCAACCGGTGTGGAAGCCATTAGCCAAGCATTTGAAAGTGCAGCCCAGTCGCGTTTGAAAGGGATTTTGCAATATACCGAAGATCCAATCGTATCAGCTGATATCATCGAGTAATACCCATTTCGGCCATTTTGATTTTCCGTCTCACCGCCGTTTTGGGCGATAAAAACAAGCTGGTGAAGGTGGTAGCCTGGTATGACAACGAAATGGGCTATGCCAGCCGGCTGGTGGAGTTGATAGAAAAAATTCCGCCTGAGCGGATGTTAAAAAATGCTGATTACCTTATTGTTGGCCAGGAGTTGGCTGTGCTTTGCCTGGCTTTTGAACGCTTCTTGAAGCAGGTCAATCCGTAGTTGTAGTTGATCAAGGCCCTGAAACAGCAGCTTCGGTTGTGGGCGCTGGTATTATGAATCCCCTTGTGTTTCGCTACATAACACAAAGCTGGAAAGCAGATGTTTATTTCGGGAAGGCCAATTCATTTTATCAGTCCTTGAGAGGTATTTTGAAAAGAAATTGCTTTTAGTTTTGCCTGTAATCAGGTTGCTGGCTTAGAAGGCGAAGTTTACTGTGGGCTGCAAAATCAGAACAAGCCAATATTGCGAAATGGACTGATGGGGAAGTTTGTTTTCCACTTAAGCAAGAAATATTGCATATCCCCACGGTGCTGTTTCAGTTGAAGCTGCACGAGTTGATATGGCTTTGTTCACGGGTTTGATAAAGGCGTTTTTAGTTTCTAACGGGGCTTTTCTGAAAAGGAAAAATTGACGCCTTATCGCCTTTGCAATAATAATGAATCAGGATTTGTTTATGAAGGAATTTCGGCCAAAAATATTGTTTCTGCGAAGGATTTTATGCCGCAAAAAACCCCTTGTTTAATTTTGTGCCTTTCAGACCGGTAAGGGCGAACTGCTTACTTTGCACATCCCTGGGTTGGAGGCAAACCATATCATCAATCGGGATGTTTTTATTTTACCTATAGGCAATCAAATGTTTCGTGTTGGCTCCAATTACGATTGGGACGACCTTACGCTGTTACCTACCGAAATGACCCGCACAAGCTTGCTTGAAAAATTGGAACTTTTTCTAAAATTGCCATACAAAGTGGTCGGACATCAAGCTGGCATTCGGCCTTCTGTTGCTGATCGAAGGCCGGTTATTGGCCGCCATCCAAAACTTCCAAATGTTTTTATACTGAATGGCCTTGGCGCAAAAGGAGCCATGCTTGCTCCCGCAATGGCAGAACAACTGGTGAATCTTTTGATTAAGGACACAAAAATTGATACCGAGGTGGATGTAGGGCGATTTTGGAAATGATCATTTTTCTCAATATGCCTTTTATCCAACAAATCTTCATGCGTTAAAGACTGCTGAATCAGTAGATGGGCCGGCTACAAAACAAGTTCATCAGTTTTTTTTCTTTTTGCAATCGCGACTGACGTCAGCATGATCAACCAGTGATGACGTACCATGCGAAAGATATTAACCGGTTTTTCCATATCACAGATCAGTTGCTTCCGTTTGTAGGTATTCGGCCTGAAAGAGCCATCACCGGAGTCCTGCAGCCTTTGCAACTGATCGAGGCACACAAGGCAACGGCTTACACCGGCCATGAGGATATGTAACGCACTATTGATGCTCCGGACTGGACGATTGATCTTGTAAAATGAAGAAATGGTCAGATGCATTTGACCAACGAACTCATTCTTAAGAAGACGGATATCAAAAGCTTCTGTTGCAAGGGTCATTACACCCGATTGGAGGTCTTTATAAACATCAAAGATATCGTTACCCAATTGAAGAAGTGCCCCTGCCTCATATATAGCTTCTTTTTCACTTTCATCAGCTTGAATTTCAAGTGCTGAACGATAAAACAGTAAGGAAACCCCACCTTTGTAATAGGTAATTTCTTTGATATCATCATGACTTGGTTTGTGCTGTTGCAATTGCTTCAGACTCTGTTTTTGCGCCTCAAAAACCGGCCCACATGCATCTCTGAAAGCCATTTTATCAGAAACCTGTTTCAAAGCCTTTCCTTCATACCAATGCTTGAAAAGTCTTTCGAAATGATTGGTTGGTTTCACTGAAGATGGATTGTCCATAAGCATATAAATCCTTGATGGGTCAACATTCCAGCGATCAAAAAGGTCATCGAACAAACCCGTTATGGCCCCAAGATATGTCAGGGCCAACCTTTCGCGGAAGCTAAGCCTCTTGCCCCTGAGCTTGGAAAACATTGTTCCCAATACCGCAGGAACTCCAAGGGCATAATAATTGGTAATTTTTTTGATGTCTTGTTCTGTGATGGAAGAATCGCTCTCCGTTAAAAAGAACTTCACATCCTTCATCAATTCCTTTTTGATAAACCAATGCTGATAAACTACTGAAAATCCGAAAAGAATGTATCGCGGAAAGAAACCTAAGACAAGTGCCACATGATGCTTCATAGGCTGTCAAAAATAGCAACAAAACAGAGAAGCTGTCCAAAAAAATATTTTTAGACGGTTTCTTAGTGCTTAACCAGCTTTTGTACTGAAAATCCGGTTAAAGGATTTTTTAGCATTATGTGGTATATGCCTGGAGGGAATGGGCTTAAATCAATTTGAGTTTCGATGTCGGAAATTAACTGATTGACAATTGTTTGTCCAGAATTATTCTTTATTGAAAGAGATATGTTTGTTAAAGGTTTCTCGGTCAGTTTTATCGTAGCAAATTGTTTGGCTGGATTTGGGAATACATGGAAAGTTGCAAAATTTTCACTGAATGCTTCAAGGCCAACAGCTGTTTCGTCGGTTATTAATTTTGCGATATAGGGCAGCCGTCCTTCAGCCGAATGGGTGAGTGATACCTCCCCTGAAAAATCTAAATCACCAGAGAATACATGTGCGATGTAAAAATCCGAATTGTGTGCAGCAATCTGGCCAGAATATAGATGCGATAGACCATCAACGCTTTTTTCAACAACCAGGTTGAGGTCATGGTCAAACAGCATCAACTTGTGGCTGCTAAAATCGAATGCATTTGAAGTATAAAAGGCTATATACTCAGGCGAAATTGCCATATCCGGATATTTGGTGCCACTTGTTGAAGACAGAGAAACCTCAACTTCGGCCAGCAATTCCCCGTCGAGGGTAAATTTTTTCAGGTGATTGAGAAATATAAATGGTGAGCGTTGCACTTCAATAAAGGCAAAAACGGCATCATCATTTACCACCACTTTGCCATCCCTGTTGTTGTAAGTGGTGTCGGTGGCTACCCACGAGGCAGTAAGTTCGGTATCGAGGGCCAACACAAAGCCAACATTTTTGTTTCCAGGCCTTTGTATTTCAATTGTATCAACTAACACACTGGGTGCTGTTCCGTGAAATCCACCATTGAGGTAAACCCAGCCATTTTGATATGCCATGTCAACTATCAAGGTTAAGCCGGGTACTATTTGCTTGGATTTAATGATGTTTCCACCTGCATTAAAAATCAATATCCAGTCGCTTAAATTGTATTGTCCGCGTGTTCGAACAGCAATTTCATTTTCATCACCAACAGCTATATTGGTATGTCCGCCATATTTGGTAATATCGGTGTGCAGCCAATCTAACAGGCCTTCATGATTGATATGCATCACAAACATAAAATAGTCTTCAGGCCCATAGGTTTGTCCCTGATAAACAAATGGTCCGTTTGATTGGCCTGTAATAGCCACCCCATCAGGAGTAGCAGCCATGTCACCAATATTAACAGATCCCGTGATGTGTTCTTGCCAAATAGGTTCTCCTGTTTCGGATGTTTTTAACACATAAACATTACCTGTATAGGGCAGGCTTATGGGTGCATTGAATACACCTTGAACAAAAATACTTCCATTGTTATGTACCGTGAGCGCTGCTGTTTCGTTGGCATGAGGAAGGTCGAAAGAGTTGGCCCAAGAGAATTGCTGTGCCAAAACTGGGCTCAATAGGGCTAAGCAACAGCTAACTATAATGAGGCTAACGAATTTTTTCATATCAGATGTTGTTTTTTGGTCCTGCGTATTTGTTGTACAAAAAGGACAACAAATATTTTGGTAATTACGTCCTTAAATACAAAAATACAGCCCGAAACAACTAAAAGCAATAGCTATGGTGTTATTTAACAAATTGTTAACAGGCTTTTGATTTGCATTGCAGAATTTAGCAACCAGCCAAGGTGGTTTCTTCGGCAGATATAAAATGATGTTTAGGCTGGATTGGATTTGAAAAACTTCAAATCGAGCGACTCCCCATCAAAGACGGCATAAGAAAAATTGCTTACCCAATCGCCCAGGATTATCAGCCTGCTAGCTGCATTTAACGGGTAGTTGAGGGGTATGTGGCGGTGTCCGAATATAAAATAATTTATGTTGTTGCCTTCCTTTAACTTTTGCTGGCAAAAATGATAAAGCATTTCATCTTCTGCCGGGACGCGTGTTTCTGCTTTTTGTTCGCGAGCTACATTGGCAATCCGGCTTTTATGTGAAAAGTAAAGGCCCATCCGTGTTCCGATATCAGGATGTAACCATTTAAATAGAAATTGGTTAGCCTTGAATTCAAAAAGTTTTTTTAGCAATTTGTAGCCGGTGTCCCCCGGGCCCAAGCCATCGCCGTGGGCAAGAAAAAAATGTTTGTTGTTGAAAGTCCTGATAACTGGTTTGCGATAAAGCTGAACCCCAACTTCTTTATGGAGATAATCAAAGGCCCAAATATCATGATTGCCCCTGAAAACATGAACCGGAATACCAGCATCGGTAAATTCGGCCAGTTTTCCAAGCAGGCGAACGTATCCTTTGGGGACAACAGTTTTGTACTCAAACCAGAAATCAAACAAATCGCCCATCAGAAAGAGTTCGGCTGTAGTAGATTTGATGCTTTCGAGCCAGGCAACTATCAGCCTTTCCCGCTCAAGGCTACTGCTGTGATCAGGGACCCCCAAATGAAAATCGGAAGCAAAATAGATGTTTTTATGGGTTAACTGCTTCAAGCGATATATGTTTAGAACAAATGTTCTTTTAATAACTCCTTAATGATTGTGGTCATTTTGGGCTGGGCTGTTGCGGCTGCATCCAGCACTTCTTCGTGCGATATTTCTACAATCTTGCCTTTTACACCCAAATCGGAGATCACCGAAACAGCAAAAACGGGAAGTTTCATCTGACGGGCAACAATCACTTCCGGCACCGTTGACATGCCAACTGCATCACCCCCAATGGTTTTGATATAGTAGTATTCAGCCGGGGTTTCAAAGGTGGGGCCTGTAACGGCAACATAAACACCTTCGTGGCAATTGATATTACACCTTCGTGCCACATGCTTGGCTTTGCGGAGGATTTCGGGACTATAGGCATCGCTCATATCCGGAAACCTGGGGCCAAACTCATCAATATTTTTGCCAATCAAAGGGTTGGGCATCAAATTGATATGGTCGGTTATAAACATCAGGTCGCCAATTTGAAACTCCTGACGCAACCCACCACTGGCATTGGATACAATAAGCAGTTGTATGCCTAACATTTTCATCACACGTACCGGAAATGTGACTTCTTCCATGCTATAGCCTTCATAAAAATGAAACCGGCCCTGCATGGCGATTACTTTTTTTCCGCTGATGTGGCCAAAAATTAGCCTTCCACTGTGGCCATGCACTGTTGAAACAGGAAAATTGGGAATTTCTTCGTAAGGAAAAATGATGGCGTCTTCAATTTCATTTACGAGTCCACCGAGACCCGTTCCCAAAATAATTCCAATTTCGGCTTGTTCGCCAATCCGTTTACTGAGGTAGGCAATTGTCTCCTTGATTTTTTCTAACATACTCGATTACTTGATTATCAAATTGCTGTCCTTTCGATTCGTGAAATTTTACTGCTACAGGAACATAAAATAGCGGTAATTCTTTAAGCTGGCTAAAATACGGAGAATCGATCAAACGCATGGCATCTTTTTCTGTGGTAACCAAAATCTTGTTTTTGCTGAATATGTCATCAAAAGCATCAATAATATTTGCAACGTCTTTTTTGGTATAAACGTGATGGTCACTAAACTTCATTACTATGAGGTTGTTGCACTGTGTGTAAAGATGCTCTTGCAAAGGATAAGGGTTGGCAATGCCGCAAAATAAAAGTATATTACTGATAGCTTGTGGTGTGTGGATTTTACTGTTTTTTAAAACAGGCGTCATATTACCATACTTAAGGTAGGAGAAATGCAGGGATTGACCCGGCTTGGGATTGATAATCTCGGTAAGGCGGCGACGGGTGAATGGGGAGAATACTTTTGGTGTTTTTGTCACTACAATAATATCTGCACGTTTTGATGCCCTCGTGATATCTCTTAAATTGCCAGCCGGAAAAAGATAATCGTTTGGATATAAATTATGGAAATCGGTGAGTAAGATTTTTAAGCCGGCATTGGTGCGTCGATGCTGAAAGGCATCATCAAGCAAAATAATTTCGGGGTGTGGGTTCAATTCCCTCAGTTTTGAAATCCCCTTATTGCGATTGGTATCAACACCTACATATACATCATTAAATTTCTTTACATATTGAAGAGGTTCATCGCCTATGGTTTCAAAAGTAGAAGTGTCTGAGGCCAATGCAAATCCACTCGTTTTTCGCTTATAGCCCCTGCTAAGAATGGCGAGCTTGTATTCTTCGCGAAGCAATTTAACAAGGTATTCTATATGAGGCGTTTTTCCTGTGCCGCCAAAAGATAAATTACCAACACAAATGGTAGGAAAATTAAATGATTTCGACCTGAAAATACCACTGTCATATAATAAATGACGGATATTCAGTATCAATTGATACATCAAGGCTAAAGGAATCAAAAGAACTCTTAAAAAATCCATAATATCCTATATATAGTTGCATGCATAATTTTTCCCCCTTTGTTTGAGCAATGCAATAATTCAGCAATCACCTCTTTGCAGATGTGTCAGCACAATAAAATTTCACTTCTATGTTACCAGTTAAGTTTTCTTTCCCCTATCTCATTTGACGCTGAAATCCTTAAAATGCTTTCCTTTTCCTTTAATTAATGATTACTTTTGTGCAAAAAGTAGTCAAACATAAACGCCTCTAAATTACGCAAAATAATTTTAAATGTTACTTGCTTGAGCGAATTAATAATTAATTGATCTTTGAAATTGATTTAGTTTCATCCATATAAGTCCCCATGGAAATTAAGATTAGCGAAATAGTACAGAGCCTCCATGAATTAGCACCTTTGTCATTGCAGGAAGCCTATGATAATTCAGGGTTGCTCATTGGCGATCCTGACAAACTGGTAGAAAGGGTTTTGGTGTCGTTAGATGTAACAGAGGCAGTCCTGGATGAGGCCATCAGCAAAAGGTGCGGACTGATTGTTTCGCATCACCCATTGATTTTTAGAGGTTTGAAGCATATAACACCCGCAAGCCCCGTTGAACGTGCTGTGCTCAAAGCCATTCAGAACGATATTGCCATTGCATCGGCTCATACCAATCTTGACAATGTAATGCATGGGGTGAACGGCCGTATTGCTGATAAAATTGGCCTTGAGCAAATAAGCATTCTCAAACCAGTTGAGGGCCTGCTTAAGAAACTGGTTACATTTTGTCCTTCTGCACATGCCGAGAAAGTGCGCACTGCTATTTTTGAAGCAGGTGCCGGCCACATAGGTCATTATGATTGTTGCAGCTACAACCTCGAAGGTTTTGGAACGTTCAGGGCAGGAGGGGAAGCCAATCCTTTTGTGGGTAAAAAAAATGAAATCCATCATGAGCCGGAGCATCGTATTGAAACCATCTTGCCATCCTATTTGGTTCAAAAGGTACTGCAAGCCATGATTGCTGCCCACCCTTATGAAGAAGTGGCCTATGACATTTATCCACTCCAGAATACTTTTAACAAGGTTGGGGCAGGTATGGTGGGGCAACTCAAGCAACCTTTGTCAACCGAGGATTTCTTTCGGCTTGTGGGCAAAACATTCAACAACAAAGTTTTGCGCCATTCCCTGACAATTGATAAACCCATTCAGCGGGTTGCCCTTTGTGGGGGCTCAGGGGCTTTCCTTATTTCGGATGCAAAGGCTTCAAAAGCAGATGTTTTCATCACAGCCGACTTGAAATACCACGACTTTTTTGAGGCCGATGGCAAGCTGATTTTGGTTGATGCCGGCCATTTTGAAACAGAACAGTTTACAAAAGAATTGATTGGTGACATCATAAAGAAAAAAATTCCTAATTTTGCACCCCTGATTTCAGAGGTGAATACCAATGCGGTACACTACTTTTTTTGAAAAAAATAATAACTCATAAATATGGCTACTGACAAGCAGATTGAAAAGCAAGAGAAACATGTAGAAGATCCTATCGAAGTAAGTGTAAGGCAAAAACTTATTGCTTTGTACACCTTGCAAATTAATGATTCGCAAATTGACAGGATTAGAATTGTAAGAGGCGAACTTCCTTTAGAGGTGCAAGACCTTGAAGATGAAATTGCAGGCTTGGAAACCAGGATTGAGAAATACGAGAACGAAACGGAGGAGCTCAACAAAGCCATTTCAGAAAAGCACCTAAGTATAAAAGAGAGCAATATGCTGATCAACAAGTATGAAGAGCAGCAAATGAATGTGCGTAACAACAGAGAATACGACTCCTTATCGAAGGAAATTGAATTTCAGAACCTTGAAATCCAGCTTTCAGATAAAAGAATTCGCGAGTTTACGACCAAGCTAGAAGAAATTGATGTTGAGGTTGTCAAAGCAAAAGAAAAGCTGGAAGAGCGAAAAGCTGACCTCGACATAAAGCAAGCCGAATTGCAATCCATTGTTGAGGAAACTGAAAAGGAAGAGTTGGAATTGCTTGAGCGTTCAAAAAAGAGCGAAGAAGTAATCGAAGACCGTCTTCTGATGGCTTATAAGCGCATTCGTAAAAATGCCCGCAATGGCCTCGCTGTGGTGCAAATTGAAAGGGATGCCTGCGGAGGGTGTTTCAATAAAATACCACCCCAGCACCAGTTGGATATCCGCATGCATAAAAAAATTATTGTTTGTGAGTACTGCGGACGAATTCTTGTAGATCAAGAAATTGCTGAAGAATACCCATCTTAATTGGTTGAAAAGAAATAAATAAAGGGGATAGCCTGGCGGTTATCCCCTTTTTGTATTTTTACAGGCCTATGTATAAAGGAATCAAATTGTTTTTAATACTCATAGTGCTGAATGGGAGCGCAGCTGCCCAGCAATTTGATTTCAACAAAAACTGTGTAGAAGCTTACCAACGTATCCTTTCTTTGCAGTTCGATGCCGGACAGGCATATATCCAGGTGGAAAAGAAGAACAACCCATCCAACCTGTTTCCACTTGTTCTCGAAAACTATATCGATTTTCTTACGGTGTTTATCAGCGAAGAGGAGGATGCATTCAAAAGGCTTACAGAACGCAAAAATGAGCGAATGCGACAGCTTGGTTTTGGTGATCGTTCATCTCCCTATTACCGATGGTCGTTGGCTATGCTCAATTTGCAAGGGGCTGTTGCCCGATTAAAATTTGGTGAATACATGACAGCAGTATTCGAAATACGCAGGGCTTTTTTACTGCTGGAGGAGAACAGCAAACTGTATCCTGCCTTTGCCCCAAACAATGCAGGTATGGGGCTGTTATATGCCCTTGTTGGGAGTGTACCTCCGCAATATCATTGGGGTGTGCGCCTGGCTTCGATGCATGGCACCATCCATCAGGGCCGCGAAATGTTGTATGCTGTTGTTGAAAATTCAACAGGCAGGGCAGATGAAAAACACCTTAGGGATGAAAGCTTATTCTTCCTCAGTTTTATCGAAACAAACCTGATGCCTGACAATTCAGGGGCTGAACGCTTGCTTAATCACTTTGATGTGACTGATGAATCGAATTTGCTGCTGAGCTATGCCTGGTCAAATATGCTCATGCGTTTAGGGCGCAACGATGAAGCTATTATCAGATTGCGATCACGTTCACAAAGCGAGGCATATTTCCCCTTCCATTATTTGGATTATCTTTTGGCTGATGCTTATTTGCGCAAGCTTGAAACTGATTCAGCTGTTTTTTATTTTCAACAATTCCTTGACCAATTTAAAGGTATTAATTACAAGGCCGATGCCAAAAGAAAAATGGCCTGGGCGGCACTTATCGATGATGAGCGTGTTGGATATAAAAAACTTATGGTTTCTGTATTGGAAACAGCTATCGGCCAGGTGGACGCTGACAAACAGGCACATCGTGAAGCCTTGCAAGGCATCACACCGAATACGGTTTTGCTTAAGTCACGTTTGTTGTTTGATGGCGGCTATTACGCAAGGGCGATTGCCTTACTGTCCGATTATAAGGGTGATTTCGATATGGATGAACAATTGGAAAAAACATATCGCTTGGGTCGTATTCATCACGAAATGGGGAATTTGACCGATGCCATAGTACACTATCAAAAGACCATTGAAACAGGAGCGAACAATAAAGCCTATTATGCTGCCAATGCATGCTTAAAGCTGGGTGCAGTTTATGAAAGTTTGGGTGAAAACAATAAAGCTTATCAAGCCTACAACCAATGTTTGAGCATGAAGCCCGATGAATACCGCAACAGCATCCATCAGAAAGCACAGGCCGGGATTAATCGCTTATCGGAAAAAAACTAAAAGCACCGCAGGGAAATTTCCCGGCAGCGCTTTCAAAGTATTCATCATGAGAAATTAGAATCTTGTTCGTAAAGTGACAACGAAATTCTGACTATTGATGTCTTGCTTGGTGGCATTGGTTGTGTAATTGGCTGAGGAATAGAGATAATAGTCCTGCGACATGCTGTTGTGCACCCATGCGAAGTCCACACTGAAGTTTTGTCCGGTATATCCCAACCCAGCTGAAATACTGGTGCGGCTTCCATCGTTCAAACTATTGGCATATGGACTGCCATACGTGGCAAATCCACCACGGAACATAATGTTTTCCACCCGCCATTCGGTACCCAACCTTAAATTGCTTGTGGTCGTATAGGCATCCCGGATGTTTTCGTTTTCAAAGGCAAAATTGTAATCCAGGCTTCTGAGGCGCATATTTGAATAGTCCACATATTCGTAATCGGCACTTATCGTCCCGAAATTACCAAAGATGATGGCAGCACTGCCTATAGCGCGTAATGGGGTGCTAATGGTATAATTATATTCACCTGTTGGTGAGCTTTTTCGATTGAAATCAGGGCCAAGTCTGGCTTCAGTTGTTGTGTACCACTTGTCGTTCAACCCATAATAATAGGTAGGGGTGTGAACGGCTGCACCTATTCTTAGCCAATCAACCGGCCATGCAATGATACCTACCTTTAAGTTGATTCCCCAGCCGGTAGTTTCGAGCCTCTCCGTAAAGTCCCAATAATCAAATCCGGGAATGGTATCCATTATATCTTCTTCCCTGTAAGTCGATTCCCTGAAATAGCGTGTATAGGGCAAGCCCAGTGTGGCCCCTACATAAATAAAATCGTTCAGGTTTGCTCCTCCGGCAAACAACCATTCATTTGTCGAACCCCAGGTTTTGGATGTTTCCGATTGTCTGACGCCTCCCATAGGAACCGGGCTGTCATAATACAATAGGCCATCAATGGTGATGGTGTCGAGCAAATATACGTACCAGGCGGGATACAAATCGAAGGGAGCTTCATTTTCAATATCAGCAGGATCAATATTCCAAACTTCATCCAGGTAAACATCTATCCGCGAATGGTCCTTATTATCACCTTGAATAAAATGCCGGTTGCCAAAATTATTTAACCGGTTCATACCAAAAGCAAACTGGTAATATTTTAAGGCACTTGTTGAAGTGGAAGATGACGGATAGGTTGAAACAATACCAAAATTGCTTAAACCTATGTTGCCGCGTGTATCGTCGCCAAACATTCCATTGTAGGATGACTCAGTTTTGCTGAAAAACAGGTCGGGCGAAAGGCTGTACTCCGATGCCCTGTACATGCCAAGCCCTGCCGGATTGGTGCTAAGGGTTGAAAAATCGGCGCCGAGGGCCCCAAAAGCGCCACCCATAGCCATGCTGCGCGCTGTACCCTGATAGTAATATTGGGAATGACGCAGCGCATCGGTTTCGTTCTGTGCAAGCATCGCTATAGTGCTTAGCATTAAAATGAGGGTGATTTGAATCTTTTTCATTTTGTAAAAATTATTTCAGTTAAGATAAAAGGAAACCCACATGAAGTTGGATTCCATTAAGTTAAATTGCATGTGGGTTTCGGTTTAACGCTCAAATATCTCTCTAAATAAGCAAGAGGCAATTCCTTATATTACCTGCGTCCACCACCTTGGCTGGAGGAGCTACTGCCCCTGCTGCTTCCACTTGAGCTGCTTCCACTTGACGAGCTGCGCGAAGGTGTGCTTACTGCCGGGCTCGAGCTTCTTGTGGGTGTGCTTACACTACGTGAAGGTGTGCTCGACTGTCGGGTTTGTGTAGGTTGACTCCTCACAGTTGAAGGCTGGCTTCTGGTAGTTGACCTTGATGGGCTTGCCGCAGGTTGCCTTTGTGTAGGTGCGCTTGGGCGTGCACTCGGTTGGCTCCTCTGCGATTGCCTGTTTTGCTCAACAGCTTGTGGCCTTACGTATTCGTTACTCGATTTAGGCTGACGCACATTGGGCGCTGTATAGTTTTTAGGTCTTTCATACCGCTGTTCGCGTGCTTGCTGACGTGTTTCAGTAGAAGCAGGACGCTCATAGCGCTGCTTGTATTCATTGATTCTTTCAGAAGCTGCGGGCCTTGCGGCTTCCTGACGCTGCACTACAGGCCTTGTTTCAGCCTGTGTTCTGGTATTGGCTGGCCTTTCAACGCGATCCCTTGTTTGGGTTTCACCGCGCTCTGGCCTGGCACTTGCAGCTTGCCTGTTGCTTTGGTCAGGACGTGTTCCGGCTACAGATCCACGTGTGGAAGTAGCTGCTTCCTGACGGATATCAGTGTCAGAGGTACGGGCTCCTCTTGGTGAACCTACTTCTGTTGATTTGGTAATATTGCCCCTTGGGGAGCCACTTGGAACTGTAGTTCCTCCGCCGTAGCTGCCACGATGGCCGTAATACCTGCTGCTACCACCTGGTCTGTGGGCATCGCCATACCAGTTGCCGTATCCTCCTCCGTCATAGTAACCGTTCCAATAGCCGTGGTTGTATCCTGCCCAGTAACTGCTCCCGTATCCCCATCTGCTACCGAATCCGTATCCATAATATCCGTATGAACCGTAATAGCCATACCAAGGATCGTAATAGCCGTAACGTGGCCATCCGTAACCGTATCCCATTGACCAGCCCATGCCATAGGGAGATCCAAAGCCCATATACATGCTATTCATGCCACAATCAAAACATCCGGCATTGTAACCATCATAATAGTTAAAGCTGGACGATCCGCTGTGGAATCTCCTGAATCTGCTGGAATATTCCGAATCATAGTAAGTTTCGGTGGTAGTGAAGGAAGTACCGTCGGGTTCGGTTACTGTTTCGGTTTTCGTGTAACTTGGTGAAGTGTTTTCGTAAACCGGTGTTGACACACCTTCCTCGTAATACGATTCGTAGTTGTAGTCAGCATTGCTGCTTTCGGCAGTCGCTGTGTAGGTTTGCACCGGTGCTTTGGCTACAGTAGCCTTGTCGTTACTCGATTGACCACCTCTTGTGTAATAAACATCGTCGTGTATGGTGCTGCTTGTTGAGCAGGCTGTAATAACGAAGCTTAAAACGATGGTTAAAATCTTCATGGTTTTCATTTTGTTACCCTCCTTAACATTTATGTGAATAGCTCGCATAGTTTTTCTTAATTTTGCGTTTTATTGTTCATTTAAGATACAAATATTATACCAAAAATTCGATGGCAAAAGAATTAACTAAACGCGAAGATAACTATTCTCAGTGGTACAACGATATTGTAACGAAAGCCAATCTTGCAGAAAATTCCGCTGTAAGGGGTTGCATGGTCATAAAACCTTATGGCTATGCTATTTGGGAGCGTATGCAGGCGGCACTGGATAAAATGTTTAAAGATACCGGACATGAAAATGCCTATTTTCCCTTGTTTATCCCCAAGTCGTTTTTCAGCAAAGAAGCGGCCCACGTTGAAGGATTTGCCAAAGAGTGTGCTGTTGTTACGCATTATCGCTTAAAAAATGATCCCAATGGCAAGGGGATCGTTGTTGATGAAGACGCCAAACTGGAAGAGGAATTGATCATCAGGCCTACATCCGAAACGATTATTTGGGATACTTACCGCAATTGGATACAATCTTACCGTGATCTTCCCTTGTTGATTAACCAATGGGCCAATGTGGTGCGTTGGGAAATGCGTACACGTTTATTTTTGCGCACAGCTGAGTTCCTCTGGCAGGAGGGGCATACAGCCCATGCTACTAAACAGGAAGCATTGGCCGAAGCTGAGCAAATGCTGTATGTTTATTCTGATTTTGCCGAAAATTGGATGGCCGTGCCGGTTTTGAGGGGTGTAAAATCGCCCAATGAACGTTTTGCAGGTGCTGTTGAAACCTATTGCATCGAAGCCTTGATGCAGGATGGCAAGGCTTTGCAAGCTGGCACTTCCCATTTTTTAGGGCAAAATTTCGCAAAGGCTTTTGACGTTAAGTTTTTAAATCGCGAAAACAAGCAGGATTATGTTTGGGCCACTTCCTGGGGGGTGTCCACCCGATTGATGGGAGCTCTTGTTATGGCCCATTCTGACGATAATGGCTTGGTGTTGCCCCCAAAACTTGCGCCAGTTCAGGTGGTTATTGTTCCAATTTATAAAAATCAGGAACAGTTGGATGCCATTTCTGAAAAAGTAGCTGAAATAAAAAGCCTATTGGAAGCACGCAATATTCGTGTTAAGTTTGATGCGCGTGACACGCACAAGCCCGGCTTTAAGTTTGCCGAGTGGGAGTTTAAAGGGGTCCCGGTAAGATTAGCCATAGGCCCTCGCGACCTGGAGCAGGAAACGGTTGAAGTAGCCCGAAGGGATACCCTGGAGAAAGAAACACTTTATATCAAAAACCTTGACCAGAAAATTTTGAACCTGCTCGACCAAATTCAGAAAAATTTGTATCAGAAGGCCTTGGACTTCAGAAACCTGAATACGCATAAGATTGACAGTTGGGATGATTTTCTGGTGCAAATCGAAAAAGGTGGTTTTTTACTCGCCCATTGGGATGGAACCGCTGAAACTGAGCAGAAAATTAAAGAGGAAACGAAAGCTACCATCCGTTTGATTCCTATTGAGGAAAGCCCGAAGGAAGGCAAGTGCATCTATTCCGGTGAGCCCTCCGCTCAAAGGGTTTATTTTGCCAGAGCCTATTGATTTTTTCTGTCAAATAATTTTTTTGCCCGCTATCTTTGAGTAGGATGCCATGTAGTTTTCAGGTAATTATTCCATTCTGATTAATTGGCCTGTACCATTAGGTGTTAAATTTATGTTGGGGTCGCCTTTGTAATATACATTGCCTGAATAAGATATTGTTACACCCAAATGGACATTGGCATGTACATAAGTGTCGTTTGTGCTTTGGTTGTTCATATAAACAAACTGGGAGAATAGTTCGTCAGTGCGTATTGGGCCATAGCTGGCCTGGTAAATATAACTGACACCTGATTGTCCCTGGGCAAAAATTTCCGCACTGCCGTAATGAAATGATATAAAACTTGTTTTGGTATTCAGCAGCAAGTCAATCCTGCCGCTGCCTTCATATACATCAAGCCTGAAGGTGTCGGCCCTTAGCGTATCGCTGAAGTTGATGTTTCCAACCGACCTGTATTCGAGATGCTTCAAATCGTGATAATAGATGTTGGCTGTTATGGGTGTTTCAAAGCTTCTGACCCAATTACATTGGTTTTCATTGGTAATTACCAATCGGTCCAGGCTGTCGATTGAGCCAGGATTAAGACTGTCGCCAGGGATACGAAGCACAAACTTTTCATTTTCAACTTTTATTTTTGGCAATAAATTACGGCCTGCTGATACCTCCACTCCAACATCATCAGGATTGTCAACATATTGAAAAGTAATATCGATATTATCAGTGGCCAATACAGCCTGAAAATGCTCGGTTGGGCGCATTTCAGCTTTGATTTCACCGGTCGATTTTATGCATCCAACAGGGTCTTTTGTGCACGAGGCTGATGCCAGCAGCACAAGCAAGGACAAGAGCCATTTTGCTTTTGCCAAGTAGTGTAGGTAAGTCCTTAGTGTGCTTTGCATTAATTCCCTAAGTTTAAGAGGCTAATAATATTTAAAATCAAAACGATAGCCAAGTCCGAAACCAATATAATCGGCGCGTCCCAAATGGGCTGTTAGCGTAATGGAGCCATATATATTTTCGTTGAAGTAGCGTTTAAGGCCTATTTTCTGGTAGATATTTCCTCTGGAATTTTCGAGACCTCCCAAGTGCGAACCCAATTGAAAAACGAATGAAGTTTGCGACATCACCATTTCGTAAATAGCAGATATTCCTGGCTTTACAATTTGCCAATTACTCTCATAATCAATATTTTTTCGCTTAAGCTGTGCGGGATGGGATGCATCATAGCTGGCGTCAATACCCAAACCAAATTTTCCTTTCAACGAAATCGGCTTCATGAAATTGACTGACATATGGTACACCATAAAACTCTCGCCCAATTGTTGGGTCATGTCCTTATAACCAACTGCCAGCGTCGGTTCAATGGAGAACCATCTTTTACCATCAAACTCAAAAAGGTATAGCTCGGGCAATAGTTTTCTGTCCAGATAGGGGTTGGGTTTGCTCAAAAAGGACGAGAGTCCGATAGAAAAAGAAGGGATATTGATGCCAATGTTTGGGGTCTTCATGGATCCATTAGAAAAGTGTGTCAATCCTGCTGATGCCGTTAAAGTTATAAAATCGCTTAGCCGATAACGGTAATTAAAATGAAGGCTTATGATAACGTTTAGGTTCGACCCAATGGCAAAATTTCTGTGATTTTCACGTGGCTCAAACTTGTTTGTCAGATAAGCCAATCCAAGTCCGACGCGAAAATTAAGGCTGTGCTGAATCTCCTTATTCAATGGAAAATTGATAAAAGGAAACAACGCATAGGATTCGCCCATCTCTTCCATACTACCCATTGGCGAGTACCATGCGCCAATTCCAACAAAGGGGTAACTATACAAGGCTTCCCACATATCTTCTCCAAAGGTAGCCCGCTGAAAAAGCAACTCATAGGCTGGAAAATGGCTGTTAAACCTTTCCATTTCCAGGTGATGCTGTGCGAAAAAACCATAGTGTATATTGCCTTCGAGCTGAAAATTATAGGATGATAAAGGCGGGCCGGGTTGCGTCTTTGCTGTTGCCACAAAACCTACGATAAACAATAGGGCAATTAGGTAACTGATGTAATTCGTTTTCGGCATGGCTTGGGCAAGTGACCGGCAAAAGTAGTAATTAATGGATTTGGGTCATCTGCTTAGGTATTGTTTAGTGTTCGTATAGTTTCAGAGCACCTGAATCTGATTAATTTCATGTCCCATTTGGCAAACCGTTCAATGAAAAACCATGTTGAAAAAATGAATGTTGTTGTTGCCATACTGAAAAAAGCGTTTTCTTTGTGTTTCATGGATTTAATGCCTGTGGAGGTCGAGAAGTTGCTATCTGCTCCTTTACCAGGATCGCCCCATGATATAGACAATCGTAAGTTGTTATTAAGTAACACTATGCCTTATGTTTAAAATACTATCGATAGGATTTCTTTTGTGCTTTCTTGCTTTGGCGGCGAATGCACAGCAAACCAACCCCAATTATGATGCTGCGCTTGCGCAGCAATTACAGGCCGACGTTTATGGAATGAAAATGTATGTGTTGGCCATTCTTAAAACCGGTGATGTCGAGATTGAAGATAAAGCCATACGCGACAGCTTGTTTGCCGGCCATATGCAAAATATAAGACAACTCGTGGATGACGGCAAAATGATAGTGGCAGGGCCTTTGATGAAAAATGACAAGGCTTATCGTGGCCTGTTTATTTTGAATGTAGCGAGCATTGATGAAGCTGATTCATTGGTAAATACTGATCCGGCCATTCGATCAAGGCTTCTTCTAGCAGATTTGTATCAATGGTATGGCTCAGCAGCTTTGCCCCTTTATCTCGATGCCTCAGATCAGATTTGGCTAAAACAGCCCTAAAAAAAGACCGCCAGGGATGAACCCCGGCGGAATTTGAAACACATCAGATGATGAAAAACTGTCTTTCAGTATTTTTGTCCCTTCTAAAAGGAACTGCGGTTTTAACCTTTAAAATTTTGCCCCCAAGCGTATTTTTCTAACCGAAAGTCTTGGCCTGTCATATGTGTTTTAATCAACATTACAAATCCAAGGCCAGAAATGTAAGAATCAGAAAATGAAGGGTTTTGTATTATCCCAAAATAAAGTATCGTCTAATTATGGGACATATCGTGATAGAACGGGAAATTGGGAACGGGCCCAACACAAACTTAAACGGTGGAATCGGCCTCAAGTTCAAAAGATTTTCAAACACTATTTTAACCAACTATTGGTGCGCCACAAGCGAATGGTAACCAATAAGCTGATCATAACTGGTGCCTGGCCTACGGTAAAAAACCATGATGGTGTATTCATTTTGGGTTTCCCAGTGGTCGCCTTCAATAAGTGTGATATCCGCTACAGTTTCGCCCCTTTCCAATATGCCGTACAAATAATTATAATAGCCTTGCTTCAGAAACAGGGATGCCTCGTAACCCTTCAGTCTGTAATTGTAGTTCATCCGGCTTTTAACATCAAGCCTAAAATCGTTCAATGCACCTATAATATAAAGATCACCATGGGTTAGGGGGGCTGGATATTTCAGGAAAAACTCAACCCAGGCATAATCTCCCTCAATATCAGTTATTTGTTCAGTGCGTGCCTGAATATATTTTTTGCCGTGCAGATCCGGTTCTGTCACATAGCTGCTAAAGGTCCGGCTTTCATCGGGCCATAGCCTGACTTCGTAATGTTCATTTTGCATAAAAATGGCCTGAATGCGCTCCGACTGGTATTTAAAGCTTTTCATGTCGAAATTGCGGAATTGGTTGCCCCCGTCAAAAACTGTTTCCTCTGTATATTCATAGGTGAGTTTGTCGCCATAAATATGACTTGGTTTTAAGTTATAGATGGCATTGTCATCGCGGCCATTCTGCTTTATTACCAGCTTGATGGATTCATTCGGGTTCAAGTTAAAAACCCCTTCATAGCGCACCTCCACATCAAGTTGGTGTTTCTTGGTGGCATAAGCCGGGTTACGAGGCCGTTGGGCTACCCGTGCGACAATACCAGCCTTTTGTTCTACAACCTGAAAACGACGTGTAAGCAGTATTTTATCTTCGCTCATATCCTGGTCGTACACCACCAAAAGGTAATTGCCGGATAAGATGGGAATCAGGTTATTTGAAGGGAATTCAAGCCTGTAATGGATGTAAGGGGTTAGTGTGTTGACCGAAAAACGGTAATCCCTGATTTCATCTTCATGATATCCATTAATATACTGAGAGGGCTGCAGTTCGGAGGGCTCCCAATTGTGACTGCAATGAATGATGGTGTATTGGAAAACCGAGGCAAGGTCACCAAGCAGGTCAAATGAAAGTAAAAGCTTTTCAGGTTCGCGCAAATCAAAAACAGGATCGAGCAATTGCTCACCAAAAGGATGAAACAAAACAGTTTGCACCTGCTCATTGTATTGCTTATTTTCGAAATCGAAAGGATAATTATGGGCTACCGTTGCCATATGGAGCAATATGACAAACGATACTGGAAGGATTTTCAATTTCATCATTGGTTCTGTAATTTGGTTAACCTTGTCATTTTATCAACTTAGAACAATACAAATATAGTGCAAAACCCGGGCCATAATCCTCTTTCCGGTTAAATAAGTGCGATGAGAATAATTAAAAGTTGATATAGATCAACTTAATATTTGATGCAGTTCTTGGGTTGGAGCCTGTGTTTTTGAATCAAAGAGGTTTTTTTAAACATAATTAATTCGTTTCTTTGCATCTTATTTAAATATGAATGAAGGTAGATATGTCAACCGTCACAAAAATCAAAAAAGGGCTCAATATCAACCTGATAGGAGAAGCCGAAAAAACCGTTGTTGATTTAAAGAATAACCAGTTTGCCGTCAAGCCAGTTGATTTCATTGGTGTTTTCCCAAAATTGCTGGTCAAGGAAGGCGATTCTGTGAAAGCGGGAACGCCTTTGTTTTTTGATAAACAACGTGAGAATATTAAGTTTACTTCACCCGTGAGTGGTAAGGTAAAAGAGATTAAACGAGGTCCTAAGCGCCTGCTGCTCGAGATAAAAATCGAAGCAGACGACAAGCAGGAAGCCATTGATTTTGAATCAGCCGATCCCAAGTCGATTGGGCGCGAGGCTATTATTGAAAAAATGCTGCAAAGTGGTGTTTGGCCTATGTTGCGTCAGCGGCCTTATTCGGTTATCGCAAATCCTGCCGATGAGCCTAAGGCCATATTTATCTCAACATTTGACACCGCGCCATTGGCTGCCGATTACGATTTAATTGTACACGGACAGGGTGATGCTTTTCAGGCCGGTCTTGATGTCCTGGCAAAGCTTACCAAAGGCAAGGTACATTTGAATGTGGATGCTGATGTTACCCACTCCAAGGTGTTTACCAATTCAAAAGGGGTGCAGATCAATCAGTTTTCCGGACCACATCCTGCTGGTAATGTTGGCGTACAGATCAACAAAATCGATCCCATAAATAAGGGCGAAGTTGTTTGGTATTGCTATCCACAAGATGTGTTGTCAATTGGCAAGCTGTTTCTGAGCGGCACTTACAATGCCGAACGAATAGTAGCCTTAACAGGATCGGAGGTACTAAAGCCGAAATACTATAAAACACTGATTGGTGCGGCAGTTGAGCCCTTTGTAAAAGGGAATGTTACGGATGTGAAAAAGCGCTACATAAGTGGAAATGTGCTTACAGGCAAAAAGGTTGAATTGGATGGCTATATCAGTTTCTATAACGATCAGCTTACGATAATTCCCGAAGGTGATTATCATGAGTTTTTTGGATGGGCTCTGCCGGGATTGAAAAAATTCAGCATGTCGAAGTCATTCCCTGCCTTTCTTTTTAAAAACCGCAAGTATAAACTCGACACCAATCTGCATGGAGGTCCACGGGCCTTTGTAATGACAGGATATTTCGAAAAGGTTTTCCCCTTTGATATTTACCCTATGCAATTGATTAAAGCTATTATGGTTGAGGATATTGACCTGATGGAGCAGCTTGGTATTTACGAAGTGGATGAAGAGGATTTTGCCCTTTGCGAAGTAATCGATACATCCAAAACAGAAATACAGGAAATTATCCGCAAAGGGCTCGACCTGATGCGCAAGGAAATGAGTTAGACTAACACAATAATTTATATAAGAAACATGAAGGTTCTGAGGGATTTTCTTGACAAACAAAAGCCGCATTTCGAAAAGGGTGGAAAATTGCATAAGCTACACTCCACTTTTGATGCGTTTGAAACATTTCTGTTTGTCCCAAATGTAGTTGCAAAGAGCGGTGCACATATCAGGGATGCCATTGATATGAAACGCACCATGATCATTGTTGTGCTCGCCATGTTGCCTCCATTGATTTTTGGAATCTGGAACGTAGGTTACCAGCATTTTCTATCGCAAGGCATGGCGTATGACTTTTGGCCCATGATAGGTTTTGGCCTGGTAAAGGTGTTGCCCATCATAGTTGTATCCTATGTGGTGGGATTGGGAATAGAGTTTGCTTTTGCCCAGTCGCGCGGACATGAGGTTAACGAAGGTTTTTTGGTATCGGGTATGTTGATACCGCTTGTTATGCCGCCGGATGTTCCATTGTGGATGGTAGCCGTTGCCACAGCTTTTGCCGTTGTAATCGGAAAAGAAGTTTTTGGTGGTACAGGCATGAATATTCTTAACCCGGCACTTACAGCGCGAGCCTTCCTGTTTTTGCCTATCCTGTCGAAATGTCGGGCGACAAAGTTTGATTGCCGAAAAGGCAGATGCCTATTCAGGTGCAACTCCGCTCGGCCATTTGCTCGTGCTAGATGCTGATAAACTGCCTTCCGACTGGGCCATGTTCTTGGGAACCATACCCGGTAGTATAGGTGAAACATCAACGCTCGCCATCATGTTAGAGCCTTGGTTTTAATTTTTACCGGAATAGCCAGTCTGCGTATTATGCTTTCGGTGGTTGCAGGCGGCCTTGTCATGGGCTTGCTTTTTAACCTTTGGGGACTGAATGATTATATGAACATCCCCGCCTACCAGCACCTGATCATGGGCGGGTTTGCCTTTGGCGCCGTTTATATGGCCACTGATCCTGTTTCGGCCACCCAAACAGCACGCGGAAAATACATATATGGCTTTCTCATCGGCTTTATTGCGGTATTGATCCGGGTATTCAACCCGGCCTACCCCGAGGGCATGATGCTATCGATTCTGCTGCTCAACGTATTTGCCCCATTGATTGACCACTATGTGTTGCAAGCAAATATCAAGAAGCGTTTGAAACGTGCGAAACTTGCAATAAAGGCCTGATAAAAAAACGAAAAAATTAATAAACCATGTATAGTAACGCTTATATTTTCAGGTATGCCGCCATTATGGTTGTTGTAGTAGCAGCAGTGCTTTCCTCAGCGGCTACTTTCCTCAAGCCGATGCAGCAACGCAATCAGGCCATCGACAAAATGCAAAGCATACTCGCAGCCGCCGGCATGCAAGATGTGTCAGTTGAAAATGCCATTGAAGTGTTTAACGGGCACATCACCAATATGATCGTCATTGACCAGGACGGTAATGTGCTTGCCGACTACAGCGGTGACGAAAAGCAAAACAGCGAGGCTTTCAATCTCAACCTGAAGACTGAACTATTTAATAAATCGCAGAAAAGGCCATTTCGCTTGCCCCTTTATGTAATTGATAAACAAGGTGAAAAAACCTATATCATACCCTTGCTTGGTGCTGGCTTGTGGGGCCCTGTCTGGGGTAATATGGCCATTAAATCAGATTTCTCCACAGTAACCGGTGTTACCTTCGATCACAAGGCGGAAACCCCCGGCTTGGGTGCAGAGATAAACACCAATATGTTCCAAGACCAGTTTAAGGACAAGCAATTGTTAGGTCCCGATGGTAATTTTGTTTCCGTTCAGGTGGTGAAAGGCGGGGTTTCAAATTTTCCCGCTAACCAACAGAAGCATAAAGTTGATGCTATTTCAGGAGGTACCATAACCAGCAATGGCGTAAACGATATGATTGAGAATGTTATTGAAAGCTATGTTCCATTCTTTAAAAAACAAGGATAAAAATGAGTGCAGAAGTAAAAGAAAGAGAACCACTTTTTTCGGCTAAAAACCGGAAACTGATAACCAATCCCTTGAATGTTGACAATCCCATTACTGTGCAAGTGCTGGGAATTTGTTCGGCCCTGGCCGTTACTGCCAAGCTGAAGCCTTCATTTGTAATGATGCTTTCGGTTATCGCCGTTATGACACTTGCAAATGTAATTATCTCGCTGATGCGCAATGGCATCCCTCCGCGAATCAGAATTATTGTACAGCTTACAGTTATTGCCAGCCTTGTAATCCTGGTTGACCAGGTTCTCAAAGCCTATGTGTATGACGTAAGCAAACAATTATCGGTATTTGTTGGTTTGATTATCACCAACTGTATCATCATGGGGCGACTCGAGGCTTTTGCACTTGCCAACAAACCATGGCCTTCCTTGCTCGATGGTTTTGGAAACGCTTTAGGTTACGGGTGGGTGCTGCTTGCGGTAGGTTTTACCCGCGAATTATTTGGATCAGGCACCTTATGGGATTACCAAATAATACCCCAGGCCTTTTATGATTTTGGTTATGTAAACAATGGATTTATGATTTTGCCCCCAATGGCTTTGATAGTGGTGGGAGTCATCATTTGGATACAGCGTGCACGTAATCCTCAACTTATTGAAGAAAAATAAATTTCCAAACTGAAATAAATAATCAGCTATGCAAGAGCTATTTAACATATTTGTCAAATCAATTTTTGTTGACAACATGGTATTTGCCTATTTTTTAGGCATGTGTTCATACCTGGCGGTTTCAAAAACAGTTGAAACTTCATTTGGATTGGGTTTGGCCGTTGTATTCGTATTGGGCATCACGGTGCCGGTGGATTACCTTCTTAATTTTTATGTGCTCCAACCTGGTGCATTGGCTTGGCTCAACCCCGGCTTTGTTGACATTGACCTGAGTTTTCTCAGCTTCATCGTATTCATTTCGGTAATTGCATCCATGGTGCAACTTGTAGAAATGGTCGTCGAAAAATTCAGTCCGGCACTTTACGCCTCGTTAGGTATCTTTTTGCCACTGATTGCAGTTAACTGCGCCATCCTTGGTGGATCACTATTTATGCAGGAACGCGAATATCAAAGCCTGGCGCAGGCCACCTCTTTTGGATTGGGTTCCGGTGTTGGATTTTTCCTCGCCATAGTAGGCATAGCTGCAATCCGCGAAAAAATCAGGTATTCCAATGTGCCAGGCCCTTTGCGTGGACTCGGCATTACCTTTATCATAACAGGGCTCATGGGTATTGCCTTTATGAGTTTTCTGGGTATTAAACTGTAAACAATTGAATGTAAATAATAATCATTTTAAACAATGACGATATTAGCTACCGGAACCGGAACCATAATCCTGGTGAGTATTGTTTTCTTTCTCATCGTGATTCTACTGTTGGTGAGTTTGCTGCTCTACGCACGAAAAAAACTGCTACCTCAAGGGAAGGTCAAAATTACCATCAATGATGAAAAAGTACTGGAAGTTGATCCCGGATCAACTTTACTAAATACCTTGTCGAACAACAAGATATTTTTGCCATCTGCATGCGGAGGTGGAGGTACCTGTGCCATGTGCAAAGCCCAGGTGCTCGATGGGGGAGGTTCTATCCTGCCTACCGAAAAGGGCTATTTTACCCGCAAAGAAATACAGAATAACTTTCGTTTGGGATGCCAGGTAAAGGTGCGTGAAGACATGAAAATTCACGTTGAACCTGAGATTTTTGGTATCAAAAAATGGGAATGTACTGTTGTTTCCAACCACAATGTGGCTACTTTTATAAAGGAGTTTGTTGTGAAATTGCCCGAAGGCGAACACCTTGACTTCAAATCCGGTGGTTACATTCAGATAGATGTACCTAAATGCGAAGTGGACTTTAAAGACATGGAGGTTGAAGAGGAGTACCGCGACGAATGGGATCAATTCAATATGTGGGATTTGAAAATGAAGAACCCCGAACCCATATTCAGGGCCTATTCCATGGCCAACCACCCGGCTGAGGGAAATATCATTATGCTCAATATCCGCATTGCTACACCGCCCTGGGACAGAAAAAAGGGTGGCTTTATGAATGTGAATCCTGGTATTTGTTCTTCCTTTGTTTTCTCTCGTAAACCCGGCGACAAAGTGACCATTTCGGGCCCTTATGGTGAGTTCTTTATTAAGCCAACAAAGCGCGAAATGATGTTTATAGGCGGAGGTGCCGGTATGGCGCCCATGCGCTCGCATCTTTTTCACCTGTTCCACACCGAAAAGACCGACCGCAAAACCACATTCTGGTATGGCGGACGCTCATTGCGTGAGCTTTTCTATATGGACGACTTTGAAGCCATTGAAAAGGACTTTAAAAACTTCGACTTCCATGTGGCACTTTCTGAACCAAAGAAGGAAGATAACTGGACCGGGAAAACCGGTTTTATCCACCAGGTGATTTTGGATAGTTATCTGAAAAACCATTCCGAGCCTGAGGAAATTGAATATTACCTTTGTGGCCCACCCATGATGAATGCGGCCGTATTCAAAATGCTTGATGAATTGGGCGTTCCGGATGAAATGATTGCCTTTGACGATTTTGGCGGTTAGTAAAATGGCCGCTCTTATACAGATCAACCCCGCTATGTACAACATGGTGGGGTTGTTTTTTAGCGTATATTTGTGCATTATACCTTCAAAACCGCCGCGATTATGATACGGATTTCAAAAGCTGTAATGGTGCTTTTTGCTGCTGCAATCATGCTTGCAGCTTGCCAATCCGAAAAGACACCCACACCTGTCAGTTTTGTAGGAGAAGCGCAGGGAACATATTATTTGGTAACTTATTTTGATGCCAAATCACGTGATCTTCAACCAGAAGTTGATTCCTTATTAAAAGCTTTTGATCAATCAGTTTCGCTTTGGGAACCGGAAAGTATCCTTTCACGCGTGAACAGGGGCGATTCTTTGGTTGATTTAGACCTTGTGTTTTTATACAATTTCAAGTTGTCGCATCAAGTAGCAGAAGCCACTTCAGGGGCTTTTGATTTTACGGTGGCACCCCTTGTAAGGGCCTATGGTTTTGGCCCTAAGGGAAGATCAGAAATTACCCCTAAACTCATCGATAGCCTTAAATCCCTGGTTGATTATCGAAAAGTCAGATTGGAAAACGGGAGGGTTGTAAAGGATGATCCTCGCATCTCGTTTGATTTTAATGCAGTGGCCCAAGGCTACTCGGTTGATTTGATTGCACAATTGCTGTTGGCCCGTAGTATCGAATCCTTTATTGTGGATGTGGGTGGTGAGATTTATGCCCATAACAAGAAGCCTGATGGCAACAACTGGCTTGTTGGCATTGAAACCCCTGCTGAAGTAAAAACAGATGACCGCCACGTGGGTTCAGTTGTGCGGGTTGAAAACAAGGCCATCGCCACATCAGGCAATTATCGGAAATATTATGAAAAAGACGGGATTCGCTATTCCCATACCATCGATCCAAAAACTGGTTATCCTGTGGAGCATAGTCTTTTAAGCGTTACCGTAATGGCCGAAAATGCTGCCCTTGCCGATGCTTATGCAACGGCTTTTATGGTGATGGGGCATGAGCAGGCCATATCATTTGTAGAGCAATACAGAGGTATGGAGGCGCATTTTATTTGGTCGGGGAGTCAGGGAAGTATAGAGACGTACACCACCCAAGGACTTTTGGAACTTATTGAAGATTAATAGAAATCTGTTTAATAAGAAAACCAACGAAAGTTTTTATGCTTTCACGGCTTCATTCTCGCATTTTACTTTTACTTCGCTTCCGCAGGAGCAAGCTAAACGATTGCCGGTTTTTGGATCAACGCTGCCGCATTGTTTTTTAAGTTCACCACCTTTAATGAAAAACATTTTGATGGCCAGGCCAGCTAAGGCTATGGCAATCAGAATGACAGATATAAGTACCAGTTGAAGAAACATTTTAAGATCTTTTTTAGGCTGCAAAGTTACGCACAATTTCCGAGCGGATTAGCAAAGATAATGCCCTAATTGTTCAGCCCTGCGCATCTCGGCAAGGATAATGGCCGCCGCAACAGCGGCATTCAGTGATTCGGTTTCTGAAGTTTTGTCGGGACTGTTGTGCCGTGGTATGGCAATGCGCTCATTGATCAGGCTGGTAAGTTCCTTGCTAATGCCATGTGATTCGCTGCCAATGATATAAATTCCTGTGGTGTCTAAATGGGTTTGATGTATGGTGGTCCCATCCATAAAAGCTCCGTAAACCGGAACACCATCAGGTTTGTTGCGCAAAACTTTAATTAAATCAGCTTCATAAATGCGCAATCTGAAGATTGAACCCATACTGGCTTGCACCACTTTGGGGTGATAGGCATCTACGGTGTTTTCGCTGCATACGATTTGAGGGATACCAAACCAGTCGGCTGAGCGGATAATGCTGCCCAGGTTGCCCGGGTCGTTGATGCCATCGAGCAGGATGGTGGGGATGCCTGATAATAGTATCGGCTCGATCTCCCTTTCAGGCCTATTGATGATGGCCAGTACATCGGGGGGCGTGCTCAGGCTGCTGACCGCGTCAATATCTTTTTGCTCAACACGTACCACCAAATGGTCCACATGCCTGAATGCCTCGCGGTGTTGTTTTATCCAATCGGAGGTAGCATAAATTTCATCTATTCCGAAAGTGCTTTGCAGCAATTCGAGGATAAGCTTGGTGCCTTCGGCGATAAAGAGGCCGTGTTTTTTCCGGTATTTTGGTAAGCGCAGGACACTGATAAGTTTTGCTTTGTTGCGTGTAATCATAATGCAATAAAAAAAGCCCGGATCGTTTGTGGATTCGGGCTTTAAAAGTACAATTTTTTAGTTTAGCTACTCAGCGAAAACTTCAAACTCCAGTTCAACAAGCACTTCTTTGTGCAACCTGATTTTGGCTTTGTAAGTTCCCAATTCCTTGATAGCTTCGGCATTCATTACGATTTTCTTGCGGTCGATTTCGATATTACGCTCTTCCTTAATGGCATTTGCAATCTGAACGGCATTCACCGATCCAAAAATTTTGCCTGAGGTACCTGCTTTGGCAGGGATGCGGAGTTTCATATCTTTTAAACCACCGGCAATGGTTTCGGCCTGTGTTTTTACCTTTTCGGCTTTGAATGACTGCTGACGTTGGATTTCGGCAACAACTTTACGGTTCGTTGGGTTGGCGATAACGGCCATGCCTCTGGGGATAAGATAATTACGCGCATAACCATCTTTAACGGTTATGGTATCATGTGTGAATCCCAGCTTTTCGATATCTTGTTTAAGAATTACTTCCATGTGATTGTTCCTCCTGATTATTTAAGTAAGTCAGCTACGTAAGGCATGAGCGAAAGGTGACGGGCACGTTTCACGGCCTGGGCCACTTTGCGTTGATATTTTGTTGAGGTTCCGGTGATGCGTCTTGGTAACAGTTTGCCTTGCTCGTTCACAAACCTTAACAGGAAATCGCCATCTTTATAGTCGATGTATTTGATGCGATTTTTTTTGAACCGGCAGTATTTCTTCCTTTTGGTGTCAACTGCGATGGGTGTCAAATATTTAATTTCTGAATTTCCTTGTGCCATTGTTTCTGGTTTAAATGGATTACTGAATTTGTTTAGGCTTCACCTTTTTCTTTAGCGTCTTTCACTTTTTTGCGTTTTTTCTCGTTGTATGCGATGGCATGTTTGTCGAGCTTGACGGTAAGGAATCGGATGATGCGTTCGTCGCGTTTGAGCGATAGTTCCAACTCAGCAATAAACTCACCGGAAGCTTTGTATTCTACCAGGTGGTAGAATCCGGTTGATTTTTTCTGGATGGGATAGGACAGCCTGCGCATGCCCCAATGCTCTTCGTGCACAATTTCAGCACCATTTTCGATCAGGTAACCCTGATACTTCTTTACCGCTTCCTTCATCTGTTCATCAGACAAAACGGGAGTTACAATGAAAACGGTTTCGTACTGGTTCATAATGAAATTTGTTGTTAATAATTAATTTAGATTTCTAAAATGGAGTGCAAAAGTAGGAATTCTTTTATTATCCAACAATGTTTTTTGTAAAAAACTCAAAATGTTGGAGATAACAATCAATTAAAGTCTTTATATAAATCAGTGTGTTTTATAAATCAGACCAAGTGATTTTTTAGTGACACAAAAAAGATTTGAGTCTTAATCATCAGATAATAATTATAAAAGCTTACAATTACCAATTATAACAAATTATCACCGCTTCACATACTGCTCCTCATAATACTTCAGGTAGTTGCCCGAGGTTACCTCTTCCAGCCATTCCTGGTTATTCAGGTACCAATCTACCGTAAGCCGGATGCCTTCTTCAAACTGCAGGGAGGGCACCCATCCAAGTTCGCGTTGTAGCTTGGCAGAGTCAATGGCATAGCGCAAATCGTGGCCGGCGCGGTCTTTTACATAGGTGATCAGTTTTTCAGAAGTACCTGTCTCGCGGCCAAGCTTCTCGTCCATCACCTGGCAGAGCAGTTTGATCAGGTCAATATTTGTCCATTCGTTATGGCCGCCAATGTTATAGGTTTCACCATCTTTTCCCTTATGGAAAATCACATCAATTGCACGGGCATGGTCAATTACATACAGCCAGTCGCGCACATTTTCACCCTTCCCGTAAACAGGCAGTGGTTTGTTGCTGCGTATATTATTGATAAAGAGCGGAACAAGCTTTTCAGGAAACTGGTTTGGGCCATAATTGTTTGAGCAATTAGAAATTACGATAGGTAAGTTGTACGTATCATGATAAGCCCGAACCAAGTGGTCGCTGCTGGCTTTGGAGGCGGAGTAGGGACTGTGGGGGTCGTAAGGAGTGTCTTCGGTAAAGAATCCGGTATCGCCAAGCGAACCATACACCTCATCTGTGGAGATATGGTAAAAGCGTTTGTTTTCGAAATCGTCTTTCCAGTAAAATTTGGCTGCATTCAACAGGTTTACGGTCCCCACGATATTGGCCATAATGAATTCCATGGGATTGGCAATGCTGCGGTCCACATGCGATTCGGCGGCCAAGTGTATTACGTCATCAAAACGGTGCTGTTCGAACAATTGCATGATATGCTCCCCGTCCACAATATCGGCTTTGATAAAATGATAATTGGGTTTGTTCTCTATATCCGTCAGGTTGAAAAGGTTGCCTGCATAAGTTAGTTTGTCCAGGTTGTAAATTTCGTATTGCGGGTAGTTGTTTACAAACAAGCGTACTACGTGCGAACCAATAAATCCCGCACCTCCGGTGATTAGTATTTTTTTCATGACAATGGGTTGTGTTTTTTTGTTTTAAGATAAAAGACAAAGGTATAAACTTGCCTGACTGCATCGACAGGCAGGGATAAAAGTTGGGATGTGACTTTGAATTTACGTTTTTTGCTTTTGTTGATCATTTTGTTTCTTTTAGATTATATGTGGGTTAAGATAAAAGACAAAAGCGATGCCCTGAGCAAAGTCGAAGGGTATAAAGATAAAAGTTGGGAGGTGCCCTTGGATTTGGGATTTATGTACTTGTGGGTCATTTTGTTTCTTCTTCTTTTGTAGTTTCTTTTATCGTTATTTAGTGTTTGTGGCTGGTTAAAAGCCAATGGTTAACACACCTCAGACCTCAAATACTTCCCATCGGCCACCTTTTCCCCTTTGGGTTCCTGATCTTTTGAGGATACCTTTTTCCTTCAGACTTTTAATATGCCATTCAACTCCCCGCCTGCTTAATTTTAGTTTATTCATTAATTCACTCTGAGTAATTCCGGGTTTTTGTCTGATCAACTGTAAAAGTGTTTCCACAGTAGTTTCCACAGTAGTTTCCACAGTGGTTTCCACAGTGGTTTGCATCATGGATATTTTTTGTGTTACATAACTAAAACCTGCTAAAAACCCATGGTTCATGTTACGGTATTCAAACCTCATTGATGGATAAGCTGCTATCGCTTTTCTGATACGAATAAAGCCACTACCATATTTTTCGATTTCATTGGTGAGATAAAACGCTTCTGCAATTTGTTTGTTACGGGTGCTTGCCTGGTAGCTGTCAGTTTTTAAATCGTCAACGGTTATGTTTCCGAACAATCCGCTGGGATTGAAAAAGCTAATACTATTATCGTACACACGGATTTGAATATCAGTAGGACTCTGATAGTTGCGATGGACAATGGCATTGACCAGCAATTCACGTATTGCATCCAAAGGATATTCAGGTATTTCAATACGCTCGGTTGATTTACCAGTAATCTCAAATGCAAATTTTAAATGGCCGAGAATGGTTTGCATTGCTTCTTCCAACACATCAAAAAGATTTCCACTAATCATTTTATCTGAAATGATGAGCGAAGGCGATTTAAATCGTCCGATATGCACATTATAGCGCAGATCGTTTTTCGAAAACAGAATCATGGCTGCATTGGATGGAATGCCCTTATCCAACATGGAAAGTTTTTCCATTGCTGGTAATGCATCTGCAGGCAGCGTAAACCGGCCCGTTTGATTCACTTTACCAATGAACCGATTTATTTTTTCAATATTTAAATCCTTAAAAGTGGCACCGGAATAGGGATATGTGTCCCATGACACCTGTCGTGACTGTAAACTTAAATCGGCAATTTCGATGGCAGACAATTGATGATTGGCATTGGTACGACGCTGAAAATACCTGCCTTTCATCGACACCGGCTTCACGGGATACTCTGCCACAGAAAGCACCACGATTGTTTTATCATTATGAAGTTGTATATTAACATTGGGGATAATGGCTGGTGTAGTTTTGCTCTTTATCTCATTCAGCCATTCAGCAATACTTTCTTTTCTCAACACCACACCCTTAATATTTCCTTTATCATCTAAGCCTAAATAAACAGCACCTCCACCTGCATTGCAAAAAGCCACCAAGGAAATTATTACCTCATCACCAAAAGAGGTTTTAAATTCTGTATTAATGTTTTCGGCCTTAGGGATCATGGTAACCGGATTGAAAAGTGCAAAGTTTGAGAAAATGATAAGTTGAATAAGTGAATAATCTTTGTTGTTTAGTATTCGGAGTTTATCTTTCCCCCCTCAACTTTTTCTCCCACTTCCAGGCCGAAGCGGTCATTTCATCCAATGATTTTTTTGCTTTCCAGCCAAGTTCTTCATTTGAAAAAGCGGGATCGGCCCATACCTGTTCTACATCGCCTGCCCTGCGGCCAACGATTTTATAGTTTAGCTTGCTTGCTGATACTTTCTCAAATGACTTGATTACCTCTAAAACAGAATAGCCATTGCCTGTACCCAGATTGAAAATTTCGAAAGGTTTTTTCATGTTGTTTTCAATCATCCTGCTCACGGCTACCACATGTGCCTGTGCCAGGTCAACCACGTGGATGTAATCGCGTATTGCTGTTCCGTCGGGGGTGTTGTAATCTTCGCCAAACACACTTAATTGCTGGCGCAGTCCAATGGCTGTTTGGGTAATGAAAGGCACCAGGTTGTTGGGCACACCCAGGGGCAATTCGCCAATTTTGGCTGATTCGTGGGCACCAATGGGATTGAAATAACGCAACGCGATGGCTTTTACCGAGGATGACCTGATAGTGTCCTGAATGACTTCTTCCGAAATCTGTTTGGTATTGCCATAGGGCGATTCGGCTTTTTTAATGGGTGCCTGTTCCGAAACCGGCAGTTCATCGGGTTGCCCGTAAACGGTGCAGGAAGATGAAAACACCAGGTTGGGGGATGTTATTGTCCATCATGCCCTGCAGGATATTCATCAGCGAAACCCAGGTTGTTGCGGTAATACATCAAGGTTTATCCACCGACTCGCCAACAGCTTTGAAGGCTGCAAAATGGATTACGCCCTTCAAATCGTTGTGGCGGGTGAAAAAATTTACTGTTTTTCGCCTGGTCAACCAGATCAAATTCAAAATGGGGCCTTGTGCGGATATCAAAGCGATCGAGATCAACAACATTGGCTTCTGAGTTCGACAAATTGTCAACAATAACTACTTCAAAACCCTTTTGTTGCAGTTCAACAACGGTATGCGAACCAATATAGCCGGTGCCGCCTGTTACAAGTATTTTCATCTTTTACGTATGTTTAATTGTTTGTTTCTTTACGAACTGGTTATTTTCGAGCAAGTATACCTCGTTGCTTTCGGGGCAAAGTGCGCCATTTCATCAAACTGCAGGCGGTGCCCGTATTCACTCATCCAGCCTTTATGGCGGTAGGATTACCAACCACCAGCGCATAGGCCAGTACTTCTTTGGTTACCACTGCCCCTGCACCGATAAACGCAAATTGCCCAATATCGTGTCCGCAAACAATGGTGGCATTGGCACGATGCTGGCACATGCAGCGCCACAGTCCGGACGTAAGAACCTTTGCGCACAACGGCACTTGCGTGGATTTACAATATTGGTAAACACCATGGAGGCTAAAGAGTATCGTCTTCACAAATAACGCCAGTATATATGGAAACATTATTTTGCATTTTTACATTGTTTGAAACTTTATTCCCTCCGGCTTGAAACAACAACGTTTTGATAATATTGCAGTTTTGGCCAATCTTGCATTTACTGGGCATGATGTACGAAAAATGCCAGATTACACTAATGCCGGCCTATTTCACCTTCATCAATAACGGCTGTTTCATGGGCGCAAAAATCGGAAAGGTTATTCATGGGTTTGTTTTGTTTTAAAAAACGAGGACAAGTTACATCTTTTGCACTTGGTGAAATTAAAAAAATCCCCGATGATGTTTTAATGACGGGGATTCAAATAAGTTTGGCTGAATTTACTGTTTAGCGAACTCAAGCACACTTAAGTATATTCAAGTGTTGGTTCATCAAACTCCGTATGGATGGGCAATGAAATTACGGTATTGCTTAGTTTTTCAGTTACCGGGAAATCGCCTTTTTGTAACGGGGGTCCAGATGAGCTTTTTGCATATGCAAGGGCACCGGGTAATAGGCAACTGATGAAATTCTTTGCTTTGATGTTCCATCAGTTTTTTTTGCGGTTTCAAATATATTGCGTTACCAATGTGTATTGATGATAAACATGGTTTGTGAAGCTTTGGCTGTAAGCAGGTGTTTTGGTTTTCACTTGCGCAAAGGCTTCATTGTAATAACTACCAGCCATTGCCACCAATGGCTTTGTTGTATTCGTCGAGGCGTTTCAGTTTAATATCCAAAATAGCAGCCTGAATGCTGTCGAGCCGTGAGTTTACGCCCACATAGTCGTGGTAGTACCTTACTACCATTCCATGATTTACAACCACACGCAATTGTGTTGCCAATTCATCATCATTGGTGAAGATGGCCCCGCCATCCCCATAGCAGCCCAGGTTTTTTGAAGGGAAAAAAGAAGTGCAGCCAATGTGCCCGATGGTACCGGCTTTGCGGCTATGGCCATCTTTTCCATAATGGTCAGCACCAATAGCTTGCGCATTGTCCTCAATAACATATAGGTTATGCTTTTCAGCAAGATCCATAATAGCATCCATATCAGCAGTTTGGCCAAAAAGATGCACAGGAACTATGGCTTTGGTTTTGGGTGTGATGGCGCGTTCTATGGCTGCCGGGTCAATATTGAAGGTGTCTGGCAAAACGTCCACCAACACTGGTGTTAGCTGAAGTAAAGCAATTACTTCGGCAGTGGCTATAAAAGTAAATGATGTGGTGATTACCTCATCGCCCGGTTTCAGGTTGAGGGCCATCATGGCCACTTGCAGGGCATCGGTGCCGTTTGCACAGGGGATTACATGTTTTACACCAAGATACTGTTCGAGGTTTTGTTGGAATTGCTTTACAGCAGGGCCATTAATAAAGGAGGCGTTTGTCAGGATTTCGCCAATTGCTGCATCAACTTCAGGTTTGATTTTTTGGTATTGACCCACCAGGTCAACCATAGGGATTTGTTTCATACAATGATTTTTTTGCAAAAGTATTGAATATAGGTCAAAGCCGAAAGCGTAAATCAATCAAGGGTACAGGAATATTTAAGATTATGGCAGCGGATTAGGTGTCGGGAAATCTTTTCTGTTGTAACCACCGAATACGCCCAACCCCCCTTCTACATTGGTGTATATCTGAACAATTTCTGCAAAAGGATTGCCATCAGCGTTGTTGTATGTATCATAGCTCTTGTGAAATTGATAATAGTTATAATCCATTTGCAATACATAGATAAAGGCAGAGTCGATAATATCGCTTGGGTATTCTCCGGAAGGGTCATCAAAACCAGGATAGCCTCCAAAATAACTCCAATAGGCAGCCCTGAACCTGTGTGTTTTTCCTTCGCTGTCAGCAAAATACGGTTCACCCCGGTCAAGATACATTTCATAGCTTTGCATAAACAGGGTATCGAAGGTTCCATTTCGTTTAAAAACGCCATATGATTTTATGAAAGCACCTGATCCATAGTAGTTTTCATTGTTGTTTACGGGGGGTGTTATTTGCCAGTTCAATTTCGATTCCTGGTTACCGTATTCATCCGTTATTAGTTCGAAAGGATCAATTTGCAAATGCGCTTCCCCAATCAGATGCACCGGCACAAAACAGGAGGCATCTACTTTCATATCTTTATATTCTACAAGCAGGCTATAGTCATAACCTGCTTCAATCTGCATTTCGTCAGATGATATGGTATAGCGTTGGTATTGTGTGTTGTAGGTGAGTTCTATAAAGCTCTCGCCTTTTCGTGCCATGCTCACTTTGGCCTTGTCGCCAATGGGCGTTAAGTCCTGGCCATTATCAATATAAGGAATGGAACGGCTGATATGTACTTTGACAAGGCTATCAGAGGGAGCGATATAGGCGAAAGCAACCAATTGGGAATCTGCGCCCGGCAAATTGATGATGTCCACCTCTTTGGTGAAAAATTCCTCACAGCCGGTAAATGAAAGCATCATAAATAAGCCCAGCAGGGTTTTGCCTGCAGCAGTGCCTTTAAAAATTCTGGATAATATATTGTTGTGCATAGGGCTGGTTTTTAAAATTTATAATTCAGGCTGATTGAAGGAACGATGGGGAAGATACTTACTTGCATCAGTTTTTTGCGTTCCACCGTATTGTTGGGGTCATAAAAATCATAGTCGGTTTGCCAGTAATAGAAGAAAGGATTTTTACGGCTGTATGCATTGTAGAGACCCAATTCGATGGTGCGTTTTACGGGCTTGCCAAAGTATTTCCTGTCGCGGTGAAACTGCACGCCCACATCCAACCTTTGGTAGGAAGCAGCCCTGAAACTGTTCTTTTTGTCATACACATTGGCACTGCCCCACCAATAATATTGCTCCATATTATCGCCAAACAATGGGTTTGTGATTACGTTGTATTGGCCGGTTGCCAGGTCGTAGGCATTTCCTGTAGCGTACACCCAGGTTGCACTTAGTGTGGTATTCGGATTGATTTCGTAGATACCAACAATTGAAAAGTCGTGGCGGCGGTCGTAGCGGGCAAAGAATTTCTCGCCAAAGTTTAAATCATCAAAGCGTTGCTGGGTCCATGAAAGGGTGTAGCCAATCCAGCCACTCAACTTTCCCCTTTTGCGCTGCAGGAGCAACTCAATACCATAAGCCCAGGCCTCACCGGTGGTAATATTGTCCTGCCACGTGAATGCTTTTGCTTCTGAAGGGTCGTCAATCAGCAAAAAGGAGGCACCTTCCTTATAACCAATGATGTTGTCCGACTTTTTGTAATAAGCTTCCAGCGAAACTTCAAAATTTCTTTTTGTCCAATCATAGGCAAAGCCGGTAGCGGCCTGCCAGGTTTTTTGCGGGCCGATGCGGTCGGTTGAGGGCACCCACAAATCGGTTGGCAATCCAATACCGGTTGTGCTGAGCAGGTGCACGTATTGGTTCATCGAAGCATAGGAGGCTTTCCATGAGAGTTCAGGACTTAGGATGAGGTTTGAAGAAAAGCGCGGCTCCAGGTTGTGATAGGATTTGCCGTTGGTATAAAAATGGCTGAAACGCAGCCCGGGATTAAGCATAAGCTTGTCCCACAAGGTGATTTCATCTTCAATATACACCCCTGATTCGTAGGAATAATGCTTTTCGGCAGAAAACTCCTGCT
>JAGYLH010000050.1 GCA_018400955.1 Bacteroidales bacterium
GCCACCTGGGCATAAAAGGCCTTTCCCCTGCGCTCAAGCAGTATGGCAGTTTTCAGTATGTCAATCGCTGTTTTCTTCTGTTCCATAATAAGTAGGAATTTAGTTTGGATATTATAGTTTCCGCAAATTTACGTCTTTTTTAGGGTCTCTTGGTCTATTGACCCATGCTCCACAGAAAAAATGTAAATTTGTACACATTCTAAATAGCCCTATGTACACGCTGCACCAATTGAATATAATTTTTAAGTCCCTGTTTAAACAAGCTTTTAATGAGGATGTTCTGTCAATATCTCCTCTGCCGGCTTCAGGGTCGCAACGGCAATATTATCGCCTGAAAGGCAAAAAAAAGACAGCACTCGCCACCTATAACCACCAACTGGACGAAAACAAGGCTTTCATATATTTTGCCAGCCATTTTGCAAAACTCGGATTGAATGTACCTGAAATTCTAGCTGTAAATGATACCGGTGATTGCTATTTACAAAGCGACCTGGGAAACCTCAGCCTGTTCGATCTGGTGCAGAAATCCTGGGAACAGGGCAGTTTTCACGAGTCGTTGCTCCCTTATTACCGCGATGCATTATCACACTTAGTTCATTTTCAGGTGAAAGGCCATCAAAAAATCGATTACAACAAAGCCTGGCCCGAACCGAAATTCGACAAACAAGCCATGCTGAACGATCTGCTTTATTTCAAATACTATTTTTTAAAGCTGCACCCCATCCCCTTTGATGAATCACGCTTGCAGTTTGATTTTGAGAACCTTGCCTCATTTATTGAAAAGGCACCTTCAAACTATTTTATGTATCGGGATTTTCAGTCGCGCAACATCATGGTTTTTGATGGAAAACCTTTCTACATCGACTTTCAGGGTGGGAAACAAGGGCCGCTGCAATACGACCTGGTTTCACTGCTTTATCAGGTGAAAGCACGCATGCCTGACGATTTCAGGGCTGAACTGAAAGCGCATTACCTGTATGAACTTTCGAAAAGTATTGATGTTGAATCGATTCAATTTGATCGTTATTACCCCGCATTTGTTTATTTGAGGTTGATGCAGGTGCTTGGAGCCTATGGCTACCGTGGGCTGATACAAAAGAAACCCCATTTTATTGAGAGCATCCCCTATGCACTTACCGAGTTGAAAAACCTTCTGGAAAACCTGCCATTGCCAAGCGGCTACAGCGAGCTGAAGCAGGTTCTTGAGGCAGTGGTTGCGCTTGGCAGTGCCTATCCCCTGCCCTCTGAAAAAAAAACCGGTAAGCTGTTAATACAAGTAAATAGTTTTTCCTATAAAAAAGCTGGTATTCCTTATGATCAGTCGGGAAACGGCGGCGGTTTTGCCTTCGATTGCCGCAGCCTTCCCAATCCGGGCCGCATCGACAATTATAAAATGCTCACCGGCCGCGATCAGGATGTAATCGATTTCCTTGAAGCAAAAAAGGAGGTCGCTGATTTTTTGGATGATGTTCACAACATCCTTAGTCGCACTACTGAAAACTACCTGGAAAGGGGGTTCTCTGACCTGATGGTGAATTTTGGTTGTACCGGCGGACAGCACCGATCGGTTTTTTGTGCCGAAAAAACAGCCGCCTTCCTGAGGAGAAAGTACTACCAGGCCGTTGTGGAATTATCGCATATTGAGTTGGTTAAAAGCAAGCCGAAAGATGCCTAAGAAACTGTGTAAAAAAGAAGGGCTGAGCGAAAAGGATAAAAACAAGCATTATCACTGCGGAAAATGCGGTTTATCGGCCAATTCGGAAAAGAAACTTTGCAAACCCAAAAAGCAATGAATAGCCTAATGGACAATACGTATGTGATGGTGCTGGCTGCAGGCCTTGGCACACGCCTTGGAAAACTCACACAAAAGCAACCCAAGGCGCTGGCAACGGCAGCCGGCAAAACCTTGTTGGAGATTACCCTGAACAGATTAAAAAATGACGGTTTCAAACACTTCATCATAAATATTCACCATTTTGGCGAGCAGATTATCAACTTCGTGCAACAGCATAACAACTTTGGCCTCGACATACAAATTTCAGACGAGCGCGGCCAGCTTATGGATACTGGTGGAGCGCTGTTACAAGCCAAACCGCTTGTTCCAAAAGGAAAACTGCTTTTGGTGCACAATGTGGACATCGTCAGCAGCACCAATTTAAACGAATTGATTGCGTATCATATCCAAAATAAGGCTGCTGCAACCCTTGTCGTGAAAGAAAGAGATAGCTCACGTAAATTGCTTTTCGATGAGCAGATGCAACTTTGCGGTTGGAGAAACCTGCAAACAAAGGAGACCAAACAAGTAAGCAACAAGTCATTGGAAAATACCAACCTTTTTTCATTCAGCGGTATTTATGTGATCAGCCCGGAGTTATTGGATACCTTTGCCGTGGAACCCTGTTCGGTGATTGACCTTTTTCTTTCGCTGGCCGAAAAACACCTGATAATGGGCTATAACGACCCTTCCGACTTGTGGTTGGATGTGGGCAAGCCCGCACAACTCAAACAATTGGAACTACTGATCAATACGCAATAAAACTGCTGTTCATGGAAAGTTTTTTAGGCCACGTGGCCGATCACATTTTACAAAACTATGGGGATAAGCCAGACCGGCTGACTGTAGTTTTCCCCAACAAACGGGCCGGCCTGTACCTGAAGAAAGAGCTTGCATCGCGTTTGACAAAAACCAGCTGGCTGCCCCATATCACCACCATCGAAGAGGCCATCAGCAACTGGACAGGCATCAACCTGGCCGATCCTTTAAAACTCAGGTTCGACTTGATGGAAATTCACCTGGAACTGCATACTGATAACAACATCAGCATGGTGGATTTTGGCACCTGGGCCGAGCAGTTTATGCGCGATTTTGATGAAATTGACCATTACCTGGTTGATGCCGCCAAACTTTTCGACTACCTTACCGAAGCCAAGGCCATCGAATTGTGGCATCCTGATGGAAGCACGCTCAGCAGTTACGAAAAGGATTACCTCGCATTTTATCGGTCGCTTATCCACTATTACAACACCTTAAAAGAGCGACTAAAGAGTAATAACACAGCCTATCCGGGCATGCTTTACAGGAGCCTGGCGACGGACAAAACCCAGGATTTGTTGCAGCAGCTTCCTACCGAAAAAATTCTTTTTGCAGGTTTCAACGCGCTCAGCCCGGCCGAATCAGGCTTGATTACCTCCCTGCTGGACAGCGGCAAAGCGGAAATATTGTGGGATTTGGACCGGTATTTATATGAAGAAAACCAATTTGGTGAGCACGAAGCCGGGCATTTTGCACGTCGCTTTTTTAAACGCCGGCCACACGACACAATCCATTGGACAGGCAACAAACTGCTTGAAACGGAGAAAAAAATCACCCTTACAGCCGTTCCCGGCCATGTGTTGCAGGTAAAAGCCTTCGCTGATTCCTTAATAGAAAGCCTGCTTGAACCTGCATTCAAAATAGAAAAAACAGCCCTGGTCTTGGCTGATGAAAGCTTGCTGAGCCCCGTTATCAATTCCATTCCTGATCAGGTGGGCAGCTTTAATATTACCATGGGCCTGCCCTTTCACTACAGCCCCGTTTACCAGTTTTTACAAATGGTTTTCGACCTGCACCTTGGCGCATCCAACAGCAAGGAATCTATTGAGTTCCAAACAAAAGTACTGCTCAAACTGCTGGGGCATAATCTTTGGCAAACAATGCTCGATAGCAGCGAACATCAACAGTTGAATGAGGTAAAAACAAGCCTTTTATCCACGGGAAGACTCTACAGCAGCCGGGAAAATATTGTTGAGAAAATTAATGAAAAGCATCTTTATTCCTTTATTAACAAGATGTTGACATCCTGGCAACAAAAGCTCGCCATCACTTTTCAGGGCCTTGATGCCCTGCTCAACGAAATGGCAGCCTTCATGATACGGCAAGCCGAAAGCCATGCAAACATCCTGTTGCTCAACCACCTGAGTGCTGCAGGAAGAATTATTTCGCGCTTGCAATCGCTGTTGCAAAACAAAGACCATTTGATTGACCTGAAAGGGCTGCGCAAATTGTTTGTACAACTGGCACCCTCGGTAGGGGTGTCGCTCTATGGCGAACCTTTGCAAGGTTTGCAGATTATGGGTCTGCTCGAAACACGAAACCTTGGTTTTGAGCGGGTTTACCTGCTTTCGGCCAACGAAGGCATACTTCCTGGCGCCAAACACAGCCAATCGCTTATCCCATACGATATTCGCAGGCAATTTGGACTGCCTTCGCACCACGAAAAGCAAGCAGTGTATGCCTACAATTTTTTCAGCTTACTCAAGGATTGCTCCGAGATGCATATTTTTTACAATAGCGAACCGGATCCCTTGGGTGGCGGCGAAAAAAGCCGCTACCTGTTACAAATTGAGCATGAGTTGTGCCGCCTCAACCCAAAAATTACCTTAAAACAGTCGGTTTTTACTTTCCCATTAAAAACTGCCATAGCTCCCACCGATATTACGGTTGAGAAAAGTGAAGTGCTGATGCAACTCATTGAAGCAAAGGCTGAAACAGGCTTCTCCCCCACCAGTTTGGCATCGTACATCAGTTGTCCCTTGCGGTTTTTACTCAAAGACTTACTCAGGATTGAAAGCCCCGACGAACTGGACGAAAGTATTGGCATGGATGTGCTTGGAACGGTGGTGCATGAAAGTCTGTATAAATTGTACAAACCCTACCTGAATAATACGCTGAACAGGGGTATTTTTCGCAAGATGCAAGCAGATGCTGAAAATATTTTGCAGCAAACATTCAAAGAAGAATATAAGAATGGCGAAATCGCTTTTGGCAAAAACAGGCTGATTGCGGAGGTTGCCGGTAAATTTGTCGAACAATTCCTGCAATACGAAGCACGTGAGGTGGTCGAAACAGAAGTTTTGCTGCTGGGTTTGGAAACAAAATTGGAGCATATGTTGGATTTAAAAGGTCGTTCGATTTTGCTCAAAGGTACCGCTGACCGTATTGACAGGCGGAATGGCACAACGCACATCATTGACTATAAAACCGGAAGTGTGTCCAAAAGTGATTTATCGTGCAAGGAATGGGAGGAGCTGGTGCTTGACGGCGACAAAGCCAAAGCACTCCAGCTGATGATATACAGCTACTTGTATCTCAAAAACAATCCTGAAATAAATGCTGGCCAAATTGAGGGCAATATCATTAGCTTGCGCAAGCTGAGCGATGGTATGATGGCTGCAAAGTTTCCCGACGAAGGCTTTGATGTAGCCAAGGCTGAAGGGGTTTTGAATGCCATATTGCAAAACATTTTCGATCCTGATCAGCCTTTTGGACAAACAAAACAGATAGCTACATGCCGCTATTGTGATTTTAAGGATATGTGTCAAAGGCACAATGACTGATTTGTCCCGACAGGGGCATCAGCCACACAATAATCACCGCTGTCATACGTATTCAATTTGTTAATTAACTTTGCCCACTCAATAAACTTCGGTGATGAACCACAATTTTGATAAAATGAGCCGTGTGCTCCCGCTTGCCGCCATAGCCATTTTTGTGCTGATACTGTCTTTAGGCTCATGCCGCAAATATGAGGACATCAGTACCGATCCGGCACTTAAATTGAGCTTTTCGGCTGATTCCATTGTGTTCGACACTGTATTCAGTAGCTTGGGAACCATTACCTTACCACTAAAAATCTACAACAACAACAAAGCACGCCTCAACATCGAGTCCATATTTGTGGATGGCGGAAACCAATCGGCCTACCGCATGAATGTGGATGGCACACCCGGCTTGCTGGTAAACGATATTGAAATTGCCCCCAACGATAGCATCTTTATTTTCATCAAGGCCACCATCGATCCGCGCGACCAATCCAATCCTTTTGTTGTGGAAGACGACCTTGTTTTTATCACCAATGGCAACGAGCAGCGTGTGAAACTGCTGGCCTGGGGGCAGGATGCAATCTACATACTCGCCGACAGGGAAATTACCGGCTTTCCCAAATTCAAAGTTGTGGCCGACAGCAACCAAACCACCGTTTGGACCAATGAAAAACCCTATGTAATTTATGGCTATGCGCTGATTGACTCGTATGGCGAACTGATTATTGAAGAAGGCACACAAATTCATTTTCATGACGGATCAGGCCTGTGGGCTTTTGCTGACGGGGTGCTGAAAGTGCGGGGAACAAAAGACAATCCGGTTGTTTTCCAAGGCGACCGCCTGGATCAATCCTACCGGGACCTGCCCGGCCAATGGGACCGCATCTGGCTGATGGAAGGCCGCCAAGGCTACAACCATGAAATAGACTATGCCATCATCCGCAATGGCTTTATTGGCTTGCAGATACAGTCCTTTTTGCGTGCCACTGAAAATAAAATCAAAATCAAGAACACCATCATCGAAAACCACACCGGAATGGGCATTTTCAGTGTATTGTTCAACCTGGAAGCCGAAAACCTGGTAGTGGCCAATACAGGGGCCTATTCCATGGCGCTTACAGGTGGTGGAAGTTACAGCTTCAGGCACACCACCATTGCCAACAACTGGTCGTTTTCGGTGCGCAACAATCCGGCACTTTTTTTGGGAAATTATATCACTGACTCCTTGGGGGCACCCATCCCCTTGCCATTTAATTTCAGTATGGGCAACAGCATCGTATATGGTTCAAACCAGGAAGAAATTGTATTTGATTTTGTAGATGACCAAGCGGCAAACTACCTTTTCGACCATTGCAATTTGCGCACCCAGCGCGACTTAACTGATGATCAGGTTTTTGTAAACAGCATCGCCAATGAAATACCTCTTTTCAGGAATTACCAGGGTTTCAATTTCAGGCCTGATACGCTTTCCCCTGTAATTGGAAAGGGCAGCCTCGAAATTGCTTCGGGCGTGCCATTCGATCTGGATGGTATCAACCGCACCGCAGCGCCCGACCTGGGGGCCTATCAGTTTGTGCCTTACGAAGAAGAACCCCGAAAATAATCCATATGATTATCGGCATTGGTGGCGTAAGCACAGCAGGAAAAACAACACTAACAGCATTGCTGAGAAGCTGCTTTGCGGGCAAGTCGATCAGTGCGCTGTGCCAGGATGATTTCGTGAAGCCGATCGATCAGATTCCCTTAATCAACAACCGCGTAAACTGGGAGCACCCCAATTCAATCGATCACCAAAAATTTATTGATGCTATCAGGGCCGAAAGCCAGGAAAATGAGGTAGTAATAGCAGAGGGATTGATGGTGTTTTTTGATGAGGACACCCGTAAATTATTCAATAAGCGCCTTTATGTAGAAATTGATTTCAAGACCTTTAGAAAACGGAAAGCCCGCGACAAACGCTGGGGCTACGAGCCTCCCTGGTACATTCAACACATTTGGGACAGCTTCCTGCAATACGGCGGAATACCTGATGACGAAGCCGAATACCTGATTGTTGACGGCACCATCCGTTTCGAAACACATATTATAACCGATTATATCAACCGTAAAATCACCTGAAAATATGGAACAAGTCCTGATTGCCAAAACCAGGGAATTTGTTCGCCAACAGTTGCAATATGCTGAAGGCGGGCACGATTGGTGGCATATTGTTCGTGTGCACAACCTGGCACTGGAGCTTGCCGAAGGCACCCCGGCCAATATGCTTGTAGTAGAATTGGCTGCCTTGCTGCACGACATCGCCGATTCCAAATTTCATCAGGGTGACGAAGAAAAGGGCCCTGCCATGGCCCGCAGTTTTCTGCTTGACCAACAGCTTGATGATAAAACCATAGATGCTGTGGATTACATCATACGGCATATGTCGTTCAAAAACAGTTTTGAATTTAATGCAAAAAAACCAATTGAATTTCAAATAGTTGAAGATGCCGACCGCCTTGATGCCCTTGGTGCTATTGGCATCGCCAGGGCTTTCAGCTATGGGGGCCACAAAATGCGCCCTTTTTATGACCCGGAAATCCCTCCGGCCAATTTTACCCAAGGGAAAGCTTACAAAAACAGCCAATCGCCTACAATCAATCATTTCTATGAAAAGTTGCTGCTGCTAAAAGACATGATGAACACCGAAAAAGCAAAAAAAATGGCAGCCGGACGGCATCAGTTTATGTTGCGCTATTTAGATCAGTTTTATAGTGAATGGGAGGGACAGGATTAGTGTCGTATCAATGCTATTTCAGCCTACAATGTATTAGTAATCAATTTTGTAAACTAACTTGAATTTTAATTTACGGCTGTCATTTTGTGGTCTATTTCATCCCATGTCAGGTAAGTTTTACAGATCTCTAGTCCATTCGACCATCACTTTTCGTCTTGAAGCATATTTTAGTGAGGCAAATTGCACGAAACAATAAAATAGTGTATTTTTGTACGTGTAGTTTAATCCTAATTGTGACGTGCCATGAATACAAAATTGACCTTAACAATCGAACAGTCTTTGATCGAGAAGGCAAAGAAATATGCCAAAAGCAAGGGAAGGAGTTTGTCCGACATCGTCGAAAATTATCTTAAAACAGTCATCAAAGAAGAAAATGTGAATGTACTTGATTCAACACCTATTACTTCATCCTTAAAAGGTTCATTTCAGGCCCCTGAGAATTTCAACTATAAAGATGAATTAAGAAAAGTACTTACAGAAAAATATCACTAGCATGGATAAAGTACTGTTAGATACGGACGTGATTCTGGATTTCTTTTTTGGCAGGCAGCCATTTGCAGATGATGCCACGCAGGTATTAGGCCTTTGTGAAACCGGGAAAATTAAAGGATTTATTACACCTGTGATTTGCAGCAATGTGTATTATGTTTTACGTCAGACAGCTCATCACGAAAAGGTTATAAACCACCTGAAGCAACTGCTGGCTATTACCGATGTACTGCCAATGGACAGGGAAGTAGTGAGCAATGCACTCTATTCGGGATTCAAAGATTTTGAGGATGGGTTACAAAATTTTGCGGCAGTTAAATACGGCAAAATCAATGTGATTCTCACACGCAACTTAAAGGATTTTAGTAAAAGTGAGATTGGTGTGCTAAGTCCTGAATCTTATATCAAATCCTATTTTGCCAGACTGAGGTAAATAGTGGATGCCTAATTATATCGATATCATCACAGGAACCTCAAAGTATAAAGTGTTGATTATTCATTGGTTTACTTTTTTTTAATATTTTCTCTTTGATTGCTTTGTGAAATCTTTACGCTCTTTGTGTGGAATAAGACTTTTAGTACAATCTCAAGATTAGGCATATTCTGAAGGGGCTTCAAAGAATTATTAGGTTAGTTCGTAATTGAGCCTGATTATTATCGATGAAAGTAGATTTTGATTGCAAATTTCTCAGATAAAAATATTATTTCCATTGGCACCTTTGTGCTATTTCGGTTTACGTTTTCTCCATTTTTCAGGGCTACGGCTCATGTGAAAAAGGGCTTCGACAAATACTTTTTTAGATTGAGTGCTGACTCGGTAATGCAACAGAAATGGAAATTTCCCTATTCGCATACAACGTACATTGTCATATTTTAAAGAAAAATGCAAGGCATTGATTGTGAGTTGTGAAGATTGCATTTTGACAAAGCTTGAAAACCTGTCACCTAAACCTGGCTGCTGGTCATTATACCAAGCAACAGCCTCTATAAGGTCGTCGTAAAAATCAGGGTTGTAAACCACCATGAATTTCATTCGTCGGTCGTCATTTTGTGGTCAATTTCATCCCATGACAGGTAGCTTCCGGGGCTATCCTCATACTTTTTAATCCTTTCGCGCACCATTTCTTTTTGCGTTTCGGGAATTACAAGGTCGTCAGTGTTTTGCTCGCTCCATAAAAGCTCACCGAGTTTTTCCTTTTCACTTGGAGATAATTGCCTGACTATATCAACAAGCTGTTTGAAACTAAGTGGTATGTTTAATTGAATATGCTTTGAATCCATCGTTTGTTTTATTTTATCAATTTGTTCTGCAATGATAATATTTTTTACAAAATTATCAAAGCTTTTGATGTCATAATATCAAGGCCAAAGATAAACTTTGTGCTATGCCAGGACAATTCCCCGCAGGCCTTCTGTTGCTTCCCGAATGGCTGGGACACGTCAGTGTAGAGCTGATTAACATTAATTTTGATCTTTTGGCTTTTGTTAATAATTACAAATACTTCCTGTTATTAGATTTGCCACCGAATTCATATTACAAACCAAATATTTCAAAACATGAAAAAATCGATTCTGGCAGCCTGCATCCTGTTTGGCCTTGCAACTGCATCCCATGCCCAAATTGAAAAATGGACCATTCTTGGTGGTATCAGCGGAAACTTATCTTTCACTAAACAACTTGGACGAACTACAAGCATGTTCGGGCTGAATGCTTATTCGCTTTACGCCCTTGAAAGAAACCTTGCTGTCGGGCTAAGCATCGACAACACATTTTCTACAGTAAGAACCAAAGGTGAGGACAATTTATATACAAGCTACAACCTGCTTGTTGCACCTGAATTTCGCAAATACTTTGGCTTAGGCCGTGTGACGCCCTATTTAGGATTGTCAACCGGACTTTCATTCAGCTACTTCGATGCGACCTATCCAAATTTTACACCATTCAAAAGTTATGATTTCTACCTGGCCCCGGTAGCCGGATTATCGTATTGGCTAAATGACAAAGTTTATTTCGACTTTAAAACCACATACGACCTGATCAACCCATCCACGCAGGGCAGTCCGCTGAACATCAGATTGGGCATCGGGCTCAGGTTGGGAAAGTGATGATTTTATCCTGAAAATTCAGGATACATTAGCGGGGGGCAGTATGGATTTTACTTAAAATTTGGCAATAGCGAATTCATACCCCCTGCCAGTTATATGTATCGGCATCTATTTCAGTTCACAAAACTATTCGTGCTATCTGGCTTGGGGCTGAAGGCTTTGAAATGATAAACTTCATTCAACTCCTTTTCCTCTCCCGTTTTTGGGCGAACAGATTTTGTGATTATAAAGGTGGTATCATTCTGTATTTCCCCTTCTTGTCGAAAAACAGGCATACCTCCCCCTGAGGAAGGATACCACTTCTCAATCAATATTCTCTCCAAATCAATGGCAAAGCCTCCCCAATAAAGTTTATTATTTCTAATTGAGGCAACAAAACTACCATCCTTATAACCCATTTCATATTCTTCCAATTCATCCTCATATACAAATCCTCCACTTAGCACAATACCATCAGAATAAAAGAAGTAGACACTATAAATATTATCAAAACGCGTATAATAATAACCATCCGTTCTTAATTGGTTTCCTGTGAATGGGCTCTTTTCTATGGTTAACACATCATCTGTATGCAGTTCCTTTTCACAACTCTTTAAACAGAGCATAACACTTATCACTGCAATTAACATTTTCATCCAATAAATTATTTGGTTAGTTATCATTACCATAAAGTATTACATGTTCCTGTTCCCTAATAGAAGTACCACATATTCCTTCTTTAGCGTGGATCCCCTATCTGGCTCCGTACGGATGCGCTGATTTACAATCAGTGCCCACGGTAAACTTCCTCCCCTGCTTGGATTATAAAACTTGCACTTAAGGCTCATAAAGCAAAAATAAACGTTTCCGGCTTGGCTGTTGGTCATTGCTAAAAAATACTTTTACTTTCGAAAGGCCTGTCAGCAAGCCAGACAGGATCAGTACAGTCATATAACGTATTTCAATATTGATAGCTTCTTGATTATCTTTGTTTAGTATTAAGATCAATATCCTCGGCAGTATTGTTTGGTGTGGGAAATTCACTTCTTACTTCTTTGTTTTGAACCCTATCGGTTCTCTGGGTTCTTGTGGTGGATTTAAAAGTGCTTTCAAGGCATTAAAGATAAGTTGTATATCTTCTTCGTGTTTATTGGTTTTCTCGTCTTGTTTAAGAATTTTCTTTTCTAATTGCTCCATCTTTAACAATACATCCTTATTGGATAACAAGTTTTCACGTAATCGGGTAAAAATGCGGATGATTTGTATGTTTACTTCTATAGCTGTATCACTATTCAAAACACTTGACAACATTGCAACTCCCTGTTCTGTAAATACATTCGGTAACTTTCGTAAACCCATTCTTTCTTTATTGGATGTCACATTTTGTGACTTCCATTCCTCTAATTCATTTTCTGTTAGCTTAAACATGAAATCAGCCGGAAAACGCTTCTCATTACGCTTAACTGCCTGATTTAAGGCCCTTGTTACAACTCCATACATTCCGGCTAAATCTCTATCCAACATTACTTTTTTTCCTCTGATGTGAAAGATTTTATTGATTACTGCATCGTCTGTTATTGCAATGGATTTACTCATCTATTTCTGGTAGTATTGGTTACACAGCTTAATATTGGATGTCACAATTTGTGATTTCTGGATTATTTTTACCAGCCTCCGCCCCAAGACCAAAAGGGATGCAATCGGTGCCCAGGTCAGACCTCCTTCCCACTTGGTATATAAAACTTGTACTTAAAGTTCATAAGCAAAAATAGAAATTTCCTGCTCAATAGTTAAGTCATTGCTAATAAATATATTTTCTTCGAGGCAAGGGCGATATCATAGATGGCCTGAACTCGCCAGCGATGGAACCATTTTAGTAAGGGGTCAATTCTGAGCTTGAGATTACCAATAAGTACTAATGATGATGATGCCCCGGACCGTGCAAATGAACATGGCTGTGGTCCATGCTGATCAAATACATAAGTGCCAGGCCTGCAACTATCATCAGCAATTGAATCAACGAATTCCTGCGCGAATGATCCTTATGCAATTCAGGTATCAGATCGCTGGCAGCCAAATAAATGAATCCGCCCGCGGCAAAAGGCAATACATAAACAGACAGGTTCTGGATCATTGAACCAACGAGCAAGGTGAGCACAGCACCCAAAATGGCGGTACAGGCTGCCAGGAAATTGGCAAACAAAGCCTTCTTTTTTGAAAAACCGGCATGTATCAATATCCCGAAGTCGCTGATTTCCTGTGGAATTTCGTGCAAAATAACGGCCAATGTGGTAGCAATACCTATTTCGGGGCTTACCATCCAGGCAGAGGCAATCAGGATGCCATCCACAAAATTGTGGAAACCATCAGCAAGCAAACTGATATACCCCAAGGATTTCACCTCACTTTTGAGCGGATCGAGCGAGTGATGATGCTGCCAATGCAGGAATTTCTCCAACACAAAAAGCGATAAAAGACCTGCCATCAGCAATACGGCAACAGTAAGCGGATTGGCTATCTGCTCGTAGGATTCGGGCAAAAGATGAAAAAAGGCATTTCCGAGCAGCCCACCCACAGCAAAACTAACAAGGATAAAAATTATTTTTCTGAGTTTTTCGAGCCGGAGCGATAAAAAAAGTACCCCGGCGAAGGCAATCAAACTAACCAGTAAAGCACTGCCGATTGCATAAATCCATGTATATTCCATTCAATATTAATTTGATTTCTGTTATTAATTTGCTGACCTTGGATGCTTTGCATGTTCAGGCGTGCATTTCTCGCAAAAGCCTTTTACAACCAAGTCAAACTCTTCGGCTTCAAAGCCTTCGGGTAGATTCAGTTTGTCGAGGCTTACTGCATTCAGGCAATATAAATTACTGCAGGCCTTGCAGTGAAAATGGGCATGTACGTGACTTTGCAAGCGTGATTCGCTCACCTGATAGCGCACTTCGCCCCCTTCGAGGGCTATAGCATGCAACAATCCAGTTTTGAGAAAAGCACGCAAATTGCGAAAAATGGTGGCCCTGTCGTAATCATAACTTAATTTATGCTTGATTTCGATTTCGGTAAGCGCAGTTTCTGAGTCAAGCAAAATATGTAACATGTCAACGCGACAGGGCGTTTTGGCCATTTTGGAAGCAGCAAGTAACTGTTTGATGTTGTCCATAATACACAAATCTTACAAATGCAACAATGTTGCAAATATACAGTCTTTTTCAGAAGTGACAATTGCTTACCGAAAAAAAATGGCTAAAGACTAATTTTGAAATGCAAACAATGTTTTAATTAAAGCTCGTTTTAGTATTGCATTGAAGCACAGCTATAGCACAAAGAGCCACGAAGAAAGCTCAAAGTTTCACAAAGAAAAACAATTACTTTGTGACTGCAAATCAATGCTCAATATGCTTACTTGGTTGCGCCCATGAAGTCTCTTGAGAGTTACTGCATATAGCTTTGTGCTACTCTGTGGCTCCTTTGTGCCCCTTTGTGAAATAGCTGTAATACAATAAACCCCAAAGAAAGCGCATCCCCACTTTTACGTAACACTTACAAAATCAGCTGTTAAGACTATGAATCAATTATCAAAACAGTAATTGGTTGTGCTATTGTAACAAGAGTAACAAACTGAACCGGCACATCAAATTAAGACTATCTCAAAAAATCATTCCTCGCTGCCCTGCTATTCGATTGCCCTGAGTGCCTCGCGGGCTGCACGGATAGCCGGGTCGGGCGAAATCTCCTGGCCCACAGCGCCTTTCATCCACATCTGGGGCGTAATACGTCCTTGTGTGAAAGCCCTGTAAATTTCAGCTGCAAAATCCTTGTCGCGGATGTGATTTTCAAATTGAAACTCGATCGAATTGTCCTACGGGATAAGCAGAAAGGTATAGCGGATAGGCAATCATATGCGAGTAAATACCAAGAGTTGGGGTCTTCACACCAAAAACAGGCGCATAATACCATTCCGTACGTCAATGGATATTTCAATTACTTTGGCTTTTAGCGCTTCAACGCTTGCATCCGGATTGGCATATAGCCATCGCCAAACGGCAATATCAACAAGCGAAACACCCATGATTTCATAATTGGACCAAAGGTTGTCGATGGCGGCAATATGGGCTGCCATTTCATCCTTTCTCCATATCGAGTATTTCCAGGTCGCGCGATTGAAATATGAAGGCCAGGGCTTCGGTAAAGGAAGTGTTGGGCACCCCATTGAGCATATAATAATCAACATCATGCAGGGTGATGGTTTGTTCCACGGTAAATTCGTGCATGGCGATGTTGTAATGTCCTTTTTGTAGTCCATGCCATCCGGGCTCGATGCGCGAACGCGAACGTGCTTTCTGATCGCATCTGCCCCACCCCAGGCATGTACCTGCTCCGCGCGGCATCAACCGTTATTTTTGTAGCAATGGATGCCATGAATCGGCCCCAAAACCCAATTTCATAAGGATATTGGGCAAATCATTTTCGAACGCTTTGCTATTGGGGTATTGTTTTTCAGGCGGGCATCGAGGGCAGCAATATCAAGTCCTGACCGGGTTTTAAAACCATCGTACCAAAATGTCCATGGCTGCAGGTCGCGGCCAAGCCGTTTAGAAATAAGCGCACCAATTTCTTTCAGTTCGGGGCTGCTGACCAGTTTAATGAAAATTTGTTCCACATCCTCAACGGCAATTTCCCATTTCATCGTCAAACTTGCGCGAAATATAAGTAGGGAACAGTGGCGAATGGGCATCAATTTGCTGATGCGATTTGAATAAATCCAATAAAATGTTACTGGTAACGAATATCCATTTTGCGTTCTGCCTTTTGCTGGTTTCCGTCAGCCGGTATTGTATTGGAAAATGGGTTCCATGGCAGCTCAGGATTGTTGATGACCTGCTGCGGGAATTTCCTGCCTGAAATAATCCTGACCAACCAAGCGGTAGATGGCGCTGCTGATCGAAACCGGTTTCTGGGAATGGCTGCTTTATTTCATCGCGCAGGCCCCAGTGCGAAATCAGGCCGGTGTTTACACTGGGGTTTATGACCCACATCATTGATGAGTTGACCCACATAAATATTGTAATCGGAAATATAGGCATCAATATCTGACGACAACTGTGCATACACCTGCAACACATGGGCAGGAACACGCGATTTAAAAACATCGCCCAGGCGGGCATAGGCCCATTCAAGCCTTGTCCAGCTTTCGCCCAATTCGGTTTTCTCTGCCAGGCTGTAAAAAGGATAGTTAAGCATCACAATAAATGCCAGTTTGTTGCTAAACATATCAGCACTAAAATGAGCCGATGCTTCATAGCCGCTGAAAAGCCTGTCGATAGGGAGTATCTCGCCTTCAGCCACATGCATGGGGATTTTGAGCTCCACGCTCATTTTGTTGAAACTGCCCCAGAGCAATTCAAAATTGGACTGAATCCTTTCGAAATTTGCCTGGCGTTCCATCTCATTTTTTGCTGCATAAGTCAGGCACAGGGTTTTGAAATCTCCCGCTGTCCCATCCTCTTCGAGCCAAAAGGCAGCTACTTGCCTCACGCCCTTTTCAAGAACCCGGAATTGCTGTTTGTCAGCGATTTGTTGAAGTTCCTCGAGGGTGCTTTGTATTGTTTTTTCGTTGATAAACTGCTCAGCAGTTGCTTGTAAGCTTATGGTTGCCATCACAATGATAAATAATGTTTTAATAAATTTCATGGGGTTAAATTTTAGGTTCTTGGTTTAATTAATTTAGCTGTGATACCGCCCAGCCAGGCCATTGGGGCATAAACAATCAGGCTGCCTGCCACAAACCAAACCGGATGCGGAAGCATGCTCAGGTTGATTACACCTGCTATGGTTAGCAGGGCACCTACTATAATTGAAAGTTCTGTTTTATTTCCGATAAAAACACAAACGAGGCCGGCAATAAATGAACCCAGCACATAGGCACCCAAAACGGCCATCATCATGGTGGAGGAAATCAGCTCAAAAAAGGCCTCATCTTTTCCATCTGCCGCACTGCTGAGCAATGCTTCAGTGGGCATAAACAGGCTGTGCCCAAGCATTTCGAGCAATGAAATCGCAACAATGCCGCTAATAAGTCCGGCAAGTATGGCCAGAATTTTGCGTGCCATATTTTTTTTAGCGAAATTAGGGAAACTATGGCAATAAGTACAATCGAAGTTCATTTACTTCACATTAAACCCAAGCAGCTTTTCTTCACCGATAAAAAGTTCGAATTTGTCATTGATGTTTGCCGGGCCCACGCCTTCGGGCGTACCCGTAAAAATATAGTCGCCGGTGCGCAAAGTTACAAATTGCGACACATAAGCAATAATTTGTCCGAAGTTGAAAATCATATCTTTGCTATTGCCTTGCTGCCGCCATTCCCCATTTATTTTGAGGCCGAAATTGATATCGCCCAAATCCTTGAACTTGGTTTTTTGCACAAATTCGCCTACCGGGGCCGACATATCAAATGCCTTGGCAATTTCCCAGGGAAGGCCCTTTTGCTTGCAGTCGTTTTGGAGGTCGCGGGCCGTAAAATCAATTCCGATGCCAATTTCATCATAGTACGTATTGGCATACTTTTCCTTGATGTGTTTGCCGTTGCGGCTGATTTTCAACACCAGCTCCACTTCGTAATGAATTTCCTTTGAAAAATCGGGATAAAAAAACGGATTGTGCGGTGGAAGGAGTGCTGTATCCGGCTTCATAAAAAAGACCGGTTTGGCAGGCAAAGGATTATTCAACTCCTTGGCGTGTTCTGCATAATTACGCCCTATACAAATGATTTTCATGTATCTAACTATTTTTATTATTGGTCAGGGTTACTTGTTTGCCCGAGGTCCGCAACCTGATGGCTGTGATTAGTTTTTTGGTGAAAAGTGGAAACTCCCCTTTCATCATCCAATCATAGTAAGAAGGTTCTTTGGCAAAAACCTCTTCGACAGTTTTGCCTTTGTGTTTCCCGAAGTTAAAAACCTCTTTATCGTCTTGGTTATAAATTATTTGTCCGTTGAGATCGGCATTTCGGTGATGCGATGAAAATACATGGAGTTTTTTCATATCGTTGACGACAGGTTGGCTGATATTGCCTTCACGGTCTTCAAAATCAGCGTCCTGATAGCGATCAAGTTGGGCTTTCAGAATTTCGTAAGTGGCCCTTGTGTCGGCTTCAGCAGAATGCGCATCAACGAGCTCTTTATTGCAGAAAAAGCGATAAGCCCCCTTCAGTGTGCGGGGTTCCATTTTCATAAAAATGTTTTGCACATCCACAATATGCCTTTTCTTAATATCGAAATCCACATCGCAACGGATAAAGGCCTCAACGAGCATTGGCAAGTCAAATTTGATGACATTGTAACCTGCCAGGTCGCAATTTTCCATAAAGCGGTTGAGGTCGTGCGCCACATCTTTAAACACAGGCTTATCCTTAACATCCTCATCATTAATCCCATGAATGGCAGTTATGCTTTTCGGGATGGGGATTTCGGGATTGAGTAATAAATGCAAGTGTTCTTCTTCACCGTTTGGGTTGATCTTGAGTATGCTGATTTCAACAATACGGTCGTGGGTAATGCTCAGCCCGGTGGTTTCAAGGTCGAACAGGGCGAGGGGACGGGTTAGGTTTAAATTCATTTTTTTATTTTTGTGAATCAGTGAATCAATGATTCTGTGTGTTTGAGGGAGTAAATTTTGTGAGTCTGTGAGGCAGAGATAATCATTTCTTTGCGGCCTTTGCGCCTTTGCGGTTCATTTATTTTTCACCGCAGAGGCGCAGAGAACGCTGAGATCTTTTTTGTGAGTCATTGAGTCAGCGATTGTATATCTGATTTAAGGAGTGTTCAAAAAACTGTGTCATTATTGTTGTTCTAATTTCAAAGTATCAGGAGTTCGGGTTTTATGACAGAATCAGACCGCGTCTTGCGCTCTGACTCACAGAATCAAAGCCTCACTGAATCACAAAACACATTCAAAAGTTCACTATTTCAAAAATTAAACCTCCCTATTTGGATCGAAGTTTTCGAGCAGTTCCTTCATTTTCTTCAGGTACATGCCTCCCAATGCGCCATCAACAATGCGGTGGTCGTAAGCCAGGGCCAGTATCATGATGTGCCTGATGGCAATTACATCGCCGTATTCCGTTTCAATAACAGCAGGCTGCTTACGTATTGCCCCAACAGCCAAAATGGCCACCTGAGGTTGATTGATAATGGGCGTGCCCGTTAAGCTGTCGAATGAACCAAAATTGGTGATTGTAAACGTGCCACCTTGAATTTCATCCGGTGTGAGTTTGTTATTTCTTGCCCTGTTGGCCAGGTCATTAACGGCTTTGGTGATGCCCAGCAAATTTTTCTCATCCGCATTTTTTATTACCGGAACAATCAGGTTTCCATTCGGTAAGGCAGTGGCCATACCAATGTTGATATTTTTGCGCAGTATCATATTGCTTCCATCCACGGAGGCATTCACTTGCGGGTACTCCTTAAGGGCGACTGCAGCAGCTTCAAAGAAAATAGGCGTAAAGGTGATTTTCTGCCCTTCACGCTTTTGGAAGCTGTCTTTTACCTTATTACGCCAGTTTACAATATTGGTAACATCCACATCGATGAAGGAAGTAACGTGGGGTGATACTTGTTTCGACATCACCATATGGTCGGCAATGAGCTTGCGCATGCGGTCCATAGCAATCACCTGATCGCCGGCACCCGCAATAACTTTTGGGGCCTCCACCTGAACAGCTTTCGGGGCTGTGGCTTTGGGTGCTTCAGCAGCCTGGGCAGGGGCTTTTCTACGGTTATCAATGTATGCAAGTATATCAGCTTTGGTAACACGCTCCTCTTTTCCGCTGCCACTGATTTTTTCCAGTTCGGCAAGGCCAATGTTTTCAGCTTTTGCGATACTCTTGACCAATGGTGAATAAAATCTTTCAGAATCCTTAAAATCCTGGGGTGTATTGGCTTCTGCTTTTACTTCTTCGACCGGCTCTTCTGCTTTTGCAGGTATGGGCTCAGCTTTGGCTTCCTTCTCAACAGGTTCTTCCTGCGTTGTTTCAGGCTCATCTTCTGCTTCACCGTCCATTTCCACCAGGGCAATAACAGTGCCAACTGCCACCACATCGCCCTCTGCAAAAAGGGTTTTCACAATTTTGCCTTCCACAGGCGATGGTATTTCAGAGTCCACCTTGTCGGTTGCAATTTCTACAATCGGATCGTCCTCTTCTATTTGGTCGCCTTCCACTTTCAGCCATTTGGTAATGGTAGCCTCTATAACACTCTCACCCAGCTTGGGCATGATGATTTCAAACTTTGCCATGATATATCAATTCGTTTTTTGCTTGATTTTAACTGATTAAATACGTCGATTGTTCAATCAGTCTGCAAAATTACGAAAAAATTGTGTGGACACCTTATCCACAATCTGTCGTTTAAGGATGGGTTTTAATCAACTGCTGGTTTTCACAGGCCTTGGTTACAAATTTCTCAAACCCGCCTTAGTACTGAAAACGGTTGCAGTCAGTTTATTTAGTGTCTGTTAGATCAGGCTTTACAGCAATTAGCGTATGATCAACCGTTCGCTGCTTATACCATAGTCGGTGCTCAACTTAAGGATGTAAACACCCGGCGATAAGTTGGCTGTATTGTGTACAAAATTATGCGAACCTTGCTTTAAATTCGCTACAGAATGGCTTTGCAAGAGCCGTCCGTCCAGACCAAAAACCTCGACAAGTACATCGCCGGGTGCAGTCAGGTCGAAATACAGGCGAATTTCATCTTTGGCCGGGTTAGGTGCCATCGAAAAACCGCTTGCACTTTTGTTCTCGCCAAGACCAACCAAATAATCGCAGGCTTCTGCAATGCCGGTTTCATACAACCCGAAGTCATCGTCGCTATAGCAGCGCAGCGGCCCCCCTTCAATCAGATCAGGAATAATGGTTGAGTGGGGCATAAGGTAATCCTGAATGGGGCCAATGCGTTCAATAATCAAACCATGATAAGCCCATTGTTGCTCCTCATAATTATAACTATATTCCAGCTCAAAATACCTCAGGGTCAGGCCATTTATTACAGTGTCACCTGTTGCCATAACTGTTACCTGGGCTGTAGTATCGTAGCCCGTATCGAATGATTCCGGGATGAGCCAGCTGTCGCCGGGAGCTGCCGAAAAGTCCCACAACACATAAAACTGGTTGTGCCTGTACACATAAAAACGGTCGCTGTCTGCATACATATATTCATACCCGAGGTGCTGATGATACTGCTGATGAAGCTCAAGATTGTAATAATACCCATCCTTTTGCAGCTTGCCCACCGTTCTATTGTTGATCATCGTATCGCCAACATAGGTAATTTTTACATACCCTTCAATCCAGAAATGAACGAAGTCATAATGCCAGCTTGCACCCGGTGCGGGAAAGGGTACAAAAAACGACAGCATGTATTGGATAAATGGATCGCAAACCTCAAAAGAGGGACCTGCACCAATAGAAAATACAGGTAAAAATTCGTAACAAGCACCCGGATAATGAAAATCCATTGGCAAAAGAATCGGTGATTCGGGGTCCCAGCCAAAATCACCAACGAAAATGCCATCAACAAAGACCTTCATATAAGTCAACTCCCGTGGCTCCTCCGGATCAAAGTCAGGGTCCCAATGCCGGACATACATCTCCAATACTGTCTGGCTCCTTGGCTTGAATTTCAGCAACAAGTGTGCCTCAATGTGTGTGAGCAAAGTGGTATCTTCCGACCCTGCAAGCCATATTTCGTAGTAAGGGGGGATGTCCGGGTCAGAGGGTGTTTCATCTGTAAAACGGTAATGGCCATCCGTGTAAACAATCAATTCCTCATTGAGCTGAACCAACTCACCATCCGGTGTTGTTCGTTTGAACACATTGCAGCCCAGTATATTGTTGCGGTCCGATGACGGATTGGCGTCCCAAAGCAGTGTTACGGTTTCATTGGTGCCTGTGGTATAAATATAAGTATTACTGACAGAATCATCTTTTTGATGGGTAATATTGAGGTAAGTTAGATCGGGTTTAACCTGGTTTCCCTGGCCCCTTAAGATGCCTGCACTGAGCAAGAGGAAGAATAAACTCCCCAAAAGACATAATGTTTTGTTTTTCATGGTATGTGATTTAATGGTTTATTGGCAAGTACATTCATCAGGTGTAGGTTTTTACTGGTTTGGGGCAGCAAGTTGGCAGTTGTTGTCTATTTATATGACAATTTAAGCCATGCCCTACCCCTACTCTGTTTTGATAATTTTATCAAAAAAATATCATACAATTATATTATCATTCAAAGGATTGCTAATACAACACATCTTATTGGTTTTCTGTTCATAACAACTGTACTAAGCAAGTGTATGAAAATGATTCAATTTCTATTGTCTTTATCAGAAATGTTCATAAGTTCAATTTGAGTGCTTTTAAACAAAAAAGCTTTTTGATAAATTAAACATTAAATGGTGGCTGAATAAAAGTTTTTCTATTTTTGCCTTATTAAACCGATTAAGTTGAATCAATAACAAAAGATTGACAGATGGAAGAGCAAGAAAAGCCGATCAGAAGAGAAGAGTTGTTTTCGCGTTCGGTGAGGGCAGGCAAGCGCACCTATTTTTTTGATGTGAAATCAACACGACACGATGAGCAATATCTCACCATAACGGAAAGTAAACGCAGGTTTAGCAACGAGCAAGGTAAGTTTTACTACGAAAAACACAAGTTATTCCTTTACAAAGAAGATTTTGAAAAGTTTTTCAAAGGCTTGCAGGAATCTATTGATTTTATTGAAACCGGTGTTCTACCTGAAGATTACGGAACAGAGTATGATGTGATCTCCGATAAAGTAGATGTAAAATTCGAAGACCTTGACAAACTCGACAGCGAGTAATTTTCCTTGTTTTTTCCGGTCTCTTAAAGCTGCCTAAGTGCGGTTAATTTATGCTTGGGGCATTTTATCGCCATATTTTTGTTGAAAACTTACAAAGTAAAATCAATCACCTTCATCGAAAAATTATACTTTTGTTAGCAACAAAGCACCTATTGGTGTCCTTTATAACATTGATTTTCAGCTATTATGGGTAAAGTTATTTCTGTAGCAAACCAAAAAGGCGGGGTAGGCAAAACCACCACAGCCATCAACTTGGCAGCCAGCCTTGCTGTGTTGGAGCATAAAACACTATTGATTGACGCTGACCCGCAAGCCAACGCCACTTCAGGGGTTGGCTTCGACCCAAAGAATATAAAAACAAGCATTTACGAATGCATTATCGATGATGTGAACCCGGCCACTGTGCTGCTCGAAACGCAAACACCCAACCTTCATCTTATTCCGGCCCATATTGATTTGGTAGGTGCCGAAATTGAAATGATCAACCTGCCCAACAGGGAACGCATGATGAAAAGGGCTGTGGATTTAATCAAAGATCAGTACGATTTTATAATAATTGACTGTTCACCCTCGCTTGGCCTGATTACCGTGAATGCACTTACAGCCTCCGACTCAGTGATTGTGCCGGTACAATGCGAGTATTTTGCCCTCGAAGGCCTGGGTAAACTATTGAATACCATAAAGATTGTTCAAACACGATTGAATACGGCCCTCGATATTGAAGGCATATTGCTGACCATGTTCGATTCGCGCCTGCGTTTGTCCAAGCAAGTTGTTGACGAAGTGAAGGCACATTTTCAACAAATGGTGTTCGACACAATCATTAACAGAAATACACGTTTAAGTGAGGCACCCAGTTTTGGCGAATCCATTATCATGCACGATGCCACAAGCACAGGCGCCATAAACTACCTGAACCTTGCGCGTGAAATCCTGCAAAACAATGGGATGACTTCTATGGTAGAAGGTGAAAAACAAATAGATATAAGTGACGATGAGCAATAACAAATCAAAAAGAAGTGCATTGGGCCGTGGCCTCGAAGCCATACTCAGAAGCCCTGACACCGACATCACATCGGCTGACATTTCGGGCAATTACGTAGCCGGTGCTACCGCCGAACTTCCAGTTGAAAATATCGAAGCCAACCCTTTTCAGCCACGTGCTGATTTTGACCAAACAACTTTGAACGAACTTGCAGATTCGATAAAATCGCAAGGTGTAATACAACCCGTTACCGTTAGAAAAGTAGGCCTGGATAAATACCAGCTTATTTCGGGCGAACGCAGGCTCAGGGCATCCATCCTGGCAGGTTTGGAAACTATTCCGGCCTACCTGCGCGTTGCCAACGACGAACAAATGCTTGAGATGGCGCTCATCGAAAATATTCACCGCGAAAATCTCAACGCCATTGAAATTGCCATTTCCTACCAACGCCTGATTGACGAATGCAATCTTACGCAGGATCAATTGAGTCAGCAGGTTAGTAAAAACAGAACCACCATCAGCAATTTTTTGCGCTTACTGAAACTCCCGCCCGAAGTGCAGGTGGCGCTTCGCGACGGACACATCAGCATGGGCCATGCCCGCGCATTGATCAATCTGGACAACGATACTGAACGCCTTGTAATCCTTCAGCAAATTATTGAAGAAGAGCTGAATGTGCGACAAGTTGAAGCCTTGGCCCGTTCGTTGAATAAGCCAGGTGAAAAAAAGCGGCCTGTAGCTAAAAAAGATATTGTCCCTGCCTATTTTAAGGAAAAAGTAAAAGGGCTGCGCGAAGAATTGGAAACAAACATCAGCATCCGTCGCAATGCCAGAGGAAAAGGCGCTTTGATGATTAATTTTGAAAGCGATGAAGACTTTGATCGCTTGTACGACATCATAAAGAAATAATTAAGGGTCACCGTTATGCGCTTGCCGCTTCTCCTGTTTTTGGGTTTATTACAACTTGTTCTTTTCAACAAGCACGCTTCAGGGCAAACGAATCCAGAGCAACAGATCGAATACGAATACGTGCATTCGCCTCATAAAGCCAGCATCTATTCTGCCATATTACCCGGGTTAGGGCAGTTTTACAATAAAAAATACTGGAAAATCCCCATCGTTTACACAGGTATTGGCGTTATTGGGTATTTTGCCCTCGAAAACCGCAGCGAATACCGAAAAGCCAGTGAGGCATACATTTATAAATTCAATGAGGAAACGTATGAAATTGATAACGATTTAATTGACAGATATGATGTGGATGTTTTGCGCGACATCAGGGATTATTATCGCCGCAATATGGAATTGAGTTACATTATTTTGGCCCTTTGGTATGGACTCAATATTGTTGATGCTACAGTGGATGCGCATTTATTTAACTACGATGTAAGCGACAACCTGTCGGTGCAAATAGAACCAACCCTAATGTCTGATTTCGCCTTTCATCAACGCCATTTTTCTCCCTTTGCGCCACCCGGTATCAGGTTAAAAATCAATTTTTAGAATGAAATAGCTATGCAACCTCTGAAAATTTCATTAATCGGATATGGCCGGATGGGGAAAATTGTTGAAAGGATTTGTGTGCAACGGGGGCACCAAATTCACCAGATTTTCGACAATAAGGAAGACTGGCAAACAAAGGGGCCTTTCTTAAAAGATTCGGACGTGGCTATCGAGTTCAGCCTGCCTGAAAAATCTGTGGAAAATATCCATAAATGCTTTGCTGCTGACTTGCCTGTTGTTGTTGGAACCACAGGTTGGGATGCACAAAGGGACGAAATCATTTCGTTATGTCGCAAAAATGGGTATTCCCTTTTTTATGCGCCCAATTTCAGCTATGGCATGAATATGGTTTTCAGGCTGAATCAGCTATTGGCACAAATGACAAAAAACACGGATTATATTGCTGATTTGCAAGAAACACACCACATACATAAAAAAGATGCCCCCAGCGGGACAGCCCTCAAGCTGGCGGATGATTTTATCCGCTTGAATGGACGTTACAGCAAGTGGGCATTTCCGGAAAACGCAAACAAAGACAGCCTGGTTATCAAATGCC
>JAGYLH010000051.1 GCA_018400955.1 Bacteroidales bacterium
AGCCCGATCAGCGTTATCAACTTGATATTATCCTCCCCATCAGTGCCACCGAACTTCCCGGGCTGGAGGTGCGCGACAGGCGAATCCGCGCCACCTCGCTCACCCGCCTAAACCCACGAACAGCCCTCATGATACCAACAGTGAGCAGCGGCATCGAAGACCTGATCAAAACTTTGCCGGGCGTTTCATCCAGCACCGAACTCAGTTCGCAATATACGGTAAGGGGCGGAAATTTCGATGAAAACCTTGTCTATGTGAATGACATAGAAATATACAGGCCATTTCTGATTCGGTCGGGCCAGCAGGAAGGGCTCAGTTTTTTAAACTCTTCCCTGGTTTCTTCCATTCTTTTTTCTGCCGGTGGCTTTGCTGCCGAATATGGAGACAGGATGTCATCAGTGCTCGATATCAACTACAAGCGGCCGCTCGAAACAGCCGGTTCAGCTTCTGTGAGCCTGCTGGGGACCGAAATGCACATCGAGGGCAGGGCTTTCGAAGGAAGCAAGTTTTCCTACCTGCTGGGCGCTCGCTATAAAACTACACAATACCTGCTGAATGCCCTCGACACAAAAGGGGCCTATAAACCGAATTTTACCGATATACAATTGCTGCTCAACTACGAGCTTAACTCGAAATGGGAGTTGTCAACACTGGGCTATTACTCCCGCAATCAATACAAACTGATACCCGAAACAAGTGAGGTTACCTTTGGCACCTTTCAGGAAGCTTACCGGCTTACCGTATATTACGACGGGCAAGAGGTGGACCAATACCGCACAGGTATGGGGGCGTTTACGCTAACACACCGACCACACAACGACCTGGAGTTGAAACTGATAGGTTCAGCATATTCTACCTTTGAATCAGAAACTTACGACATCCTCGGGCAATATTGGATTGGCCAGCTCGAAACCAACCCGGGTGACGAGCAGTACGGCAATGTTTTTCAAACTTTGGGCGTTGGGTCCTATCTGGAACATGCACGCAATTATTTTGATGCCACCATCATCAACTTTGAGCACAAGGGCACATGGGTAAGCGAACACACAGTCACAAAATGGGGAGCCCGCTACCAATGGCAGCAAATAGACGACCGCATTCACGAATGGGACTTGATCGACTCCACCGGATTCACCCTGCCACGCCCGATAGATGAAATCGGCAGCCCCAACCCCAGCCGCCCCGATTTGCTGCTCAACAACGTAGCCAGAGCACATAATACCTTAAACAGCAGTAATATAAATGCCTTTTTTCAACAATCGAGGTCTTACTATAATGCCCTGGGTTCGGAATATACACTCACCTATGGCCTGCGTAGCAGCTATTGGGGATATGGCAAAGAAGTGCTTTTCAGTCCACGGGCAAGCATCGCTTACAAGCCCAACTGGCAAAACGAAATGGTTTTTCGCCTGGCAGCAGGGGTATATAATCAGGCACCCTTTTACCGCGAAATGCGGCTTTTTGATGGCAGCCTGTTCCCGGATGCCAAATCGCAACGCTCCACCCATATTGTATTGGGCAGCGATTTAAACTTCACGGCTTTGGACAGGCCTTTTGTGTTTACGACTGAATTGTATTACAAATTTTTGAACAACCTGGTGCCTTACGAGGTGGATAATGTGCGCATCCGTTATTATGCCGATCAAACAGCAAACGGATATGCCACCGGCATCGATTTCAAGCTGAATGGTGAATTTGTGCGTGGCATTGAAAGCTGGGCTACCATGTCCTTTATGAAAACAGCCGAAGACATTGATGGCGATTTTTATGATATTTATTTGGATGTGAATGGGAAAAGGGTTTTTCCTGGTTTTGTTGGCGCTGAAGCCATTGCGGATACCCAACAGGTATTTCCGGGCATGATCCCCCGCCCTTCTGACCAACGTTTCCAATTTTCGATTTTTTTCCAGGATTATATTCCGGGCTATCCTACCTATAAGGCCCACTTGAAGGTTTTGTATGGATCGAGCCTGCCTTTTGGCCAACCGCAAGAGGAAAGGTACCGCCATGTGCTCAGGATGCCCCCCTACAGGCGGGTCGATATTGGTTTTAGCAAGCAAATCATTGGCGACCAAACCAAACTGAAACAAAACTCCCCCTTCAGGCACCTGACCAATATGTGGGTCAGCCTTGAAGTGTTTAACCTGTTCCAGGTACGCAACACCATTTCCTATGTTTGGGTCAAAGATGTGAACAACCGTCAGTATGCAGTTCCTAATTACCTTACCCCCCGTCAGTTGAACCTTAAACTGGTAGTTGAATTTTAATGGTTTTTTGTAAGTGATATTTCTTTTTCATGCAATAAATGCAGCCAAATTAAACCAAATCGTGTTAAAGTTGTTTAAAAATTAAGTCTTATTTAGAATGCGTCTAATTAATTCTTATCTTTGCATACAACCTATTGAATTTTAATTATTAAAACCATTTAAACATGAAAACTCCAATTAATAAACTGACATTTCCCGAATTACCTTACGCATTTGATGCCCTGGAGCCTCACATCGATGCCATGACAATGGAGATTCACTATACGCGTCATCACCGGGCTTATTTTGATAACCTGATGGCCGCTGTGAAAGACACCGAGATGGCTGATATGAGTTTCGACGAATTATTGCAAAACATCAGCAAATACCCAACGGCCGTGCGTAACAACGGTGGAGGCCATTTCAACCACAGCCTGTTTTGGAAAGTGATGTCGCCCAATGGCGGTGGAAAACCTTCCGGCGAATTGGCTGCTGCCATCGAAAAAGAATTTGAATCATTTGAGAAGATGCAGGAGCAGTTCAACAATGCTGCCAAAACACGTTTCGGCAGTGGCTGGGCATGGCTTTCGGTGAAAGCGGATAAAAGCCTCTGTGTATGTTCATCGCCCAATCAGGACAACCCACTGATGGACGTTTCCGAATGCAAGGGCATACCCATTTTAGGCCTTGATGTGTGGGAACATGCCTATTATCTGAAATACCAAAACAAACGTCCGGATTATGTTTCTGCTTTCTGGAATGTAATAAACTGGGCGGAAGTAGAAGCCAACTACAAGGCAGCTTTGTAGCAGCCCGTTAAATAAAACAAAAAAGCCGGATCAATTTGACCCGGCTTTTTTTATGAGGTAGGTTGCATTCGCTTATTCAAATGAAAGTATGGACTTGCGGATACGACTGATGGCTTCGCGCAATTGTTCTTCGCTGATCACCAAAGGTGGTGCAAAACGAATAATATTGCCATGTGTTGGTTTTGCCAGCACACCATTCTCAGCCATTTTAACGCAGATGTTCCAGGCAGTTTTGCTGTCAGGTGTATCGTTAACAATAATGGCATTGAGCAAACCTTTACCACGTACAAAGCTCACCATATTGGATTCGTTTGCCAGTTTGGTCATTTCCTCACGGAAAATTTTCCCTAATTTTTCAGCCTTTTCGGCAAGATTTTCTTCTTTTATAACTTCCAATGCAGCAGTAGCAACACGCGCTGCCAAGGGGTTGCCACCAAAGGTAGAACCATGCTCGCCCGGCTTGATGACCATCATAATTTCATCATTGGCCAATACGGCGGAAACCGGATAAACGCCTCCAGACAGGGCTTTTCCAAGAATCAAAATATCGGGCTTCACATCTTCGTGGTCGCAAGCCAGCAATTTTCCCGTGCGGGCAATACCTGTTTGCACTTCGTCGGCAATGAACAATACATTTTTGGCTTTACACAAGGCATAAGCTTTGCTCAAATAACCTTCGTCAGGTACAAAAACACCAGCCTCCCCTTGTATTGGCTCTACAAGAAAGCCTGCCACATTGGGGTCTTCAAGCTCTTTTTCAAGTGCGTCCAGATCATTGTATGGAATGGTAACAAAACCGGGTGTAAAAGGCCCGAAATCTTTACGCGAATCGGGATCGGTTGACATACTCACAATGGTAATGGTGCGCCCGTGGAAATTGTTTTCGCAAACAATAATTTTTGCCTGGTTCTCAGGTATCCCCTTTTTCAGGTAGGCCCATTTTCTACAAAGTTTGAGTGCTGTTTCATCACCCTCGGCACCTGTGTTCATAGGCAGAATTTTGTCGTAACCAAAATACTCCGTCACAAACTTTTCGTAAACGCCCAAAACGTCACTAAAAAATGCGCGGGATGTCAGGGTTAGTGTTTGCGCCTGTTCTGTAAGGGCATTGATAATTTTTGGATGGCAATGGCCTTGGTTTACAGCTGAATAAGCTGATAGAAAGTCGAAATACTCTTTTCCTTCAACATCCCATACCAAAGCACCTTTACCCTTTGATAAAACCACTGGCAGTGGATGATAGTTATGGGCACCATATTTATCTTCCAGCTCCATGGCTAATTTTGAGGTCATTTCTTCACGCATTGCTAATACTCCTTTTTTTTAATTATTTTCTGTAAGTCTTTATTGTGTTAATTAATTAACAATTGAATGGCAAAGATACGAATTTCAGGTGGGATAAAAAAATCAAATTATGGAATTCTGTATCACCCTCAAACAGCTGTTTTACAACAAATGACGCACAGGCAGCAGCAACCATTCAAATATTTTACTAATCAAAGGCCTGCGCTTCCAATGTTCGTAATTAAACACTGTTGTACTTTCAAGTGTGCCGGCTATATGCTGCTTTACCTGCTGCAGAATATCAGCATCAGTACCCTGCAAGACAATTTCGTACATATATCTGAAACTACGGTAGTCGAAGTTGGGCGAACCCAAAACAAACACCTCATCATCAACTAAAAACAACTTAGCATGCAGGTTGTGGGGCTGAAAAAGCCTGATATTAATCCCACTCAGGTGCAACTGTCCACTGTATTTATTTCGCAAAATATCAACCAGGCCCACATCCGAACGCATCGGAATAATTATGTTTACGTCAACGCCACGCTTGGCCGCATCCATCAATTCCTTGCGAATCATGAAGCCAGGTAAAAAATATGGCGTAATAATATGGATGCTCTTTTTTGCCTTTTTGATAAGTTGCAAAAAACGTTTCATAATACGCTGTTTGGTTATTGACGGCATATCGCGAATAACTTCAAAATCAGCATGGCGCAACAACCGCAGAAAGCTTGCCTTAACAAAAACATAGGTATTATATATCTTCCAGTCCTGTTTAAATACGCGCTTAAAGGTGAGTGCCACCGGCCCCTTCATGCGCAGCACCGACTCGCGCCAATTCAGGTTGTATTCCGTAATATTGGACGAACCAATATAGGCAATTTCATCATCAACAAGCATGAGTTTGCGGTGATTTCGCTTATGGCCTCTTGTAAAAATATCCGTATTGAATTGGATTTTCTCAAAAAACCGAACTTCTCCCCCTGCTGCTTTCAGATCGTTAAAAAAATTATTGTTTACGGCACTCCCACCCCAATAATCGATAAGCAGTTTTATTTCGAGGCCTTGCTTGGCCTTTTTCACCAAAGCATCTTTAAAACGCGTTCCAACCACATCATTTCCAACCCGGTAAGTTTCAATGTAGATATAATCTCGCGCAGTCTCTATATCATCCAGCATGGCATTATAATACCTTATCGGGTCGGCAAATAAATGATATGGTTCTTGAATTATACGCATGCGTATGAATACTAAAGTGTTTTCAACAGGCCAAGGAGCTCCTCTTTGCGGCTGGATGAAACAGGGGCTATGGATTTATCCTTCATTACCAAAAAGTTCTTGCCTGCTTTGTCGAAACGATAGATTTGTTGCAAGTTGATCAGGTGAGAATTGTGAACCCTGAAAAAACCATAAGGACTCAACATTTCATCATAGAATTTCAGCGGATTAGCTACCAAGATATTTTCATTGTTTGCCAAAAAAAACTGGGTTCGCCCCAAATCGGCCTGACACCTGATTATCTCACTTGTATCGAGCAGATAAACACTGCCGCTTGTGTAGAGGACAATTTTCCGGGAGTTGTTGGCCAAATGTGTGAAATTATTGAAGAGCGCATTGAGCTTCAGACTCATATTATCCTGCTCAACAGACTTGTAGGCCTTCATAATGGCGGCATCAAAATCTTCAACCGAAACAGGTTTCATCAAATAATCCAAGGCACTGAATTTAATTGCATCGAGTGCATATTTATCATAAGCTGTTATAAATATCAGTTTGAAATCAATCCGGTCAAGTTGTTGGAGCAAATCGAAACCACTGCCATCGCGCAAATTGATGTCCAATAATACAAGCTCAGGTTTTGCCCGGTTGATAAGTTCAATACCATCTCTTATGCCGGCAGCATGCCCTGACAATTCAACAAAATCATACCTTTTGAGCATATTGGCAATTAGTTCGCGCGCCCAATCTTCATCTTCTATAATAATCGTTTTCAACATATAAAAATATCAATCAATAGCATACAGGAAAAACAAACTCCAATCAAGCCTCACCAATTTCAGAACGATAATCAAGCCCTTAGCTTACGAAAATAAAAATACAAGAGCAATCCTAACATCAAAGCAACCAAGGCGGAAAATGAGAGACGGTAGGCCGCTAATTGTTTTTCCATTTGTTGCTGACGATCGAGCAAATTGTTACTTTCCCGAACAATATCTTCAAATTTTCTTTTGGCCCTGTGTTCACTTTTCTGGCTTTCGCCCAGTTTGCTGGCAGTTGAATCAAACTCGGCATTGAACAAATCAAAAAAGTGCATGAACTTTGGAAAATCACCAATAGCTGCATAATTTTGAAGCTGACCCTTAATGATTTCTGCTTTAAACTCTTTAATATTATGCTTTTCAGAAATATTGAGGGATTTATTAAAGTGTTCAGATGACAATTCATAATCTCCCGTAGTATAATACAAATTGCCATAATAAAAATGTGTGAGCGAAATGCCATAGGCCTGCTTGTTATTTTCAAACACCTGCATGGCGCGCTCCAGGTATTTTAATGCCAGCTCATGCTCTCCATTTCGGGCATAAGCACTTCCTAAATTGCTGTGGGACAATGCAAGGCTCATTATATCAACCAATTCCTGTTTGATTTCGATAGCCCTTAAGTGAAATTCAATGGCAGTTTCGTAATCCTTAATATTATCTGCATAAATGAGGGCGAGATTGTTATAAGCTTTTGATACAAAATCAATCATATCCAGCTCGATAAATACCCCAAGTGCTTCTGTATTTATTTCGATTGCTTTTTGATAATCGCCCCATTGCCAATAAATCATGGCCATATAAAAACTAACCACAGCAGCCTCGGCCTCATTTCCAATTTCATTAAACATTAACAGTGCACGGTAATAATATTCGAATGACTGATCAGCAAGGCCTTGACGGTAATAAATGTGGGCAATATTTCTTAAACTTTGGCCTATTCCAAGCTGATTTCCAACCTTTTCTTCAAAAACAATGGATTGATTAATGAATTCTATTGCCTCGTCCATATTGCCCTGATCCTGCTCAACAAGTCCAATATTGTTGGTGCATGCAGCCAACCCCTCATAATCTTCAATGGCTTCGTAGGCAGCCATACTTTCGACATAATACTGTTTGGCAAGCTCATAATCGCCAATAAAGTAGGCACTCACACCCATTGATTTCAGGATTTTTGCCTTTAGTGCGATTAAACCTTCTTGTTCGGCCTTATCAACTGCATCAAGACCGGTTTCAAGCGTTTTTTCAAATGAAATATACCGGTAAGCTTCAGAAATTTCAAGCAATGTCTCCACTTGCTCTTTACCTTCCCGTTTCTCAAGCAAACGGTGCAAACTATCAATAACAGCAATGTTCTCGTCTGCTTTAACAAACGATATTACACAAAAAAACAGGGCTACAACAATGCTAATATTTTCCTTTTTCATAAGCTCCCACAATATTACAAATAATATTAAGTGATGCGCAAAACAAACAAGCTTTTTTTGTTGACAGCCTTCTACTGCGAGCTTATCCTTATATTTGCCGCAAATCACAACCTATGATCCGTTCAATGACCGGTTTTGGAAAAGCCGAAAAAATACTGACTGACAAGAAGATACATATTGAAGTCAGGTCGCTCAACAGCAAACAGTTTGATCTGAACCTGAAAATACCGCCTGAGTTGCGGCCCATCGAAAATCAATTACGCCAACAAAGCAGCAACATTGCCATCAGGGGAAAAACAGAAGTGTTGATTGCCATACAGGGACAAGCTGAAAAAGCAGTTCAAAAAATTGATCTAAGTGCAGCAAAAGCATACAGCCTTCAACTAAAAAAACTTGCTGACGAATTGAATGTGCCATTACCAGATGATATTTACAGTCTGCTGCTTAAAATGCCGGGTATATTCTCATCGGATGAAAACGAACTGTCCGAGCAACTATACACGACTATTATAGAAACACTGGCAGAAGCCCTCCAAAACTTTGATCAATACAGAATACAGGAAGGCAGCGCTTTGAAGGAAGACATGGTGCTGCACCTGGAACAAATTACAAACAGCTTGGCGCAAATAGAACCCCTCGAGAAAACCCGGAAAGAAACTGTAATACAGCGGATATCCAAAGGCTTGCAGGAAGTGTCGGGGAAAGATGCCGTTGACCCCAACCGCTTTGAACAAGAAATGATCTATTACCTTGAACGGCTTGATATTACAGAAGAAAAGGTCAGGCTTTCAGCGCATTGCCGTTATTTTATGGAAACCATTGGCGAAGAGCAGGCTGGGCGGAAACTCTCATTCATTACCCAGGAAATGGGCCGCGAAATCAATACAATTGGATCAAAAGCCAATGATGCCAGCATACAACGACTCGTTGTGAAGATGAAAGATGAACTGGAAAAAATTAAAGAGCAATTATTCAATATTTTATAAATTAGAGATGAGCAAAACAAGATGAGCAAAGAAAAAGGAAAATTACTCATTTTTTCGGCCCCTTCAGGATCCGGCAAAACAACTCTTGTAAAGCACTTATTAGGCGAATTTGAATCACTTGCCTTTTCTGTTTCAGCCACCAGCCGCAGCAAACGCCATGGCGAAAAACATGGAAAGGATTACTACTTCATCAACAAGGAAAATTTCAGAAAAAAAATTGAAGCCGACCTGTTTCTTGAATGGGAAGAAGTGTATGAAGGCGTTTTTTACGGAACACTGTTCGAGGAGGTGGAACGCCTGCGAAGCAAAGGCAAACATGTGGTTTTTGATGTGGATGTTGTGGGTGGGCTAAATATTAAAAAACATTATGGCGCGCAGGCCCTGGCCGTTTTTATCAAGGCCCCATCATTGGAAGTGCTTGCCGAAAGACTTCGCCATAGGGAAACAGATTCAGAAGAAAGCATTGCAAAAAGGCTGGAAAAAGCAAAGTGGGAAACCAATTTTGAGGACCACTTCGATTATGTGCTGGTAAATGACAATTTGAGAGAAGCACAGGAAAAGATGAGACAAATCGTGGCTGATTTTATCCGGAAATAGTTATGACCCCTAAGACATATAAAGCCCTGGAGCTGACTGCATGCAATCCAAACCTTGTGAAAGCAATGCTCGGCTTAAAAATTGTTGAAAAATCAATACCACGTCCTGCTGAGCATCAATTGCTGATTAAAATGGCCTATGCCCCGTGCAATCCATCAGATATTGCTTTTCTGCAAGGTGCCTATGGTGTGAGCAAAACCATGCCGACTGTTCCGGGTTTTGAGGGTGCTGGTTTCGTGAAAGCTGTTGGCCCCGGACTGGATCCAGATGCCTGGCTTGGAAAATTAGTAAGTTGCTTTGCACAAGGCAATAACGATGGCACCTGGGCTGAATATTTTATTGCTGATGCCAACCAAATTATGCCGGTTGACAGCAATCTCGACCCGAAACAAGCATCTTGCTTCTTTGTGAATCCTTTTACAGCCTGGGCCTGCCGAAATGGCCATAAAAAATAACTGCCCAGCCGTAATCATCAATGCCGCCGGAAGCCAACTAAGTGCTTTTTACTGAATTGCTCAGCAGGAAAAACATCAAAACCATTGGTATTGTGCGAAAATCTGAGCACAAAATCCCCTGACAACTGCCGGTTTTGATCATATATTGGTTTCAACGGACGAGCAATTTGAAGAAAAACTGCAGCAGGCCATTCTTGACTTCAAGGCCAATCTTGCTTTTGATGCCGTTGGGGCAGCATGACCGGCCAATTGTTCAATGCCTTGCCACGAGGTTCGAAGTGGTTGTTTATGGAGGCCTTCGGGCAAACCCATGGAAGGATTATCGGTGGTGGAAGCCATTTTTAAGCGCAAAAACTTTCGGCCTTCAACTTGGGAGACTGGATGCGCGAAGCGGACATGGCAGAAATCAGCAAGGCCAAATATAGCTTATCAGAAATGATTCAAAGGGGCAACATAATAACCAACATCCAGACAGAAGTAGCCATGACAGATATCGTCAAAGGCATGCGGCAATACCTTTCGGATATGTCGGCTGGCAAAATGCTGTTACGGTTTGATGTTTAAGCTGAACCATTGATTTGTCAACTAAGTTGTTGTATATTTGAAGTTTAAAAATGGATATCACAAATAAAGTCGGTTTGCTTTTCGGGTCGTTCAACCCCATTCATCATGGGCACCTGATGCTGGCCAACTATATGTTGGCTTATGGCGGCATGGATGAAGTGTGGTTTGTGGTATCGCCTCAGAATCCCCTCAAAGACAAAAAAACCCTGCTCAGCGACATCCACAGGCTCGACATGGTTCATCTGGCTGTTGACAACTACCACCATTTCAAAGTAATAGATCTTGAATTCAGGATGCCAAAGCCATCCTATACCATCGACACGCTGGTGCGATTGAGCGAGCAATATCCCAATCGAAAGTTTTGCTTGATTTGTGGCACCGACTCCCTGCAGTCATTCCATAAATGGAAAAACCACCTCGAAATATTGAAAAACTATGAGTTGCGGGTATATCCCCGCAAGCATTTTGCTGCCGGAAAATGGGCTTCGCATCCAAAAATTGTGATGGTGGACGCACCTGAAATAGAAGTTTCCTCAAGCTTTATCCGCAAAGCGATTCAGGAGAAGAAAGAAGTACCCTTTTTCATGCCAAATAAGGTTTACCAACATATCTTGTCAAACGGATTTTATATATAACTCACCAGATAGCTCCTGCAATTTTGTCACCATTTAAGGGAAGTACACCTTCAACAGTTACCAATATAAGCAATTGATTAAATGATATTTATAATAACAATTAAGAGTTGCTAAGCAAACTTAAAACATTTCCTTCGCTGAATTGTAATTAGGCAAGGTTATTGTAATAATTTTATATCCTGAAATAAATCAATGGAAAACGCAGAATTAAAAGCTTTAATCAGTTTGGTGGATGAACCAAATGAAGCCCTTTACCTAAAAGTGAAGGAGCGTATTTTTGCTTACGGTCCTGCAGCACTTCCCCAATTGGAATCGGCTTGGGAAAATGCATTCGACGATGGCCTGCAACAGCGTATTGTAGGCCTTATTCACGAAATACAGCAAAAGCAATTGTATGCCGAACTGAACGAATGGGTCAAATTTGGGTACAACGACCTGTTGCGCGGTTATATGTTAATTTCCAGATTTCAATATCCTGATCTTGATGTTGAAAAAATTACCCGTGAGGTAGGTCAGATTATTCAACAGGTATGGCTTGAACTAAACAACAACCTGACAGCGCTGGAAAAAATTAAGGTGATCAACCATATTTTTTACGACATCAATAAATTTAGCGGCAATACCGTCAACATCAATTCACCTGACAATTTCTACCTGAAAAACTTACTTGAAAGCCGTAAAGGCAATCCGCTTTCGTTGGGAATATTTTATCTGGTGATTGCGCGAAGTTTAAAAATACCGGTTTATGGTGTTGATTTACCACGGCATTTTATCCTCACCTATATTGACGAAACCAACGACAACAAGCCGTCGCACCAGGATGAGGTCTTGTTTTACCTGAACCCATTTAACAAAGGTGCTGTGTTTACACGAAACGAGATTGAACTCTATATCAAACAGATGAAGCTTTCACCGGAGGCTGCCTTTTTTGAGCCTTGCAGCAATATTGTCATCATCAAACGTTTGATCAATGGGTTGATTGAAACCTATAAAATGTCGGGCAACCAAGAAAAAGCTGACGACCTGTCACACTTGTTGCTGGCTATGGAGTTATAAAAAACATTTAAGACTTCAGCTGAGATAAATACCCATTAACATTTCGTTCAATCCGTTCGTGAATGGCCAATTGCGAAGCTTTAACAAAGGACTTTCCCGTAATACGTTCAAAAAGTTCCATATAACGTTGGCTAACACTTTGCACAAACTCATCCGTCATTTCGGGGACTTGTTGGCCGGTTTGCCCTTGAAACCCATTGGCCATCAGCCATTCTCGCACAAACTCCTTGGATAATTGCTTCTGTGGTAAACCTTTGCCCAAATTATCTTCGTAATCCTCGGCGTAAAAATAGCGTGACGAGTCCGGAGTGTGAATCTCATCAATCAAAATGACATCATCATTGTATTTCCCAAACTCATATTTGGTATCAACCATAATGAGCCCTTGCCCGGCAGCCATCCGGCTTCCACGCTCAAAAAGCAACAGGCTGTATTTTTCCATCAGTGCATAATCTTCCCCATCAACCAGGGCCTGCTTTATAATTTCCTCGCGGCTAATATCTGCATCGTGTCCCTCCTGCGATTTAGTTGTAGGGGTAATAATGGGATGGGGCAATTGTTGGTGTTCTTTGAGGCCATCCGGAACGGCCACACCACAAATTGTACGAATGCCTTTTTTATAAGTACGCCAGGCACTTCCCGAAAGGTAAGCACGAACGATCATTTCCACAGGAAAAGGTTTGCACAACTTGCCGATGGTGACCACCGGATCGGGGCTTTCCATTTTCCAATTGGGAACTATATCAGCCGTTGCATCCAGAAAATGTGCAGCAAGTTGGTTGAGCAACTGCCCCTTGAAAGGAATTCCGCGTGGCAATACCACATCAAAAGCCGAAATGCGATCGGTGGCAACCATCACCATCAATTGGTTGTTGATGGTATATACATCACGCACCTTGCCTTTGTAAACGCCTGTTTGACCAGGAAAACTGAAATTGGTTTCCGTAAGGGCTTGTTCCATGGATTTTATTTTTCGTTGGCTTGTTTGTCTTCGTCCTTTTCATCGACTATTTCCCTGGCCTTTTGTTCGATCGGTTTCTCTTTGTAGGCCTCAATAATTTTTGAAACCAGCTTGTGCCTGACAACATCCTTTTCGTCCAGAAAAATAAAATCGATTTCCTTTACATCACGCAGTAAATCAATGGCTTGAAATAAACCGGAAGGCTGTTTATAAGGCAAATCTATTTGGGTAATATCACCTGTAACGATAAACTTGGCTGATTTCCCCATGCGTGTCAGGAACATTTTCAATTGGCTCCTGGTGGCATTCTGGGCTTCATCCAGGATAGCGAAGGCATTGTCGAGTGTGCGTCCGCGCATAAAGGCAAGCGGTGCCACTTCTATGGTGCCATCTTCAAGATAGGTCAGCAACTTTTGGGTTGGAAGCATATCACGCAAAGCGTCGTATAGCGGCTGCAAATAGGGATCGAGCTTGTCTTTTAGGTCGCCAGGCAAAAAGCCAAGATTTTCGCCTGCCTCAACAGCCGGACGGGTAAGGATGATGCGTTTTACCTCACGGTTCTTAAGTGCTCTAACGGCAAGCGCAACAGCCGTATAGGTTTTGCCAGTTCCTGCCGGCCCTATGGCAAAAACCAGGTCTTTTTTATCGCTGCTCTTTACCAAGCGCTTTTGATTGGCTGTGATTGCCTTTACCATCAATCCTGCCCTTCCGTGCACAAGCACATCACTATTGGCAGCAATGGGAGTTGAATTACCGTTGCCATCACCGAGCATAATTTGTTCTATCAGGCTGTTGCCAATTTTTCCAAAACGCTCGCAATGTACGAGCACCAGCTCAAACCTGTTGATAAAATCTGATACTTCGGCTTTTTCACCAATCACCTTTATAAAATCGCCACGAGCAATGAGTTTAAGTTTTGGAAACAAGGATTTAATGTATTCAAGATGAATATCATTGGGTCCATATACGTCAATCGGGCTTACATTTTCAATTTGGATTACCTGTTCGCTCATAATAAGGCTTTGGAAAAAGGATTAAGTATTTTCAACTGCTGAATTACTTGCCAAAATTATTAAAATAAGTGTGGCAGTCAGTGACGAAATGTTTAATTTTGACCATGAATTTCCAAGTACTGCAGCAGCAGTATACCATCATAAGCGACCGGAAAACAAATGGCAATAATCACATTAACAAGCGATTGGGGTACTTCAGATTATTATCTGGCAGCTGTTAAAGGCAGTATTCTTTCGCAATTGCCTGAAGCAACAATTGTTGATATTTCGCATCATATCAAGCAGTTCGACCTGGAAGGCACTGCTTTTACCTTGCGCAATTGTTACCGTCATTTTCCAAAAGGGACCATCCATATTGTTGGAGTGAATACGGAGGAATCCATAGACAACCCCCATATTGTGCTAAAAGCGGATGGCCACTATTTTATTGGCGCCGACAATGGCATTTTCTCTATGATTTTTGGTGAGCAGCCCATTGAAGCTGTTGAATTGGATATCCCGCTCGACTCGGATTATTTTACCTTTAGCACACGCGATCGTTTTGTAAAAGCTGCTATCCTGCTCGTAAAAGGTGAGCCCTTGTCATCGCTGGGTGAACCGCGGGCAGCACTCTCACCAAGAATTTTATTCCAGCCGGCTGTTTCACAAAATATTATAAAAGGCATGGTGATCCATGTGGATGCCTACGAAAACCTGATTACAAATATTACGGAAAAGCTTTTCCGCGCACAACGCAACAACCGTAAATTTGAGATTTACTTCAGTGGCTACCGTATCAACCACATTAGCAAAGCCTATACAGACGAAGGCATTGCCGAGCTGGTAGCACTTTTTGGTTCGCATGGCATGCTCGAAATTGCCATAAACCACGGAAAGGCAGCTTCCCTTTGCGGTATGGAGCGGTTTAATCCGGTGGATGTAAACTTTCTCTAATTAGTGCCTTACAATCACCAACCGATGGTACGTCTTACCATTACTGTCCACCATCTTTAAAGAATAGACACCTGAAGGATATTTACTCACATCGATACTAAATTTTTCAGCCTGTATGTGGTGTTGTTCCATAAGCAGTTGTCCTGACTTATTCCACAAGCTGATATGTTTCATGTTTTGTTTGAGGTCAATATGGATGCGGGTAGCTGATGGTACCGGATAAACTGTAAACGGGGCTTGCGCATTTTCGTTTAAGCCAACAGTAAGCACCAAAGTTACAGGAACTTCAACCAAGGGTGTAATCGGATCATTGCTTTCGATAAGCAGTGTGGCATAGCTCACTATCGTTTCATCAAATGTAAAACTTTCATTTAGAAAAGCATCAACGGTAAGTGCTTCATCAGGGGCCAAATTGCCGGTGGTATCGCTCAACGCAAGCCAATTTTCAATATCCTCATAATCGATGGTCATATCGAAAAGCAAATTCGCAGTGCCTTGGTTTTGGATGTATAAAAAGTCCATTAAAAAGTCTTCCGCAATCCATAATTCATCGGGTGAAACAATGATTACGGGAAATTCGCCAACAACCCCCATGCCTGAAATATTGGCAGCTGCCACGGCTACATTGGCCGCAACATTGAGCTTGGTGGTTTTCATACCAACACCTATAGGAACAAATGACACTTCCACGGTAATGGAAGAACCGGCTTCAAGGTTGAGCGGGTAAGTGTTTTCGTCAAAATCTCGAAGTTATCGGCATTAGCCACCAAGCGAAACATTTGATATGTTTGCTGTTGCATTGCCGCTGTTGGTAATCGTAAAGCCTGTTGGATCAGAACTTTAAGCCCACCGCCACTTCGCCAAAGTCATAATCCGCCGGGTCGATAGTTACCGCTTGTTCCACAATGCCTGTTACCAGCTCCACTTCGTCGTTGCTTCCTTTTATAGGTGCCGAAAAAGCACACTGGCTTGCTCCATAGGAATTTGCAGATCAAGTACACATTGATAAAAGTAGAATCGGCTGGTCAAAATTCAATTCATAGCTTAAGGCTACCAAATTGGAGTGGTCCCATCACCATTAACATCGCCCAGATTGGGTCCATTCAAAAGTGAATCCGGTTGGGCGCAGCGGGGAAACCAGGCAATTGTCCGCTTCCATCCATAGCCTATGCATGAATAAACCCCAAACTATCAATTTTTAGGGTTGCTTCCAAAAACTGGGATCATGCTGTCCATCCAGGTCGATATCGGCCACACTTGTGAAACCCTTCGAGGCCTCCAGACTTGGTAATGGGGAAATTTTCCAGCATACTGCCCCCGGCATCAAAACCAAAAAAGCATGGGCATGGGCGCTTCACCAATAGGTTTACTCATAAAAATACTGAATTCTGATCGCCTTGCAGGTCAACAGTAGGTGGGCATAAGTCCACCGTTGCCCGGAACGGCACTGGCCAGCCACCGTAGCTTCCGTCGTATTCACGAATATAATATTTCGAGCACCGCCGTGAGCAGCCCACTATGCTCAGCATATCGTCTCCATCAAAATCAACCAGCAAAGGTGATTGGTAAGAGAAGCTGACATTATCCGGAGGGATCGGGAATCCTGCTTTGGCCTGTCCATTGGCGTCAAAAGCCAGCATCGTCCCATCTGAAATGGCAGTTAAGCAATATCAACCACCCCACGGTTATCAATATCAGCAACTGAAGGAGTTACAGCAGGTGTTCCGCCCAGGTTAACCGGCCAGTTGGCATTTAGAGAAGTTCCGTCAGTTTTGAGCACATGCAAGTTGTTGAAGTGCGCGTCTGCAGCCAACGATTCGCGGGTTCCGTTTCCGAAACATCAGCCAGCACAGGCGAACAGATGATCCAGTGGTTTTCGAAACTTAGCGGCCAGCCGGGCATATCTTCCCCATCGGCATTGAGATAATAAACACGTCCATTATTGGGCACGCCCCCTGTAACCTGCAATAATTCCCAGGGTACCATTGTTGTCCATTACGGCTACCGAGGGTGGGTAAATGGCTGTACCAGTGAGGTGTTTTTGCCACAACAAGCTGCCATCACCATTAAAAACATGCATACGGTTATGCCCAGCCACAAGAATTTCGTCTATCCCATCGCCATCAATATCGCCAGGGTTACACCCTGAATGGTTTGAAGTTTGACTTGCGACAATTTTCTCTCGGCCAGCCTGGTAATTGTTCATATGAAGGCCCGCGTTCTTCAATAACACAAATACCAGGTAACACAAGACTCCTTCAGCACTTTTCCGTCTTCGCCCAAATAGGCCCTTTCAACTGAATGCTGCGGAAATGCCCTGGCCAATCATCGCCCAGGTAAACAATAAAAGAAGATAAATTTTTCATGGCTAATGGCTTTTTGATTATTATTTCTTAAGCAAGATGAACAGTTTAACAATTGTAAAAATACGCTTTTTTGCGCTAAGTAAAAACATATGCCCCTTTGGCCCGCTTCCACTTATTAAAAAGAAACTGCATGAAATCGTTTTCAATATTCAATTCGGCAGGAAATTGTAATTTCACACTTCAATTAAAGCAGTTTTATTATGAGAAAGATATGCATCGTCCTATTGTTTAGTTTTTTGGCCTATAGTCTTCAAGTTCAGGCCCAGGAAAAACAAACTATAAACCCACAGCAAACTACCTTTGAAAAACAGCCATTAAGTGCTTATGATTCCATGATGTTGAGCCATCACTGCCCAACTGGAAGAGTCCGCAATGCGCAGGACACACTGCTGTATATGGTTGACAAATTCGAATTGCCCTATTTCTCAGGCCTTTGGTGGCCCAGGTTGGCCTCGAATGCGGTCAAGTCATACCGGGGTTGTGTTTACTTACGAAATAAATGCCGCCCGCGGCTTACCCGGAAGCACAACTGACAACCAATACACCACTCATTTTACCTATAATTTTATCAATGGTGGCAGCGATGCAGGCGTCAATTATTATATGAAACCTACGAAATTGTAAAGTATGGGCAACCCCTCTTATATCTGATTATGGCGGCATGTCAACCGGTGGCCTTCGCGCTTATGAGGGTTACGGAAACTACTACAGCAGCATGAAAAACCATCAATGATGTTTATTCCATCAAAAACCAATACGGCTGAGGGCATGTAAACATTGAAAACTGATTTACGATCACGGTATTGGTGATGAAGCAGGTGGACTTGCGTTTTTATGCCCAGTTTGGCAGCCCGGACGCTACCTTGCCACCCAACACGCCAGAAGCTGGTAAATATGTTTTCACGCAGTTTATGTCTGGCCAACCATGCCATGTCTATCGTTGGCTATAACGACAGCATCCGCTATGATTACAATGGCGATTTGGCAATACACCAACCACCTCGACATCAATGACGGCCTGGTGGACGTGCGCGACTGGGAAATTGGCGGTTTTAAATGGCCAACACCTATGGCAATGTGAACTGGTGGGGCGATAACGGATTTGCTTATATGATGTATAAAACGCTGGCTGATAACATGGTCAGGGTGGTATATGGAACAATCTTGTGGCCGCAGTAGATGTGCGCGATTACCACGAACCCTGCTAACCGCCAAATTGTCCATAACCTATGGCTGCCGCAACAGTTTAAAGTAACTTGGTTATGCTGATGACCCCGCATCCATGAGCCTGATGTTATTTTGCACTTCCCATCTTTTAACTTTCAGGGGGCTGCTACTCCATGCAAGGCAAATGGTTCGTCCGAAACCATTGAGTTTGGGCTCGACCTGAATTACCTGCTTCTGCTCATGCCACTCCCAACCAAAACGGAAAGTATTTTTAATGGTTCATGAAGACGATGCTGGAAGTCAATATTCCGGTACTATCAACAGCTTCGCTGATGAATTATGTGGATGGCAGCGTTGATGAGTTTAGTCATGGCAGCAGCCTGCCCATCGAAAAACAACACCATTACGGTAGCTGAATTCAATCGCAGCCATTGATTTTGACCCGGTAAATATTGTGCAGGAAACATTGCCCGAATTCAACCGAATCAACCCCTATAGTGTTGAACTTGGAAGCAGAAGGAGGCACCCCCCTGCCGCTGGCGCCTGATGGATGATTATAACCTGACTGACTCCACTGCCAGCATGCCCAATGTTTCATTTCAGCAATTGTCACCCACAAACAACAACAACAACGGACTGGCCGAGGTGCAATTGCCTTTCCAAATTCTTTCTACGGCACCAAATACAATAAGCTGTATGTAACTGTTGACGGGTATATCCGTTTCGACAACAGCCTGATTCCATGGCCTTTTATATTGATGGAAAAACTTATTTCCTGCAAAACAAAACATCGCACCCTGCATGTCACATCCGTTTTGTTGTAGCCCCCTTCCGAAGGGGATGGTATATGGTACGCCACTACAACCTATGTTTCCTTCCAGATGGAAACTTTCCGTAAGTGGTTCTACGACAAGCACAACCATAAATATGGTGGCCCGGCTTCACAAAATGGCAAAATTGAGTTCTTTCACGGCGAACACAATGTAGTCCCATGTGCGCGCTTTGGTGGCATTTCGCCGGCGACGGCGAATTTTGTTAATTTAAACTCGATGGCATTTATATGCCTCTGGAAAGCGATTACTGGCGTTTCTAATCTCGTTGACCAAATATACCGGCCTCAGCCGCCTACCGAGAATCAGGCCTGTTGAGCGGAACAGTGAATGGCCTTTACAAAACGAACCGATCAAAATTGGCGTTACGGATAAGCAGAACAATGTCCGCAGTTTAAGACCTATCTGCTGAATAGCGAAGGGGTTATTGTAAATGCTGAAGTGCAGCCCGAAAAAGCGGCGAAGTCATCACTTATGATCATTTTCGCTTCAATGTGAGATCAACAACATCAATCCTTTTACCCTGAACAATGTAAACCTGAGCCTGACATCAAACAGTCCATATTTTGAAGTGTTGGAAAACCAGCATTTTATTCCAATTGTAAATGAATGGAGTACAGATACCTTATGGAATATTTTTGATGTGCTGGTATCAGCAGAGGTCCCTGATGGCACCAATGGCCGCTTCAATCTAATGGTTGAGGCGGATGAAGGCAGCTGGTCGCAAAACCTTAGTTTCACAGCCCATGCCCCTGTGATGGAGGTAGCTTCTCTGTTACTGAATGATGGCAACAACGGCTTGCTGGAACCCGGCGAAACAGCCTGGATCGAAATCATGCTGAACAATGCAGGCGGGGCCGCCCTGATGGATGTGTCTGCCGAATTAAGCAGCAGCAATCCCTATCTGGAAATATTGAGCAGTGCACTAGAGCATGATACCCTTGCAATTGATGGCCATTGGTTACTCGCATTTGAAGTGCAATTGAATGAGCAAACGCCGCTTCTTGAAATTGTTGATATCAGCCTGAGCGTATGGGGTCATCATGGTTTTGAATTTTACAAAACCTACCCCATTCTCACTTCGCTTATTGTTGAGGACTTTGAAACAGGCGATTTCAGCAATTTCGATTGGGAAATGGCCGGCAATGTACCCTGGTATATCACAGATGAAAACACCTATGAAGGCAATTATGCCGCACGGTCGGGTATGATTGACGATGACCAGGTATCGAGCCTGTTGCTCAATTACGATGTGGCCTATGGCGACAGCATCTCCTTCTATTATAAGGTATCAACCGAACCTGATTACGATTTTTTAAAGTTCCTCATCAATGGTATTGAAAAAGGCAGTTGGTCAGGAGAAACAGATTGGACACAGGCAGTCTATGAGGTAACAACGGGCACCAACCTTTTTATCTGGCGCTACGAAAAAGATTATAGCGTTGCCGGTGGCAGCGATGCCGCCTGGATTGATTTTATTATTTTACCGGCCTATGCCATTCCGACCGGGCAAGCCGAAATATCAGATGATCAAGCCCATGCCATGCATGTGTATCCCAACCCCTTTGCCGGACAATTAACCGTAGAAGTGGAATTGCAGCAAGCTTCATCCATAAAAATGATGCTGGCAGATGGCGCCGGCCGGATTATTTACGCTGAGGAAAGCAGTGGCCTGCTGGCTGCCGGGAAACACAGTTTCAGTCCGCATACCGGCCAACTATCGGCAGGGGTGTATTATTTGATATTGCAAACCAATCAGGGAAGCTTGGTGAAGAAAATCATCAGGCCATCCTTTTAGGCAAGGCAGATGGAGGCGGAAATGAAAACCGGAAACAGCGCTGAGAGGCTAAAATCTACGTTGCTTGGATTGCTGATCGTGATGCTGCTCTTACCTGCTTTTCAGCGCGAGTTACATTTGTTTAAAGAAGGTCCGCTCACGGGTGCTTTTGTCGAAATGGAAAAGCCCTCGCTTAAAAGCTGGTCGGTGGATGGTTGGATGAGCGGCACTTTTCAGGAGGATTTCGATAGCCGTTTGGAGCACAGCATCGGTTTCAGGAATACGCTGATACGGACCAACAACCAATTGCAATACAGCCTTTTTGGCCTGGCCAATGCCGAAGGGGTTATAGCCGGCCGGGAGGGCGAGCTGTTCGAAGAGGACTATATCCGGGCTTATATGGGCGCTTTTTTTGTTGGCGAAACGGTTTGGGAGCAAAAAGCCAGCAAGCTGAAAGCAATACAGGACAGCCTGCAAAAGCTGGGCAAAAGCATGGCGGTTGTTTTTGCCCCGGGCAAAGGGAGTTTTTACCCTGAAAAGTTTCCTGCCAAATACCGTAACAAAGAAAGGAAATTGTCCAATTACACCTATTTTCGCGAGCAGCTTAGCAACAAAGGCATCCATGTACTCGACCTGAATGCATTTTTCCTCCACCAAAAAGCCGAAGCCCGGCACCCGCTGTTTGCACAAACAGGCACACACTGGAGCTATTATGGAGCAGCCCTTGCCGCCGACACCACCCTGGCCTACCTCCGGTGGCTGCATGGACCGCATATACCGGAAATGACCATTACCGAATTGAAGGAAACCGGAAAAATCCGCCATCCTGATGATGATATCTGGCTGGCCATGAACCTGTTGCTCGACCCTCCACAAAAGGGGTTGGTTTATCCGGGCATACAGTTTGAAAAAATGGAAACGCAAAAAAAATACAATTTACTGACTGTTGGCGACAGTTTTTATTTTAATTGGCTGAGCGACAGCATTATGTATTATGGGTTTGATCGTGCTGATTTTTGGTACCAAGCAACCGTTTTATCTGGGACAAAAACGGCGCACAATCAGCCTGACTGCCAATATTGAATTCCTGCCATCGTAATGCAGTACGATATTGTCATGATTATGATTACCGAACGCTTTCACCATAATTTTGCCTGGCTTTTTGATGAGCAGCTGTATGCAGCACTCTACCCGCCAAAGCAGCCGTATCGATTATTTTGCCAACATCTTGCGTATCGAATGATCAGTTTATGCGGCTGGAGGCCGAAGCCAGGGCAAAAAGCGGGTATTCCGCTGGAGGAACGCATAAAGCGCGAAGCGGAATTCTGATGTATGAGGACTACAAAAACCCGGAACTATACACCACCCGCGAAGACCGTATTCAGGTGTTGATGATGAGTATGCGCGGCACAAGCGCCTGGTATGCTGCTATTGTTGAGAAGGGGCCGAAAACAAGGCATCTCCGTTGAAGAAGCTACGCGGTAAGGATGCGGAATGGTGATTGATAATCCTTAGTGATTTGATGCAAAAATGATTGATACACCGCAAAAAGATGAACAATAAGCTCTTTTGAATAATTGATTTAGCCCTTGCGAATAAGCGAATGAAAGATAATTTACCAACTTTAAATGCTCAATAATTATGTACACCTACAAAATACACTTTTTACACAAAGAAAACCGGAAGGTGGTTTTACCGTTTCTGTTCCTGCATTACGGGGCTGTATTACTTATGGCGAAAATTTAGACGAAGCTATCTCAATGGCAAAAGAAGCTGTTGAATTGTATATTGAGGAGTTGCGGGAAAGAGGCGAAGCCATCCCCGACGACAGCAAATACATTGAATACTTTAACCTTTGAAACGGTATGAACCTGAATCCCAAAAACCTGATTAAAATTTTAGAACAACACGGCTTTGTTTTCAAACGTTCCAAAGGCTCTCACCAATTGTATTACAAACCATATTACCAACAAAACCGTTATTGTGCCTGTACATGGGGGTAAAGATTTGAAAATAGGCACTTTCCCTTGCAGCGTTTAAACAAGCTGGTATAGATAAAAACAAGTTAGATTAGTAGCATTTTGTACCCATTTGGAAACTGATTTTAGAATTTCAATTGACAATATAGAATTTACAAACGCCACTATTCACGCCCTTTCCTTTCTCAGAACTTCAAAAATCACTTTTCCATTCATACAAACCACCCGATGTAATCGTGCTGAAGCGGGGGAGTGGAACCTTTAAAGTGCTTGCGCATATTTTCTCTTTCTAAAATTATCAAATCACGGCAGGAAAGAAATGGATTGATAGATGCGGTCGGCAGCAGCTTTGCCAACAGCATCCTCTTCCTTGTGAAGGACCATAAGTTGGTACAGCACATGGTTTCTTTCAAAAATCACATTGAGGAATTTGAGGGGTACCCGGTTTTCTTTCGCACTTCCAATCTGACGGATCCCTTCAACCCCATCCGCCCTTATCGCCTCTTCCTGATATTTGAGATCGGTGACGCCTGCCATCATTTTTATTTCGTTAATCGTACCATCAGCAGCACCTTGTAAACTAACAGTTTCAAGTATTTCACTGTTGTATTCAAAAATATTGACTGCAATGGTAAAGGCATTGGAGGTGGAGTAGGCATACGAATAGTGCCCCAGCATGATTTGTTCCAGCTCCTCGGGTATTTCCAATTGTTGCTCTTTCAGCTTAAAAGGGGTTTCAAGGACCAGACCGGCTTCATAGGTTTGCTTTACCCATTCTTGCTCTAACACATCCTGATGCAATTGTTGGTTGCGGAAAAACTTAACAACGGCTTCCCCGCCATATTGCCCGATAATGGTGAACAGCGCCATAACAACCGTAAAACCGATCCAGTATTTCAGCTTTTTTGGTTTTGGCTTGGTTTTGACCGAAAGCTTTGACAGCTCTGCTTCCGATACACAAACTATCTGGAGGAAATCGTTATAACTGCGATCCGGGTTCCGGAGTTTCCAGGCAGAAAAATTGTTTTCGATCCGTTTGTTGCAGGCCGTGCAAAAGGTGAGGTATTCTGTTTTTGCTTCATTCAGGTGACCGCATTGGTCGCATTTCAGATAGTGCATGGGTTTTGTCTTATTTATTTGTCAATCAATTAATTGTCAGTGTTTTTTGAAAAGTGAAATTCGATCAAACAAAAACCGAATGTCACTGCAATTCTTCGAGCAGGCTTTCGATCTTGATGTTAACCAAATCCAGCTGTACATCGTGTGGATTTCTCCCACCATGCAAATAGGGCAGGGATTTGAGAATGAGGTTGTACTGCTGGATGCGCAATTGGGAATAATCGCCCAATTTTTGGCTTAGCTCCCTGATTTCATCGGGAATATCCTCCATTTGTAGAATGTTGCGCGTAATATCACTGTTTTTGATCCAGAGGTTGATGCCCTTACGCAGTTGATCCGATACCTTGGATTCGTCCATATCCAGTGTAAAATCGAGATAAGCGATTGCCTGACTTTCGTTAGCGATAAACTGGTCAAATTCTTGCTGCACAAGTTCCTGGCCGGGATAGCCCGCCGTATCGTCAACCATCATTGCCAACACAACAATAAAAGCCAGGGTAAGCAAACCTGACCCTACCCCTACCCCAAAGGCGCGCCATCCGGAATAAAAAGGAAGTTTTTCAAGGCTATGCGCTTTCAGCTCCTTACCATGCATGCGGTTGGCAATAAAATAGATAATCAGCGTATAAATAGCTGAAAGAAAACTACCTATGGCATTGTCGCTCATGTTATCCGGAATAACCATCGCCAGGCTCACAGCAATAAAAGTAATCAGGATACCAATCATCAGGGCGTTGAAGCCTTGTTGGCTGTTGCCAA
>JAGYLH010000052.1 GCA_018400955.1 Bacteroidales bacterium
CCAAAAATGCCTATATGTGGTTTTTGATCTTTTCCTTTTGCCATGTTTTTATTTTTTGTGAGTCGGTGAGTAAGTATGTTTGAGGACGCTTATTTTTTTGTGAGTCAGTTAAGTTCTGTGATTTAACGTAGCTGAAGATTCGCTTTAATCGGAAATCAGACCGCTTGTAAAATCAGACCGCGCTTCGCGCACTGACTCACAGCCTCACTGACTCACAGAATCACAACCTCCCAAGCTAAAAATACAAATCCCTTTCTCCCTGCTTAATGCGTTCGATGCGGTTGCGTACTTCAGGCAGATAGTTGTCGTCCATTTCGTTCAGGTTACGTTCGATGACTTGCCAGCCTTTTTTGGCAGTGGATTCTGTAGCATAATCCACAATGTATTCGGCCAATGTGAGAATTGCATTTGGTGTGCAGAACTTTTTTATAAAGCCGGGCACACTAAACTCCATGAAATGTTGTCCTGTTCGTCCTTTACGGTAACATGCAGTGCAGAAAGAGGGGAGGTAATCGCCATCAAGTAACTCATCAATAACCTCGTTGAGTGTTCGGTCGTCGTTTATTTTAAATTGTTCCTTATGCAAGTTTTGGTCAACATGCGGATTTTCGGAATAAGCACCAATTTCGAGTTTGGTCCCGGCATCAATTTGCGAACAGCCAAATGACAGTACTTCGTCCCTTACCTTTCGCGATTCGCGAGCAGTCAATATCAGACCAGTATAAGGAACAGCCAGCCGGAGAATGGCAATCAAACGTGTAAACTCCTGATCAGTAAGCTTGTATTTGTCATCAAGGTCATATTCAGAGGCGTCCTGTATGCGTGGGAAAGAAATGGTATGCGGCCCCACATTGTAGCAAGCCTCAAAATGATTTACATGCCGAAGCAGTGCCATTACCTCAAAACGCCAATCATAAAGGCCAAAAAGTGCTCCAATGCCAACATCATCAATACCAGCTTCCATAGCGCGGTCAAGGGCATTGAGGCGCCAATTGTAATCGGCCTTTTTACCTGATTCGTGGCACTTCGCATAGGTTTCGGGATGATAAGTTTCCTGAAAAACCTGATAGGTTCCAATGCCTGATTCGCCAATGATTTTAAAACCTTCGATATCAAATGGGGCGGCATTGATATTAACCCGCCTGATTTCGCCATGGTCTTTCTTAACGGAATAAACGGTCTTTACCGTATCGGCAATAAAATCGGCAGAATAAATTCGGTGCTCACCGAACACGAGAATCAGGCGTTTTTGGCCATGCTCTTCAAGGGCTTTTACGTTTTCGATGAGTTCATCTTTTGTAAGCGTTTTGCGCACGGCACTTTTATTGGAGGCCTTGAATCCGCAATAGCGGCAGTTGTTTGAGCAATAATTTCCAACATATAAAGGGGCGAAAAGCACAATCCGTTTTCCATATACTTGTTCTTTTAAAGTGCGGGCACCCTGTTTGATCATTTCGATCATTTCAGGGGTATCGGCATTGATCAATACCGCAGTTTCTTCCAGCGTGAGGCGGTTTTTCGACAGTGCATGTTGAATAACTTTTTCAACCTGCTCCATTGTTGGTTTAGCTGTGGATTGTATATAACCCCACAGCTCGTCCGCGTCAATGAACGGTTGCATGGAAACATCGGGCAGCTTGTATGTTTCGGGATAGAATTTCACCTTTTGGTATGTTTAGTTGTTTAGTCGGTTGTAATTTGTGTAACCTTACTTGGGTTAAAAGCAAGTCTTTTAATTGCGTGGCAAAGATATGATGAAAGTAGTTCCCTGATCGGGCACGCTCTCAACCTTTATTGAACCGTTGTATTGTTCAATCATTTTTTTTGTAATGGAAAGCCCAAGACCGCTTCCTGTTATGTCTTTGGTTTTGTTACTTTTAATACGTACAAAATCCTCGAAAATATTCTCGCAATCTTCGCTGCTCATCCCGATACCTGTATCGGTAACAATTATTTCCAATGCCTGTTGTTTATCAGTAATTTTTACTTCAACATTTCCGCCATCCTTGTTGTATTTAACAGCATTGGATACCATATTGTTGAAAACGATTTCCATCTCGTCACTATCAGCCAGCATATTGGTGTTTCCTTCGCAGTGAAGACTTACCCTAACCCCTTTTTGTATGGCAAGTGGCTCAAGTGTATCCATAGCAACGCGAGCAATTTCGGCCAGGTTAATGTCCCTGAGCCGACGTTGTTTTTTACCAGATTCAATTTTGGTCAGATCAAGCAAATCCATAATAAGGTTTCGCATGCCTTTTAAGCGTGTGAGGGACCGGTCGATCATTTTTTCATAGTCATCCAACTTATCACCAAACTGCCTGTCCTGCATCATTTTCAGGTAGCCTTCAACAGCATTGAGTGGTGATTTGAGTTCGTGCGACAGCACCGACAGAAACTGAAACCTGATTTGTTTGCCTTCCTCCTGCATTTTTCGGGTCATCCTTTTCAGGAAGAGGTGCTTGGCTACATTTTCAATGGAAGACCGCAATTCCTGTGGTGTAAAAGGCTTGGGCATGAAGTTGTAGGCACCATTACGGGTAGCCTTAATGGCTAAATCGAGTGATGCGAAGGATGTGATCATCATCACGGCCAAATCCATCTGCTGTTTGTTGATGTGCTCCAACACTTCAATGCCATCCATGCCGGGCAGCTTGTTGTCGAGCAGCACGACATCAATGGTTTTGTTGTTGAGTATTTCAATGGCATCTTCTCCTGTGCCGGCCTCGGTGATTTCAAAGTCGAAATCCTCATCCATAAATGGATAGCCTACGCTGTAATTATTTAATATGCGGTTGATGCCTGATCTGATGCCGGGTTCATCATCTACTACAAGTAAGTGAAGTGTTGCCATTTTTATTTTGTTTTTGTAAATAATTCATATGGCAATTGGCAAAACTAACCAATCACTTTTTTCGTCTAACACTTGTCAGAGCCTTCTGCCACAGCTTAATTAAAGCTTGAGGAGTTTGTTTATTTCGCGGTGCAGCTGATCGGCGCGGATACCTTTTTCGAGGTAGAGGTCGGCTTTGATCCAGTTTTTGTCGGTTTCGTTATACAGGTCGAAAGTAAAGCCTGTTTCGGCAGTTGCAGCGGAGGCAATTATAATAGGCAGGTTGGGGTATTTTCGTTTGGTTTTATAGGCCAAAATAAATCCACTGTCTTCTTGTTCCATCATCAGGTCAAATATGGCGAGATCGGGCTTTGTTGTTTCCAGCAATTGTTCGGCCTGTGCCTGGCTTTCAGCAGTAATAACATCAAAACCAATTCCTTTTATCATAGTTTCCATTTGGAAAAGATAATCTGAATCGTCGTCTGCAATCAAAACTAATTTTTTCACGTTGCTCATTACTTTATGATTTTATCTTTGTTTATTATTTTGGATTTCGTGGTAATTTAATTGTAAAGGTAGTTCCTGTGGGGCCTTTCGCAGACTTGTCGTTTGAACTGACCTGAATTTTTCCCTGGTGCATTTTCACAATGCCGCTTGTAAAATGGCAGCCCAGGCCGGTGCCTTTGCCAGCTTCGCTGGTGGTGAAGAAGGGGTAAATACTTTTTCGAGATTTTGTTCGAAATGCCTGTTCCAGTGTCGGATATGCTTATTTCAACATCACCGTTATGTTCGAATAACTTTATGCGGAGTACACCGCCATCCGGCATGGCTTCCACGCGTTTTCGAGGTTGGTCAGCACTTGCATCATCTGGTCTGCATCCAGAAATACATAAGGGTCTTTCATTTCCACATCCAATTCCACCTCAACATTTTCCGGGCAGGATGATGGATTGAATGCTGCGGTTGATGAATTGTTCAAGATGGGTTTCTTTCAATTTCCTGGTTTTTCTGGCAAATTAACCGACCACCTACAATTTTACGGCGGCGGTCGGCTTGCTCCACTATCAGTACAGGTCGTTTCGCGTGTTCTCATCTTTTATTTCATCCAGCAACAGATTGCTGTACATAGTGATAACGCCCAGCGGGTTGTTGATTTCGTGAGCAATTCCAGCCAGCCAGCCCATATGCATGATTTTTCCGATTGTTTCAATGCCTCGCGGGCAGTAGCCAGTTCAATATTTGTAAAGTTTAGGCTTTCGATGGTTGTGCAATTGCTCAATGGCATAAGGCAGGCACATCTCGTTTTCGGCAAGGCCCTGCACAACTGCCACTGCGTGTTCCAAAGTAGGTGTCGTAACCACAGGCGCCACAATCCATATAATCTTATTCAGTATGCTTGCCCATGGAGTGCAACACATCTGCAATTTTGCTGTTTGCAGGTTTTTTCCGTGCGGCGGTCCATTGGGGTGAAGCTTGTTGACAAATCAATTGACGACCAGGTTTTCCATTTCCTTTTGCCAGGCTTCTTCATCATAATTTCGCAGTTTCTCAGCTACATAATTTAGTACTGGACCGGCGCATGAATTTTTGCCCTCTTCCGACATACCCCGGCCCCATAATGCATCCTTCGCAACAGAGCAATTCAAGGTGGCGGGCTTGCAACCACCGAGGGGCAAATTCGCCAATAGCATCTTTAAAATTGATCCGGCCTTCTACCCAGCAATCACATCACCTTTGGTGATATCATCTTCGATTTTTCATGTTTTGCAACAAACCATGGCTTACTGGAAAAATCGCCCTTTGCCGGCATGCGGCGGGTCAAAATCATGGGGGTTGTATTGATTGTGGGCTAATTCCTTTTTCCTTAAAACTCCCGCAATTCCAGTAAAAGAAAGTGCGTAGTCTATCTCATCCGATTCTGCTTTTTGGCATGGAGGCCAATAATACCAATTGCAAGTTGTCGCCATACTTTTTGCACCAATACGCGGGCAGTGGCCACCATGGGCGAAACAATGGGTGCCAGATTATCCACAAATCAGGCTGGTAATGCTCCACGTAGTAAACAATGGCAAGGGCAATCGGACGAAACATGCCTTGCCTGGTTTTGGCATGCAGTTTTTATAAGCTTCGGCTACCAGGTCGGCACCAAAGCTACTTCAACAACGTTCGAAGCCAAGGCTTTAATCATACCAGCAAAACCTTGTAATCTTCAATTTCGGTGGTCGGCGGAAAACTAGGAGCCGACAGGCCACAACTTTTTTGATCTTGTAGCAGCAATTCACTTACCTCCTCTGTTTGTTTCAGGAATGTTTTGGCTTCTTGCCGGCACACTTTACGCAGTTACCGCACCCAATGCAGCGTTCGCTAATTACCTCGGCTTGTCCATTGATTATTTTAATGGCTTTTACCGGGCATTCGCGCGACAGGTATAACACGCGGCACCGGTCTTTCACGGTGAAAACGAGTTGTTTATTTCTGCTGTTGTGTGCCATTTTCATGTATTTGCCTAATAATTATAGCAATTAAATATTAAACTTTGAGCGGTGCCTTCGACTTCCCTTCGCTCAGGGTGTGCGCTCAGTCACCTTGGACTTCAAACTCGCTGCCTTTGGCTTAATTCCTTCCCTTTTTGGTAATGTGTATGAAGCAATTCGTAGCTTTTGTGCCCGAGGGTTTGCCGGGGAATTTACTGTAAAGCTCAATGATATAGGGGTTTTTGTGCGACACCTTGATAGCATCTTTTTCGTCGATATCATACAAGGTTGCCATGCGTGCCTTTATAGCATCTTCTTGAGCTCCAATGGGCTGTCCCCCTCCATTAATACAACCGCCCGGGCAGGCCATCACTTCGACAAAGTGGATGTCATTGCGGCCTTTTCTTATTTCATCAAGTAGAATTTCGGCGTTTTTCAAGCCACTCACAACGGCTACACCTACTTCCAACTCGCCCACCTTAACTTTAGCTTCTTTGCGCCCGCTGAATCCACGCACAGCAGTCACCTGAAACTTAACCATTTCTTTTCCGGTAATCATATAGTGGGCTGTACGGATGGCAGCCTCCATAACACCGCCGGAAGCGCCGAATATTTTACCTGCTGAAGAGCGCGTGCCAAGTGGCGAATCAGCTATTTCGGGCTCAAGGTTTTGGATGTCGATTCCATGCAGCCGGATCAGGCGTGCCAATTCACGTGTGGTGAGCACCGCATCAACATCCGAAATGCCATTGTGGGTCATTTCTTCGCGTTGCTGTTCAAATTTTTTGGCTGTGCAGGGCATAACCGATACTGAATAAATCTTCTCCGGGTCAATACCTTCTGTTTCGGCAAAATAGCTTTTAATAATGGCCCCCATCATTTGTTGTGGCGATTTGCAGGAGGAGAGGTTTGGAATCATATCGTGGTGGAAACCTTCTGCATATTTTACCCAACCCGGGCAGCAACTTGTGATCATGGGAAGGTTTTCGCCTTTTTTCACCCTTTCAACAAGTTCCGAAGCTTCTTCCATAATGGTAAGGTCGGCTGAGAAAGAGGTGTCGAACACATAATTGAAACCGATGCGCCTGAGGGCTGCATTCATTTTACCGATGATGTTGGTGCCAGCCGGAATGCCAAATTCTTCGGCCAATGAAACCGAAATAGAAGGGGCATATTGTATTACTGTTACCTTATCGGGGTTGCTCAAATAGTCCTTGGTTTCAGTAAGGTGCGATTTTTCCTTCAGGGCACCGGTGGGGCACACCATGATACACTGTCCGCAGTTTACGCAACTCGACAGGTTAAGCCCGTGGTTAAAAGAGGTATCGATAAAGGTTTTGCTTCCGCGGCCAACAAATTCAATGGCCGAAACGGCTTCAATTTCCTCGCAAACGCGCACACACCTTCCACAGAGGATGCATTTGGCCGGATCGCGCACAATGCTTGAACTGGAAACATCCAGTTTGTAATTATTCTTTTGTCCACTGATGCGTCGCTCGCGCACATTGAGGTCTTCTGATAGCTTTTGTAATTCACAATTGCCATTGCGTTCGCAGTACAAGCAGTCGTCGGGGTGATTTGAAAGCAGCAATTCCACAATGGTTTTGCGCGATTCTACCACACGGGCCGAGTGGGTGCTGATCTGCATACCATCGCAAACGGGTTCGGAGCAGGCAGTAACCAAATTGCGGCGACCGTGAACTTCCACCACACACATGCGGCACGATCCTGTTGGGATCAATCCTTTCATGTGGCACAATGTGGGCACACTCATGCCGTTTCGGTTGAGCACATCCAAAATGGTGTCGCCTTGTTCGGCAAACATGCGGTTGTTGTTGACTTCTATCGTGAGGCTCATATCAATTCTATTATTTGTTTTCTTAGTTTCTTTTAGCTTACCAGAATGGCATCAAACTTACAGGCTTCTTCGCAGGCCCCACAACTGATACATTTTTCTGCAATGATGAAGTGGGCTTGTTTGCGTGCGCCAATGATGGCATTTGTCGGGCACTTTTTGGCGCAGATGGTACATCCTGTGCATTTTTCCACATCAATGCTGTAATCGCGCAAATTGGTGCAAACACCGGCACTGCATTTCTTATCAAACACATGTTCCTCATATTCTTCGCGGAACCATGACAAGGTGCTAAGTACTGGGTTTGGTGCTGTTTGGCCTAAGCCGCAAAGCGAAGTATCACGGATAACCTTGCCCAGGCTTTCGAGTTGCATAACGCCTTTGAAACGTGCAAGTGGTTCGTGTGTTTCGCGGTTTTTTGGTTTTGAAGTAATGCTTTCCAAAATCTCTAACATGCGGCGCGTTCCTTCGCGGCAGGGGATGCATTTTCCACAGCTTTCGCGTTGGATAAAATCCATAAAAAATTTGGCCACATCAACCATACAGGTATCTTCGTCCATCACGACCATACCACCTGAGCCCATCATGGCGCCCACTTTTACGAGTGATTCGTACTCAACGGGAATATCCAGGTTGGCTTCTGTTACGCAACCACCAGAGGGGCCACCCATTTGAACGGCCTTGAACTTTTTACCATTGGGGATGCCACCGGCAATTTTAAAGATGATGTCGCGGATAGTGGTTCCCATTGGGATTTCGACCAGACCGGTCAGGGAGATTTTTCCTGATAAAGCGAAAACTTTTGTCCCTTTTGAGCTTTCGGTACCCATTGCACTGAACCAATCGGCTCCTTTGTTAACAATGGTTGAGAGGTTGGCAAGCGATTCAACATTGTTGATGATGGTTGGTTTGCCAAACAATCCGCATACAGCAGGGAAAGGAGGCCGCGGGCGAGGCATGCCGCGTTTGCCTTCGATGCTGTGGATAAGGGCTGTTTCTTCGCCGCACACAAAAGCACCGGCACCCTTTTTAATCACAATGTCGAGGTTGATGCCTGTATCGAAAATATTTTTTCCGATAAGCCCATAGTCTTTGGCTTGTTGTATGGCAATCACCAAACGCTCAATGGCCAGCGGGTATTCAGCACGGATGTAAACATAAGCTTTGGTGGCACCAATGGCATAAGCAGCCAGGGCCATGCCCTCTAAAAGTTTGTGCGGATCGCCTTCAATAACGGCCCTGTCCATAAAGGCTCCCGGGTCGCCCTCATCGGCATTGCAAATAAGGTATTTTTGATCGGCTTCGGTGTTGAGGGCAAATTTCCATTTTTTTCCGGTTGGGAAGCCGCCGCCACCACGGCCACGCAGGCCACTTTTCTCAACAAAATCGCAAAGTTCGGAAGGAGTGAATACTTTTAAGGCGTTCAGATATGCCTTGTATCCATCGCGAGCAATGTATTCCTCAATACTAACAGGATTGCTTACGCCACAATTTTCGAGTACGATGCGTTGTTGGGGTTTGAAAAAGAAATGGTCTTTCAGATTGGGCGCGCCTTCCCAATCCTTTTGGTCTTGCTGCTCACCAAACTGCCCGAGTATGGGATGGTTGGGAAGCTTATTTTCAAACACCTGTTCCAACACTTCAGTTACTTTGTCGCCTGTAACTTTTTCAAAGGAAATCCTTTTCATACCGGGAAGTTTAACGTCCAGCAAAGGCTCCGATGAGCAAAGTCCGATACAGCCAACAGGGATTATTTCGGCTTCAATATTATTCATGGACAGCCATTCTTTGGCTTTTTTCATGGTTTCGTTGGCACCTGCACCCAGGCCACAAGTGCCTGCCCCGACAAAGATTACCGGTTGTTGGTTTTCGTCTTTGCGCAACAGGCGCAGACTTTGTAAAACCTCAGGCTGAAGGTTAGGCATTTCGCTATGCTTCAGCACATTGTTTATTAGAAAATCTTTTTCTACAATCATTGTTATTCCTCCCTGTTTCTGTATTCGTCAATGATGGATTTAATGGATTCGGAGGTTACTTTGGCGTGAAACTCCCCGTTAATGCTTATCACAGGTGCCAGGCCGCATGCACCTATGCATGCCACTACTTCGAGACTGAAAAGCTTGTCCTTGGTCGTTTGGCCAGCCTTTGCCTTGAGCTGTTTTTCTATTTCGATCAAAACGGTTGACGAACCCAAAACATGGCATGCTGTCCCGCGGCATACCTGAACATGGTATTTGCCGGGTTGTGTAAAGCGGAACTGATTGTAAAACGTAGCTACCCCGAAAATTTTGCTGGCTGGTAATTGAAGGTATTTGCCCACTTCAACTACTGATTCTTCCGAAAGGAATCCCATTTTTTCCTGCACATGCTGCAAGATGGGAATCAGGCTGTCGCGGCCGGCATTTGGGTAATTTTCCAAGATTTCCTGAACTATGCTTTTCATTTCTTCGTGTTTTAATATACTGTAATTCAGCTATTCAATTAAAGGTGATGATTAAACGTCCTGCATTTGTTTTTTTGACAGCAGCCGCTCAACTTCAGGCATCAGCCTGTTTTTTTCAACAGGTTTACGAATGAAACCATCCACCGGAACCCAGATTGAGCGTCCGTCCTCGGCCCGGTAATCGATTCCCGAATTGCCGGTTACGATATCGCGGATAAGGATAACTTGTAACTCTTTGTAATTTGGGTCGCTGCGGAATTCGCGGGCCATGGCCTGCACACTTGGTTTGGTGGTCATCAATACTTCTATGGAGGTTTCCATCAAAGTTGGGATGCCTTGTAAGGCTGGATTGTCCACAAATTCGCGGGCCATTTCGAAACCTTCATAATGCGTTGTCATCATAACATCGAGGATGGCCAAATCTGGTTTTTCGGCGAGTGCCAGTTCCAGGCCTTCTTTTTTGTTGTAGGCCGAAACCACTTCATAGCCTTCACTTTCAAGAATTTGTTCCAGAACCATTATTACATCCTGGTCATCGTCAACGATTAAAATTTTTGCTTTTTTCATGTCATCAATTTTTTGGGTTTGACTTAGTGTGATTAATTTCACAACCACGATACAAAAGTAGTTATTACGTTCCAATAAAAAGCAGTTCATTGTTACTGTTTTCACAACAGAAAAACCAGTAAATTCAGGAAGGGAGAACCAGTACTTTTACGCAAATAACTTTTTGTGGATGGTATATGACATCAATTTTTTGTACTTTTATCAGACGATTTTTAAACCTATTTAAATGAATTATTACATTACAAAAACGATTGACGGACGGTTTGACGAAATCATTGACCGGGTTACCGATTCTTTAAAAACTTATGGTTTTGGCGTGTTGTCCGTTATCAATGTACACAAAACCCTAAAAGAAAAAATTGACATCAATTTCAAACCTTATACCATATTAGGTGCTTGTAATCCGCAATTTGCCAATAAGGCATTGCGTCTGGAGGATAAGCTTGGCGTTCTATTACCATGCAATGTGGTGGTGATCGATCAGGGAAAGGGTCAAATTGAAGTAGCCGCCATGGAACCAAACATAATGATGCAAATTGTTGATAACGATGAATTGCATCAATTGGCCAATGAGGTGAGCAGCCAGCTTACGCAAATGATAAAAGGGCTTTAAGCATAGCTTATTCGGGTTTTTTCATTTTGTGCAGCCGGGTGTTTAAGTATTACGGTTTCTTCAATCATCTGTTGATACCCCCAAACGATTGCATAGCTCTTTAGGGTACTTAAAGCGATCACTCCAAGTTATCCACTTGCTTTGCCTTATCTTTGCTCTATATTTTAATTAAACAATAAATGAAAAGAGTATTAATCGTAACAGGAGGAGGCGACTGTCCGGGCTTAAATGCTGTGATCAGGGCAGTTGTGAAGCGGGCATCGCAAGAAAAAGATTGGGAAGTTTTGGGAAGCATTCAAGGATTCAATGGAATATTGTGGGAGCCGACCGAACTCAAAGTTTTAGATAATGAAGCTGTTGCAGGCATTCATTTTCAAGGTGGAACAATTATTGAAACAACAAATAAAGGCGGCCCGTTTGCCTGGCCAGTGAAGAATAATGACGGAACCTGGTCTTCGGTGGACCGCTCCGACGAAATGATCCGCAAGATCAAGTATATGGGCATTGATGCCGTTATCAATATCGGTGGCGATGGTTCTCAACAAATATCGCAAGCCCTGTACGAAAAAGGCCTGAATGTGATTGGTGTGCCAAAGACCATTGACAACGACCTTACGAGCACCGACTCAACCTTTGGTTTTCAGACAGCTGTGGAAATTGCAACCGATGCCGTTGATAAGCTGGTTACAACAGCTGCCAGTCACAATCGCGTGTTTGTGGTGGAGGTGATGGGACGTTATGCGGGCTGGATAGCACTGAACGCTGCTGTTGCCGGCGGTGCTGAGGTTTGCCTGATTCCTGAGTTTCCATATGACATCGAAATCGTAAAAAGTGCGCTTGAGAAACGCTTCAAACGGGGCAGGGGATTTGCCGTAATGGTTGTTAGTGAAGGTGCAAAACCCAAAGGTGGTGAAATGGTGTACGAAAAAAGTGATGAAGTTGGGTATGAAAACCTACGCCTTGGTGGCATAGGGCGTAAGCTTATAAAAGAACTTAAAAGCCTTGGTTTTGAGCCTGATATGCGCGAAACTGTACTGGGCCACCTGCAACGTGGGGGAGTGCCAATTGCTTACGACCGCGTGCTGTCGGCACAGTTTGGCGTAAAAGCCTTCGAAATGGCCCTCAAAGGAGATTTTGGTAAAATGGTTGCTTACCGCCACCCTTATTTTGTGAGTGTACCGCTCAAGGAAGCTACTTCGCATCCCAATTTGGTTACCCTGGACAATGCCCTGGTTAAGACGGCCAAAGGTTTAGGTATTTCGCTGGGTATTGAAATGCCGGAAAAGCTGAAATAGCTAAATTCCAAACATGAAAATCCAACTTGTACCAACAGCCCGGCAAATTGCTGATTTTGATTTATCAAACAAAACGGCTGTTGTAATTGATGTGCTCAGGGCCACCTCTGTCATCGTCACGGCCTTGCATAATAAGGCAAAAGCGGTTGTTCCTGTGGTCTCAGTTGAAAAGGCAGTGGAATTGTACAAGGCCAGCGGGCATACCTCAATTTTAGGTGGCGAAAAAGATGCCGTTATAATTGATGGTTTTCAGTTGGGAAATTCACCTTTGCAATACACAAGGGAAACAATAGGAGGCAAGGAAGTAATCCTTAAAACAACCAATGGAACTGAGGCCATTAATGCCAGCAGCGGTGCGAATAAATTGCTTGTTGCTGCTTTTTTAAACTTGCAGGCCGTTGTTGATTTTTTGACGCATGATAAGCATGATATTGTTGTGGTTTGTTCGGGCACTAATGGCAAGTTTTCCATGGATGACGGCTTGTGCGCAGGCATGCTTATTCAGGGATTGATGGAGAAAACGCAAGCTGATTGTTGTGACCTGGGCCTCACCATGCAACAGTTTGCTTTGCAAAAAGGCGATTTAAGAGAAAAACTTATGCATTGCCTGCACCTGAATTACCTGCTTTCTATTGGTTACGAAAAGGATGTGAATTATTGCTTGCAAACAAACACCGTAAACCTTGTTCCGCAATGGGTTGGTGGGAAAGTGATTGTTTGATCCGTAATCGATAAGCAAAAGTACGACGTGGTTTTTATTTGTGTCCCCTTATAATTTTTACCTGATTGGAAGCGGTGTTTTTTTACCTTTGGGGCAACACAATTCCAACACCATGAAAACCCCTCGTTTCTTCTTGTTTGCGGCAGGCATCAGCTTGCTGGCGGTTGTTTTATTTTACTTTTTTGCCGGTTTGCACTCGCAAACCAATAAGCGCGAAGCATTTGAAGACTTTCTGTTCCAAGAATTGAGTCAATTGCCTGAACCACATGTCAACTTAAAGGACATTCCCAAGGCAGACAGGCCGGATGTGGCTGCTTTGCAGAATTATTACCAAACCCTCGATCCCCAATTGGGCTATGTGCCTTTTAAGCGGCAACGTGAAGCCTGGTTGCAAACCAAATCAATTGAAGAAGATTTGATTGCAACGCGCGGCACCTCCTCTTTAATCTGGACCGGCACCCGTGCCGACATGGGCGGACGCACCCGTGCCATGATGTTCGACCCGAATGATGAAGAAAACCTGAAAGCCTGGGCGGCAGGCGTTACGGGCGGACTTTGGCACACCGACGATATAACTGATTTAAACAACGATTGGGAGCCGGTTGATGATTTTTGGCCAAATCTGGCCATCAGCTCGCTGGCTTACGACCCCGTGGAGCCAAGCACTTTTTATGCCGGCACAGGCGAAGCCCAAACAGCAAGGGTAATATACCGCGAATCGACCGGGCTGGGCATTGGCTTGATGAAATCAGTTGATGGCGGTCAAAGTTGGGGACTCATCCCCTCAACAGCTGATTTTGCTTATATCACAGATGTAAAAGTGCGTGACGAAAATGGAATTGGGGTGATTTATGCCGCTGTGGTTTCGGGGACCTATCAGGGAGAGGACCATATAAGCCAGCCTTCGGATGGCCTTTACCGATCGGCTGACGGGGGCGAAACATGGGAGCAGGTGCTGCCACTTATACCAAATGGCGACGGGGCTTTTTATGCACCTGCCCAGTTGGAAATCAGCAGTGATAACCGCATTTTTGTAGGGACCATGGAGAACCTCGATAAAAAGGGCGGGGCAACGGTGTTGTGGTCTGATGAAGGGCTCCCAGGCAGTTGGACAGCCTATACTTTTTATAATGAAATGATTTCGTTTGAAAGCACTTATAATATTCCGGCACGCACTATTGTTGCTTCTGCTCCTTCCGATCCAAATATCGTTTATGCGCAGTTTGCGGCAGGTTATGTTTCAGGGTTTACTTATTACAGGGGTCGTTATATGGCCAAATCAACCGATGGGGGCACAAGCTGGACAGGGATAAACATCCCCGATCCGGAATGGTCCACATTGGCATGGCACGCCTTTGCCCTCGAAGTGGACCCGCTCAATCCTCAGGCTGTTTTTACAGGTGGCCTCGACCTTTGGAAATCGATGAATGGCGGCCAAAACTGGACAAGAATTTCTGACTGGGCCCAGATGTACTATGGCGGTGGTGATGATTATGTGCATGCCGACCAGCATACCATTGCCTTCAGGCCGGGCAACCCCACGCAAGCTATTTTTGCAACTGATGGCGGTGTATTTTTTTCCAATTCGGCCCATTTGCCCGTTCCCGTTTTTCAGGAAAGAAACCAAAACTTCAACACCTTACAATTTTACAGCTGTGCCATCAACCCAACAGCTGGCAGCACAGGGTATCTGGGTGGTTTGCAGGACAATGGGACCTTGCTCTTTTCGGGTAATTCTTTTACCATCAACGATATGATTAGCGGGGGCGATGGTGCCTTTTGTTTCTGGGATCAAAACCAGCCCAATGTTTATATCACTTCGGTGTATTATAACAGCTATTATGCCTGGCTCAACAACAACAATACAGGCGGTTTTGGTGGAAACAGCGGTACATTTATCTCTCCTGCCGATTATGATTACAAATTGAATATTTTGTATTCCAATGCAGTTCGTTTTTCGGGCCAATATCCCGGTCGGTTGATGCGTGCACAGGGTATTCCTTCTCAGGTTACAGATGGCTTGATCAATCTGGGCACCGGAAACAACATACCCTTTTCGGCAGTGACTTATTCGCCCCATTCACCCTTTGGGACTTCCACACTTTTTGTGGGCACACAATCGGGCAGGTTGTATAAAGTTACGGGTGCGCAGGCACAACCACAAGCTGCTGAAATTGGAAGCGTCGATTTTCCCACCGCCAATATTTCGAGTATCGCAGTTGGCGGGTCTGAAGACACCCTGCTCATTACATTTTCCAATTATGGTGTATCTTCTGTATGGCAATCGCACGATGGGGGCAGCAGCTGGCAGCAGCGCGAAGGCAACTTGCCTGATATGCCCATCAGGTGGGGGATTTTTCATCCGCAAAATGCAGGACAAGCCATGTTGGCAACCGAAACAGGGATATGGGTTTCGAATACGTTGCTAACAGATACTGACGAATGGCTGCCGGCTAACGAGGGCCTGGCCCATGTGCGTGTGGATATGCTTCGCCTGCGCGAAAGTGACCTTACGGTGCTGGCCGCAACACATGGCAGGGGTTTGTTTACAACCCACTGGCCTCTTGATATTTATGTTGGCTCAGACGAAAAAGCTGAATTGGCCAACAAACTGAAGATTTTCCCGAACCCGGCAAGCACCTATGTAAATATCAGTCTGCCCGAACAGATCACAGCAATCGAACTGCGTCTTTACGATATGCAAGGCCGCCTCGTTTTAACCCATTGCAGATGAACAGGACCGATGCGGTCAGGCTTGCGATCGGTCATTTGCAGGCAGGCCATTATGCTGTGCAAATGCTGTCGCAAGGCAAGCCAATTAGTATGGGTACAATAACTAAAGCGGATTAGTTAATGTTTGTCCATAATGTCCGATTTCTTCGTTATGCTTGTATTTAAAACAGTCGTTTACCTGTAGTAAACTTCTTGATTTTAAATACTTCGCATGCCTCGAACTCGAACATTATGAACTAAACACACACTTTGTGGACAGACAATAGTAATAATTGCCCCAGCCTAAAATTAGGCAAATCTTATTTTAGGCTGGCTTAATTTTATCCTAAAAGTTATCCTAAATTTCTAATAGAATCCATGATATATTAGATTTCGAAAAAATCCTTGAACCAATGAGGCATGGAGGACACATAGAAAGAACCATATAGGCTTGGATAATGAAATTTCTATGTGAGTACACAGGTGTTCTCCGTGCCTCCCGAAGAACGGGACAAGTATGTGGTTAAGCAAAATAAAGTTGAAAATACCGGTATTGGTGCATAGGGCAACTATTTCGTCCTATATTTGACCTCTGTTTTCAAAAAAATCACAGCTTATGAACTGGCTATTATTTTGGATTGTCATTTACCTGTTGGTAATTATTTACCTCACCATCAAGCATGTAAAACCCAAAGATCCGGAGAATTACCTGGTCAATAACCGCAGCACCAAATTGTTGCCTTTGGTCATTACTATTTTGGCCACCTTTGTTGGCGGTGGCACTTCAATAGGTTTGATAGCTATGGGCTATGAGTCGGGTTTTGCTGCCATTGGTATTGGCATTGCCTATGTAATCGGCTTTATGCTGATGATGCGCCATGCCGGTAAAATTCGCGATTTTGGCGCAGCCAACCGCATTTACAGTTTCCCGCAATACCTCAGCCATCGGTTTACAGCCGGAAGGACAGCCCTTTTTAAGCGCAGCTTCTCCACAGTTGTGAACGGCGTGAATATCTTCATTTTCTTTTTCCTGCTTTCGGCCCAATTTGTAGGGATGGCCACCTTGCTGCGCTATGGCTTTGATATGGGCTACCAGCATGCTGTTGTTGTTTCGGCCATTATCATTATTGTTTATACAGCATTGGCCGGTTTGTCGGGGGTTATTTATACCGATATGATTCAGTTTTTGTAGCCATTGTATTGATGATTGTTTTTATTTTTATTCCAGGGTTTATAGCGATACGGCCTGGATTTAGCCGCCTGGGCGGGTACCTGCCGAAATGCTCAATGGTACGTTTATGGCTACACCTTCCTTATTGGGCTGCTGTTGTTTTTATCCCCTTCGGTGCTTGTGCGTATGGATATCTGGCAACGTATGCTGGCTGCCCGTGATGCGACTACAGTGCGCGAAAGGCGAGTTTTGAAATTGCGGGCGCTGGAGTATGTTGCCTTTTTATATAATTTTCCCTTGGTGGGCATGAGCGTGCGCATTGCCGAACTACGCCCCGACCTCGACCTAATAGTGGCTACACTTATTTTTCCTGGCTAAACCACGGCAATGATGTGATGCTCTTTTGCAGTAACAACGGGCTTGCTCGCGAAGTATGATGTCGTCGGGGGATAGTTTTTGAATATTGTTTACATCTCAGCGGGTGCGCGACTTTGCCGGATGGCGCAAAATCGAAATGTTGGCTACTACGCAGAAGGTAATTCAAGATAGTTACCATTGTTTTTAGTCTGCTGGTATTGTTAATCCTTGCCACATTTCCGTATATTGTAGATTTGATGGTGGTTTAATTATCGGGACTATTGTGATATTTATTGCCGGTAACAGTCTGGCTTTAACAGCCAAAAACCCCCGGAGCACGGCATGCCAAGGCGAGTGATAAGTATTTTTCTGGGCTTTGTTGTCAATGTAGCATTTTTGCCTGGGGCGTAACCTCCCAGCTTTGAGAGCCCAAATCCTCCTTTATTCCAGCCTTTGTTGTGGGGACAGCGATTTCACTTTTGATTGCCATGCGGTTTTCAAAAAGCAATTGTATAATGGAAACAGCACGGATACCTATTTTATGAAAGAAGCCTGAAAGAGGCCCAAAAGGCCTTTGATGCCGGGAAGTTCCCGTGGTAGTCATTGTAAGCAATGGTAAAATCATTGCCCGCGCGCAACCTCACCGAGCGGCCTAACGGATGTAACGGTATGCCGAAATAATGGTAAATTACTTCAGCTGCGAATCATCTGGGGAGCAAATACCTTGACGAATGCACCTTATACGTTAGTTTGGAGCCTTGCCTGATGTGTGCAGGGGCCATTTATCATGCCCATCTCGAAAGGTTGGTTTGGGCTGCCCGCGACAGCGTGGGTTTACTTTGCTCAAAAGCCTGTGCTGCAACCCAAAACTGTTGTTTCAGGATTGATGGCTGAAGAAAGCCGTCTTTTGCTACATGGATTTTTGTGGAGGTGAGACCACAGTGTATAGAACCAAAGTTTTACCTAAATTTGCTAAAAAGCAAACCAAATCAACAGATGCATTCTTTTTCTGGTAATATACAGTAAGTATCAAAGCTTGCAATTGCAGGATATGCTGTCTGAAAAGTGGTCTGCTGCCATCACCGATGTCACAGGTAAGTTGGTTGAAAGCCTTTAAGATGGCTTACTGGGGCTGAAAATTTGGTGCTGATTTTAAATCGGAGGCAGTTCGATACCAGCAGAAGGCGGAATAATTTTGAGCTACTTTTGAAAACACCCTTATAACATGAATGATTTGGTGGATTTTATTTGGTTGATTTTAGCTGTCGTAATGGGATTATATTTATGGTTAATAATGCTTTTTATATTAAAAAGAGCTGGCAGGAAAGTCTATTTTTCTTTGCCTAACCCAATGGATATCTCGCATTTATCCGCATAATTTTAAATCGGTACTTAATAAGCTTAAATATTTACTGTTACTTTTTTTCAAATTGTTTTAATTGTACTATTTATATGGTTGATTAAAGTAGATTCTGACAATGTTAGAGATAACATACTGTGTATAGCTAAAAAGTTTGGATAAATATTCCAAATCTTCACAACACATCTGTTTTCCCCCAGCCGCCCAAGCCCGGCCGCGGGAAAAGTTTTTTATTAAATGCACCACAAAGCCCCATGCTGGCGCGGATTTGCAATCCGTGCCCACCAAGTATTTACAGTAATGACTTTGTTAATTATCCAGCAAACATTTAACTTTGCTTTATGAACTGCTGCAGGTACAAGTTTGTAAAACAAAATGGAAAGTTGGATGATAAAGACACCGATTGCAAATCGGCGCCAGCGGGGGGTCAGCCAGGGTATTGGCATAGGACTCTACTTTGGAGGAAGATTAATATATGACTTATCTACAACTAAACTCTGATATGGGACTTACGAGATACTATTATGAAATATATGCAGATGCCGTAGAAGCTGCTGCAAATAATAAGGAAGCATTATTTGGCCCCAAAGAGCAACGCTTTTATACACTGCTAATATTCTCTCTTGCCCAATATCTCAACATCATTTTATTGCTTTTTATATTGACAGGTTTGGGTCTTAATATTAATATTTTTCTGGAAATTAATTTTTTTCCTGGAAGAGTTTTAAATGGATTTATATCAGGATTTATTAGTTTAGGTCTTCCTCTGCTTTTACTTAATTATTTTCTGGTATTTTACAAAAAAACCTATCTGAAATATACTAACAATAGAAGAATTGCAACAAGAGGCTGGGCTCTCATGCTATACTTTATAGGCTCAGCACTGACATTTATCCTTTACATCATTGTTGGGAAATGGATATTTTAAACTTTCAAGCTGGTTCATCTTAAACGACAATGATGTTTATGTGCCTCTGAAAAAGTATGTTTGCAAAGGTTGTAACATCAAAGACGATAAAGCTCAATGCTGCCCAACAAGTCTAAAGCAAATCGATGTGAATATTTCACTTATCCTTTACCCCTGACAGCAAAGCGACCATAAACCATAGTTGAACCAATCGCCTCACATAAAATGCAACGGGCGGGCCATAGAGAAACCAAATTGCCGTTTATTGCATCTTCACCTACCTGAGAAGTGTCATCATGGAGGTTCTTAAACCATTAGTAAAGGCGAGAGGTATTGAGTATTTTTCAAAAGCAAATATTAACAAATGAATAAAAAATAGAGGCTTTGCATGAATCATTTAAAAACTTTTGATTCATTCACTCTGGATTTATCTGTTTTTCCATAGCTCAGGACTACGGCTTGTGTGCAGCACTGCTGAAACAATGATGGTTTTATTTTTTTCGTCGATGAAATAGTGAATCATAAACGGAAATAGGTTTAAAACGGCAGTTCTTACCTCATCGTACCTAACATTCGTAGCTTTGGGGTTTTGCCTGATAAAATGTACTTCTTCACGCACTTCTGCTGCAAACCTTTTGCCAAGCCCATGCTGCTGTTTATTGTACCAAAGGGCTGCTATCCGGATATCTTCTTTTGCAAGGGGCAGTATAACGGATTTATACATTACAACGCTTTTTCAATCTCGTCCAATGCAGCATCAAAATCCATTGAAGAAGCAGGATTTTGCTTGTAATCATCAATGCGTTCCCTTACCAAATCTTTGTGCCATTCCGGTATGCTGATATCCTCCTTTTCAATATCCTTGTATCTGCTTTTAAGCTCGTTCCATTCATTAATCGGAATGAATACACCAGTTGTTTTCCCTTTGCTGTCTGAAATATATTGCAGGTTCATGGTTTTTTACTTTAAGGTGCGCATGCTTGTTGTGTTTATACTAATTTGTAAACGCAAATTTACGGAATTATGGTAAAGGGTAAAATCAATATTTTTTTGATTGGAAATGCAGTCTCTGTTTGGTGCCAATAGTTCCAGAAATATTTAGCGAATAGAAACACAGAATGATGTCAAGGTCAATTTGCCTTGCCCAAGTCTAGAGCTTTTTCCTGTTGTTTTCAGAATGAAACTATTTCAACTATCAGCAGACGCATGTTAGTTGAACCAATCGCCTCGCATAAGATGAAACGAGACGGACAAAGAGACCCAAAATTCACCTTTAACATCCTCTTCGTATAAATTCGCCGGAAGAGAAGATAGTTATGTCACTAATTTTAAAAATTCTGCATCATTTCAACGGTTGCATCCGCTATGACCGGGAGGCATCAGCTGGGGACAACAAGTTTTTAAACCTTCAGGGCCGACATGCCCCCATCCACACCAATCACCTGGCCTGTAATCCACGATGCCTGATCCGAAAGCAGGAATGCGGCCATGTGGGCGATGTCGTCGGCCTGGCCAATGCGCTTGAGCGGATGACGGTTTGCTGAGGCTTCGATTTTCTCAGGAGATGAAAGCAAACGCGCTGCCAGGGGCGTTTGGGTAAGCGAAGGGGCAATAACATTTACGCGCAAGGCCGGTGCAAGCTCCGCAGCCAGCGATTTGGCCAGGCCTTCCACAGCACCTTTTGAAGCCGCTACAGAGGCGTGAAAAGGCATGCCCTGTGCAACAGCTACGGTACTAAACAGCACAATAGAGGCATTTTCCCCTTTCTTGAGGGCTTTCAGTGCCGCCTGTATCACCTTTACGGCACCTATTACATTCACCTCAAAATCATTGCGGAAATCATCAATTTTAAGGCCGCGTATGGGCTTCAGGTTGATGGTGCCGGGGCAATAAACAAGGCCATCCAGGGATTCGGGCAAGTCGTCCCCTTTCCAATCGGATGATAGAAAATCAGACTTCAGAAGCTCAGTATTTTGAAGCTGATCCAGATTTTCAGGCTGACTTGTAATGACATACACCTTGTTGCCCTTTTCGGATAAAAGTTTTGTCAATGCCAGCCCAATCCCTGAGCCTGCCCCTGCAACAAGATAATTCTTCATGCTTTTTCTTTTTTAATTAAACATAGTTTTGGGCAGAAAGTTTTTTTGAATGGAATTTAATTAACCACTGTCATCTGATTTTTAGCTTATTTTTGTGTTAATGCAAAAATAACGGAAAATTGCATATTTGCAGAGCTAATGGAGAAAGATAAAAACCAGGTAACTCTGTAGTTTGGAATCAATTTGGATGGCAAGAATGGTATTACTAATTATAGGAGATTTTAACAATGGCATTACTGATTTTATTTTTCTTAAACATGGCATCAGTTTCTTTTTATTATGATTTGAGAGATCATATTAATATTGAAATTGAGCTCTATCAAACGGAAGAGTGCATGCTTAAAGAGCATAGATTATGTGGTGAAATTGTTTTCCATAATCAATCCTCACAAACACTGAAATTACCGAAAACATTTGATTTAGAAATTGTTCTTACTGATGAAGCTGGCGCAATAATCCACAGAAATCCAGATATAATCATAGAGTATCACAATCTGATAATCAAGAACAAAAGAATGAGTATTAAACCAAATGATAAGTGCAAATTTGAATTTGATGAATGGCGTTTGTTTTTGTTTAATCTTGAGGAGGGCAAAAGATATGGGTTGAAGTATGTGTTTAAACCCATTAACTATCCAGATTTAAAAGCTTTTTGTTCAGAAAAAGAGATAGAGACCAATACCGTAGTTTTCAATTACAAGCGATATTCCTACTAATTGCCATATCTGGAGTGTCCCAGACTAGAATGTTGTTTCCGTACCTATAGTAATAGATTTCTTCCACAAGAACTGTAACACCAAAGAAGTTAAAGCTCAATGATTCCCAACAAGTCAGGGCAGTTTTTGCTTTTAGGCCCCAAATTGTTCTTATAAATACTGTTCGTAAATTCTTAAGAACTCGTCCAATTCAAGCTCCATGTCATCACGCACGATTTTTCGCAACAATCCTTTCGGAAGTTCATTATTTTTGTGCACGGGTACAGTAGTAACGCGGCCATCGGGATGCTTCAAGCGATAGTGCGAACCCTTTATTCGGCTCACACTAAAGCCTATCAATTCAAGAAGTTTTATGAATTCTTTACCGGAAATAACTGGTAAATGAGGCATGGTAAAGTAAATTAGCCGGAGGCTTGATTTAAAAACACTTGCATCTCCCTGAAGCCAACAAAACGGTTTTGCCCCGAAGCCTTTTCTGTTTCTTCTTCTAAACAAATATCAATCACTTCCCTGATGTTTTCCAACGCCTCATCAATTGTTTCCCCGTATGAATGGCAGGCCCTGAAAATGGGGCAGCTTACAATGAAAACATCGTCTTCATCTTGTTCCACCAGGATAGGGAGATGTAGCATCTTTCCTTTTGATTTCATAATCAGTATTTTATATAAAAAACGATCAGCCTCAATCGAGATTCTTTAAGAAGATCGATGCAACAAAAATACTAAAAACATGCCATAGCTGTCAGCGCTATATGAAACTAATTAGTGATCCCTTAACCTTCTCCGCTGTAGCGCAATTGCATCGCGTGGCAATGAAACCTCTTTGTCCCGATCAGTAGTTGCTGCCGCGCGCATCTATCCGGCTGTATCTTAAAGATGCAACGATTACATCGCGTCGTTTAAATTTGCTGACAGGTCAGAAAGTTTTGTGCCCTACTTTTAAAAATCCGGCATCATCTGATTTTTAGCTTATTTTTGTGTTCAACCCAAACCAAAACTTATGAACACACCACACAAAGCGAAACCAATTGTGCAGCCAGCAATGGTGAAGGCCCTATTGCCTTTGGCCCTGTTGCTGCTGTTTTTCTTGCTTTCCAGATGGCTCATTATGCCGCCCGAACGGGTGGGCATCGAAGCTGCCGACACTGATTTTTCGGCTTGCAGGGCCTACAAGCATACAGAAGCCATCAGCCAATTGCCCAGGCCCTCAAACAGTTTGGAAAATGATCGGGTGCGTGCTTACCTCATCAGCCAACTGGAACATTTGGGCTATGAAGTCAGCTTGCAGCAAACCACCGCCTATTCGGGCAAGCGTTTGCCCACCTTTGGCCATATTACCAATATCATGGCAAGTTTGCCCGGCACCGAAGGCGAAAAAGCCATTTTGGTTGTTGGCCATCACGATACCCAGCCCCATACACCGGGCGCTGCCGACAATGGGATTGCCCTGTCGGCCATGCTCGAAGCGGCCGCTGTTTTCAAAGCCTTACCACCCATGAAAAATGACCTGGTACTGCTTTTTACCGATTCGGAGGAAATTGGTTTGTTGGGTGCACGGGCATTTG
>JAGYLH010000053.1 GCA_018400955.1 Bacteroidales bacterium
GTGAACGCGGCTTCCGAGTGAAGTGTTGGTTTGCAGGTCGTACTGCGTGGTCATAATGTGGGTTTCTTCAATGTTACGACCGGTTTTAACGGTGGGCACCTGTACCATATTGGTTACGGGTGTAAATTCCATTGGCTCAACATATTCTTCAAGCACAACGGGATTCATTGATGTTTCGGCTGTTTCGAGCAACCGGGGGTTCTTCAATTGATTGAACCCTGTTTGGGCAAACACGGCTACGCCAATAAACATAGCTGCCGCGAAAAGTAAACTTCTTTTCATTTTGTGTAAGATTTTAATAAATTATTAATAAGGCTGTTAGTTGTTGCTAACATTAACTCAATCATGGCAAAGATACGGGTTTACGGACAATTCAACGAATATATTTTGTTAAAAAGCCAAATTATTTTATGCATGCATTGTTTTAATGCAGAGCTCGAATGCATATTAATCTTCCAATTGCTTTCGATGTCAGCTTCTTATCATATCGGAAACATGGGAGCAGACCAGTTTTGTTTTGAATCTTGAATATCGAATATCCAATCCTGAATCTTGAAGTAGGAGAAATCAAGATTCAAGATTCAGTATTCATTATTCGAGATTGCTTTTTTTGTGTTTTGTTTTTTTGAATGTTGAATATCGAATATCCAATCCTGAATCTCGAAGTAGGAAAAATCAAGATTCAAGATTCAGTATTCATTATTCGAGATTTCTTTTTTTGTGTTTTGTTTTTTTGAATGTTGAATATCGAATTTTGAATATCGAATATCGAAGTGAGAAAAATCAAGATTCAGTATTCATTATTCGAGATTCCTTTTTTTATGTTTTGTTTTTTTGAATGTTGAATATCGAATGTTGAATATCGAATATCGAAGTAGGAAAAATCAAGATTCAAGATTCAGTATTCATTATTCGAGATTTCTTTTTTTTATGTTTTGTTTTTTTTGAATGTTGAATATCGAATATCGAAGTGAAAAATCAAGGTTTAAGATTCAGTATTCATTATTCGAGATTTCTTTTTTTTTGTTTTGTTTTTTTGAATGTTGAATATCGAATATCGAAGAGAGAAATGGTAATCCCTAAATATGGTTGACCGTTTTGATTATTAATTCATTTGATTATTTGCAATTTCTTTTCTGAATATAAAAAAAAGGCCGCCCTCAAAAGGCAGCCTTTTTGTATGAATGAAAACGAAAGTTGAATTATTTTACAACAAACTTCCTGGTTTCCTTATAGTTGTCAACTGTAATGGTGGTGAAATACACACCGCTTTGCAAGTTGTTGGTTTCAATGGCAATGCGTTCCATACCCATGGAGGCACTCATTTTTTGCTGTGATACCAACTGACCGGCCAAATTGTAAACATCTACTACAATGTTGTTTGAGGCTTTTGACAAGCTGAGGTCGAAGTAAACATGACTGCCGCTTGCCGGGTTGGGATAAGCCGATGAAATATTGGTAATAGGGTTGACGTATTGGTTGAGGCCAACAACAACGGGATTTAATTTAACTGCGAACATAAAGTTATCCTGATACGGATGGTCTTCATCAAGCGCAAGACCTGGCGTGTTATCAGCATTGTAAATTAACCAGAAGGTATTGTCGTAGGCTCTAGCAGCAGCTGTTGTTCCATAACCTTCGTCAAATAAATGGATGAAATTGTCCATTAGGTTGTCCTCAGCAGGGTACCATGTGCCATAAACACCATCTTTGTATGAGGCATAAATACTCTTGTAATAGAATTCACCATTGTTGCGCGTTTCGGAAACTGTAGCATATGCAACTACAATGGTGCCAACATCGTCAATGGCTATCGTAGGATAGGTTGAAAGGCCTAAAGCCCTGTATGACATTACTTCAAAATCAAATATATTTACCTCGCCATCGCCATCTTCATCAGGCACCCAGCCTACGAGCATGCCCATTTCATCCAAATTCTCTGCACTTAAGGTCCAATGTGGGTTTTCGGGATGCGTAGGAATTTGACCCATGGTTTCATTCCAATAGCCAACGCCATCAGTAATTGGCCAATATTGATAGGTAGTACCTGGCTCATTATGCCCAACACGTGCAACTCCCCAAACCATATGAACAAGGCCATCATTATCAATGGCAACATGACCTGAGTTATCAGGAGCATAAAGTGTATCAGTTGTGATGGTTAAATCCCAATCAAAAGTAGGATAAGGGTGTTCCCATACAACGTGGTGTTCCCAGTTCTCACCACCATCAGTTGATTTTAAGTAGAATATATCCATCCAGGCACTGAAGAATGCCAATACAACAACATCACCATTACTAGCAAATACATAATCATCAGCTGAATGGTTCCAGTTGTAAAACTCTGAATCAAGTGCTGGCATATCCATCCAGTCGTTCCATGTTTCTCCACCATCAGTTGAAAATGTATAAAATAGTGGGTCATTACCAACCTGGTCGGTGGCAACTACATGAAGGTGATTGTTGTTTTCTCCTGAGGAAATCAGTCTTGGCCAGGTCAGTTCAAAACCCTCTGGATTAGGAGGTAAAGGTTTTTGAACCCAATCTCCTTCACCTTTTATTTCCCTTTTATAAAAGTTGATGCCAAATGGTGTTCCACCATGTGATGCGAGACCCTCACCATTTTCGCCAACTGCTGCATAGGTAGGCCAACCAGAATAAACTGGCTCAACCCGCTGGGTAGGAAGAGGACCCCAACTGGTGCCATCAAAAAAGTTATACCCAGCACCACGGGTTCCGGTAATATCATCAGTACTCCAGGTAGCGACTGCTCCAACTGTACCATCAGGCCATTGGTAAACGCGGTTACCTAAGGCAGCATTGGTTTGGAGGTCGTATTGGGCTGTCCAGATATGGGTTTCCTCATAGTTCATGCTGCTTCTGTTTGTTTGCACCTGTACCATATTTTCAGGTGGGGTAAATGCAGTGGCCTCAACAGCCGGATCATTCGGAGCTTGGTACGTTGCTTGTACGGCTTCGTTTGCCTTTGGGTGATTGATTTTTTGGTAAGTCCTTTGTGCAAAGGTAGTTGCGCCAAAAGCTAACGCGATTGTTAAGCATAGAAGTTTTTTCATGTTGTTGAATTTTGGTGAATAATAAAGATTAGTTGTGTTAAAAAAATAAAAATTGTTTCCGACAAAGATAAAAAAAAATTGAAATTACATAGGTTTTGAAAAAATTATTGCCTATGTGCTAAAAATTGTCTTCTTTTACCATGTAAATCAATTATCCAAATTTTGTTGAATTAAATTCCAAAACTTATGAAAAAACATCTACTATTTATTTGTGCCCTTGGGATGGCAACAGGCTTGCTTGCCCAAACGCCTTTTCAGTTACAAAAGCAAGACCCTAATTTCGGGCAAATTAAACTTGTTAAACCGCTGCCTATGATTGAATATGCTGCTGTTTACCAGGAATCGAACCCATTTGTTTCGGTCAACCGTGATGCAGAAGAATGGATAGGCCTCACTCGTTACGACCTGCAATCGAACTACTCCATGGCACAGCGTATTTTCCTGCATCCGGACAACACCATCGGCGCCACCTTTACCTGGGGGATGGACGACCCCGGTTTTGCCGCACGCGGCACCGGTTACAATTATCACGATGGCAGCAGTTGGGGCCCTCTGCCAACAGGGCCTATTGAGTCAGTAAGAGCAGGATGGCCTTCCTACGCCCCTTATGGCGAAAATGGCGAAGTGGTGGTTTCACATTTCTTTCGGCCGCTAATTGCTATTCTGTCGTATCCATACGCGAAACTAAAGGTGTTGGCGACTGGGTGGAAAACACATTAACAGGACCTAGTCCTTCTCCCGGAACAGTTTGGCCCCGTATGATTACGACAGGCGAAAACAATGATATTATTCATGTGATTGCCCTTACAATGCCGGTAGCCAATGGCGGTGTTGAATACGAAGGACAAGATGGGGCAATTACTTACAGCCGTTCTTCCGATGGCGGAGAAACATGGGAAATTCAGCATGAAATACTTCCAGGTATGGGTGCCGATGATTTTCCAGGTTTTTCAGCTGATACCTACGACTGGGCACCCGCTGTGGGCGATGTGCTGGCCTTCTCAGTAAGCGTGGGCCGCACCGATGGTTTTGTGATGAAATCGGAAGATGGTGGTGATACCTGGGAAAAAATCATTTTTTATGAAAGCCTTGGCAACTTCCTCGACCCGAATATTGTAATCGGGGATTTTGGCGGTACGGATGGTTATCAGTCAGTTGTAATTGATGACAATGGGATGGTGCATGTTGCTGTTGGCCGTCAGGTGCACAGTGCCCCCGGTGACGGAAGCTTTTATTACTATCCATACTCAAACGGTTTGCTGTATTGGAACGAAAGCATGCCACCAATGGACACAACAATTATAACCAGTGAAATATTGGAGCCTGCTGGCTTGGTGCCCGATGCTTATTTACTGGCCGAAGTATATGACAATGGAGAAGAAATGCTTGAATTGGCACCACCCAACTATTATGCATCTCTTACCTCCATGCCGGAGCTGGTATTTGACCACGAGCTGAAAATACTCTATTGTTTTTATTCGGCTATTACACTGGGTTACGACAATGGTTTGTTAAATTACCGCCATATCTGGTACCGCTTTTCGGATGACTATGGCCAAACCTGGAGCCCCTATACCGATCTGAATGATAACTTCCTGAACCTGTTCAGCGAGAATGTTTATCCGTCGGTTTCACCCACGGTGAATGAATATGTGCATATGATTTATCAAACGGACAATACTCCAGGTGGTGCCGTGCGTGGCGAGAATCATCCCTATGACGATAACAACATCACCTACCTCAGCATGGGAACAGTTACAGGGATTCATGAAGCACAGGCAAATCTTGTTGGCCTGGAGCAGCTTTATCCCAATCCGGCCAGCCATACACTCCATGCAGTTGTAAATGTTGACAAGGCTGTGCAAGCCAGGATAAGCCTGGTAAACCTGCTGGGACAGGAAGTTTTAACAGATACCCGTTACCTGGGTTATGCCGGTGCCCATCTGTTGAAAATGAATGTTGCTGATTTGCAAGCCGGTGTGTATTTTATGCACGTTAAAGCAGAAAACAACACCATAGCCCGGAAATTTATTGTAGAATAGGTTTACCCTGACAACTATATAAAAAAAAGCCGACAGCAATGCCGGCTTTTTTTTTGTGAAAGTACTATTGGTAGCTATTGCACCACAAGTTTTCGAGTTTCCTTGAAGCCATCAATAACAAGGCTGTAAAAATAAACACCAGCCTGCAACTGGCTTACATCCACTTTTAATTGGTTCATTCCGATTGCCAATGCAGACAATTTTTCGTTGTGAACGAGCTGACCGGCAAGATTATACAGGCTGATACTGGCATCGCTTGTCCGGCGGCTCAGGTTGATATCTATTTGAACTGACTGTCCGCTTACCGGATTGGGATATGCCCCTACCAATTGGGTAATGGGGTTGCTGTGGTTTTCGACACCCAACACTACGCCTACTTTTACAGCATAAATCTGATTGTCCTGATAAGGATGGTCTTCGCTGAAAGCCAGGCCCTGTGTAACATCTGCCATATAGGTAAGGAAGAAAGGCCCTTCATAAGCCCGTGAAGCGGCTGTAGGAAAAATACCTTCATCGAACAGGTGGATAAAGCCTTCCATCAGGTCATCAGCCATATAGTACCATGTGCCAAATATGCCATCTTTATAGGTGGCGAAGATACTTCTGTAGTAAAATACGTCGTTCCAGCGTGTTTCGTTCACGGTAGAAAAGAAGATGCCAATACTACCCATATTATTAATGGCTATGGTCGGCATGGTGGCCAATCCCGGTGAGCGGTAGGATACAAGGTCTTCCACCCCAAACTGATCCAGGTTCACGCTGCCATCGCCATCCACATCGGGGGTCCAGCCGGCCAGCATTCCATGTTCGAACAAATGGTCAGGTTCCAAAGTGTAAAGCGGCCCATTGGGATGTTCGGGCAGGGGGCCCATGGTTTCGTTCCAATAGCCGATGCCATTCACAAAGGGGAACCAGGTAAAGTTCATGCCAACTTCGGATTTGAGATAGCGCACGGTGCCCCAAACAACATGTACATTGCCATCGTTATCAATAGCAATATTTCCGGAATTGTCAACCAGGTAGGTGGTATCAAAAAGGGCATTTTCAAAGTCGGCATTTACATCGGGAAAGGGGTGATCAAACACCACATGCTTTTCCCAGTTTTCGCCATTGTCATCTGATTTGATGAAGAAAAGGTCGTAAAAAGCATCAGCAAACAAAAAGGCGATGGTATTGCCATTGCTGGCACCCGTATAATCATCAGCTGATATGCCAAAAAAATAATCCTCGCTCAGCACCAGTGGCACATCCGACCATTCTTCCCAGGTTTCGCCCCCATCTGTTGAGCGGTTGAAGAATAAGTAGGAGTCGAAGGTGACGTCATCCTGATGGGCAGCAATTAAATTTATGTATTGGTTGTTTTCACCTGAAACAACTGCGCGCGGCCAGGTGAGCTCATAACCTTCTGGATTGGGGAAATTGTAATGCGTTACCCAATCGCCTGTGCCTTTGTTTTCGCGCACATACATATTGATGCCAAAGGGGGTACCTCCATGCGAAAAAATGGCTTCACCATTTTCGCCATAAGGCACCAGGCTGGGCCAGCCTGAACGTACCGGTTCGATGCGCCCTTCGTGGGTTTCCCAGTTTGCGCCATCGTGGTAGGAATAGCCTGTTCCGCGGTCAGGAAAACCGGGCGCACCGGTTACACCCATTGTAGCAGTGGCTGCTGCTGTGCCATCAGGCCACTGCAGCACACGTCCACTTAATGAGGCGTTGGTCTGCAAATCGTATTGGGTGGTCATGATATGTGTTTCCTCAATAAAGTTGGTAGCTTTTGTTTGTGTAGTTTGCAGCATATTGTCAGGAAGCACAAAGTCAACAGGCTCCACAGCTTGTTCCTTTACCAATTTGTTGAGGGTCATTTCGGCTGTCTCTAACAGTCGGGGGTACTTGGTTTGGTCGAATCCGGTTTGCCCAAAGGTGCAAAAACCAATGGATAAGGCGGTTACTAAAAGTAAAAAATGTTTCATGGAATTGGGGTTTTGATGGTTATAATTCATTTAGCTTAACTGATACAAGTTCATAGACAAAGATATAAAAATCAGTAAAAGGTTTAATAAGTTAAACAAATCGCATGAAAATTACAGGCTTTTTGCCTTTTGTTGTTGCTTTGTCTGGTCAAAAAGATAGCGGTAGGTGCGGTGTCTTTTGCCAAAATCAGCACCAACGGCATTGTGCAGGGATTCCATTTTGGGATTGAAATCGCCTACCCACGACAACTCTACTTCCTTGTAATGTTTAAATTTGGGTAGGTTCATCACATGGTTCATTTCCCAGAAGATACCAGATTCGAGACCATACCTTTGGTGGGCGGTTTTTACGCCCATGATTGTAATGCGGGCCCGGTTGATGCGCTTGGTTTTGAGCAGAAAAAACAATTTTATTTTATTGATCCAATGCAGTTTGCCTTTCATCGGTTTTAGCACCTGGTTTACGTCGGGCAGCATCACCAAAAAGGCAACAGGCTCTTGGTCATGGTAAACGAACCAAACAAATTCTTCCGCCAGGAAAGGTTTTGCCTGTTCAAATTCAGATTTGATGGTTTCAAGGTTCAGCGGGGTAAAATTGTTGTGGTGCTGCCAAGCATCATCATATATTTCTTTGATGTCGTTCAGGTATTTGTCTTTGTGTTTCAATTCAAAATGCTGCCAGCGGTAGCCCGGTTTTTTCCTGATCCATTCGGCAATTTTCCAAAAGCGTTCGGGAAAAGGCTTCAGCAAGTTCAGGTGGTTTGTAACCTGCTCAAAATAAATAGTAAAACCATATTCCTGAAAAAACTTTTCATAATAGGGATGGTTGTAAGGCATGCCAAAGCTGGGATGGGTAAAGCCTTCCACCAGAAGTCCCCAGAAATTATCGTTTTCACCAAAATTGATGGGGCCGTCCATGGCCTCCATGCCGCGTTCGTTCAGCCACTGCTTGCAGGTGTCGAACAGCAGGAAGGCAGCCTCTTTGTTATCAATACATTCAAAAAATCCCATGCCACCGGTAGGCTGCTCATAACCACCGGCTTTTTTACGGTTGATAAAAGCTGCAACCCGGCCTATAACTTTGCCTTCATCGTTTTGGAGCAGCCAGCGTGCGGCTTCCCCGTGCTGGAAGAAAATGTTTTTTTTTGGGTCGAAAACAGCTTCAACCATATTGTCCAAAGGGCATACCCAGGCAGGGTCGTCTTTATATAATTGGCGTGGAAGGTCCAGAAATTGTTTTATTAATTGCTTGTCGCTTACTTGTATTGTTTTCATGATGGGATTGAGGTTTGGCATATCAAAGATAAAGGAAACAAAAGGTCGGGCAAAGTTGCAAAGAGGTTTTTTTGTTAAAATTTGATAAAGTGTTCGTTTTGTTTATTGTAACAGATGTGTCGAGATTGAAAGATTCTAACCTGAAAAATTCATCTCGCGAAGACGCAAAGCGTTGAACAGAAATAAAATAGATATTAGACAAGCTTAAAACCAAAAAAAAATATTCCCATGATTTTCAGGTGAAAATGCTTATTCTTTGTGACTTAGCGGCTTGGCGAGAGATTTTGTGAATTAAGCAGGCTAATTTGATTTACTGTTTTTTGCCCCCAAACCCCTCTCGCAGCTGCAAGTGGGCTTTGAGACGATTGCAATTCAAAATTCTTAAAATCTTTGTTGCAAAAAAGTCTCCGCCAGCTGGCGGAATGGGGGGCTACAGCACTCCTATGTTATTATAAATCAATTTTATAATAAACAATAAACCGCCTATTCATCACAAGCTATAAAACAATTCAGCGCCCGGCCCGATAGGCAAGCCCAGAGTAATCCATACAATTAGGAGTGCAAGCCAGAACAACAAAAATGCAATGGAATAGGGCAGCATGGTGGCAATAATGGTGCCCACGCCTGCTTTTTTATCGTATTTTGTCATAAAGGCTACAATCAGGGCAAAGTACGACATCATAGGCGAAATAATGTTGGTAACGCTATCGCCCACACGGTAAGCCAGTTGGGTAAACTCGGGTGAATAGCCCAACAGCATAAACATGGGGATAAACACAGGCGCCATAATGGCCCATTTGGCCGAAGCGCTGCCTATAACCAGGTTTATTACAGCAGAAACCAACACCAACGCAATCATCAGCGGGATATTTCCCAAGCCGATTGAGCTGATCAGGTCGGCACCTTTTATGGCAAAAATAAGGCCCAGGTTGGTCCAGTTGAAATAAGCCACAAATTGGGCTGCGAAAAACACCAATACAATATACACCCCGAGTGTTGACATGGATTTCCCCATGCCGTTGACTACATCACTATCGTTATTTAGTGTTTTGGCCCCAAGGCCATAAACGATACCCAAAATGCCCGCTATCAGGAAAATCATGGCAACAATGCCCGACATAAAAGGGGAACGTAACAAATCGCCTGTTTCGGGATCGCGCAGGAAACCGCTGCCCCATACATGGTCCCACACCCCGCCTTCAATAGGCATGGTGGCCCACAGCATCAACACCAAAAGTACCCAAAAGGTATAATTGGTCCAGCGCAAACCTCTTTTCTCATTGGCCGAAATTTGTTCAATTTCCTCCGGCTTGGCATGGCCGGTGTATTCGCCGAGGCGGGGCACAACAAACTTTTCTGTAACCCAGGTGCCTACAGCAGCAATAAAAAAGGTGGAAACAAACATGAAATAATAGTTGGCTGCCGGATTCACTTCATAAGCTTTGTCGATGATGTGGGCAGCTTCTTCCGAAAGTCCGGCAAGCAAGGGGTCAATGGTTCCCAAAAGCAGGTTGGCGCTGTAGCCGCCCGAAACGCCTGCAAAAGCTGCTGCCAGTCCGGCAATGGGGTGTCGGCCAACGGCCAGGAAAATCATGCCGCCAAGCGGCACAAGCACCACATAGCCCACCTCACTCGCCATATTGGACAAAATGCCCGCAAAAACAATGGCGAAGGTTAGTAATTTGGGTGGTGCTGATAAAACCAGTTTTCGCAACAAGGTGGTCATCAAGCCGCTTGACTCCATGATGCCGATGCCGAGCAAAGCGACCAACACAGTTCCCAAGGGGGCAAAACCGGTGAAATTGGTTACCATCTTGGTCAAAATCATATGAAGGCCTTCAATGGAAAGCAGGCTGAAAGGCCGGATCACTTCCTTGGTGCCGGGATGGATCACCTCCAGGTCAAAAAGACTAACGATTCCTGAAAGGAGGATGGTGCCACCGGCAAAAATCGCAAAAAGGGTAGCCGGATGGGGCAATTTATTGCCAACCACCTCAATGGCATTGAGCATACGTCCAATCCATCCTTTATTGTTTGCAGTGTTTGATGTCATATGATTGATGTTGGTAAAAGCCTTTTTACTTTAATTTCATTGTTCGATTGTTGACCAAAAAGCGCAAATATAGTATTTTTTTAAGGGGCCGCTTTCACTGGAGATGTCTGAAATCATTGTAATACATTGTAAAACAATTTCATAACTTATTTTTATAAAAAGTATGCTTTCGATGTAATAGATTTGCCACTTATTCGTCTTACAATCGATGATAAGCCCGGAAGCATTCATAGCAAAAGTTAACCCCTTTAAGAACAAAGTATATAGACTTTGTTTGCGGTTTTTATCAGATGCTGAAGAGGCAGCCGATGCGGTTCAGGAGCTTTATTTGAAATTATGGACGATGCAGGAAAAACTTGATCATATCAGTAATCTGGAGGCCTTTTCGATGACCTTGGCACGCAACCATTGCCTCGATCAGTTGAAAGCAGCCCGCAGGACGATAACAGCCCTGTCGGATGATGTGCCGTCAGATTCAGTGGACCCCACAAGGCAAATGGAATTGCTGGAAACAAGTAAAATTGTGGGTTCGTTGATCAATCAACTTCCTGAACTGCAACGCACAGTTATACATTTGCGGGATGTGGAGCAATATGAGTTTGATGAAATAGAGGCCATTACCGGATTGAAAGCCAATGCCATCCGGGTAAATCTATCGAGGGCAAGAAAAAAAATACGTGAAAAACTGCTAAAATACCAACACCATGAATTCGCGTGAAATAGAGCATTTGTTAGAAAAGTACTTCAATGGCGAAACAAGCCTGGCTGAGGAGCATTCCATACGCGATTGGTTTGCACAGGATGAATTGCCATCACACCATAAGCCTTTGAAAGCCCAATTCCTGTTTTTCTCAAACGCTGTTGAGGCGAGGCCGGAATTGGATACTGCATTTGAAGATCGCTTTTTGCGTAAGCTCAAAAAACAGCAAAAACAACACAAAATACAAAAGCAGAAAACCTTTCTGCTGATGCTTACCGGGGTCGCGGCCAGCATATTGATCATAGCGGCAATGTTCTTTCAAAACAAACCTAATAGGCTGGAAGACAGTCTTAACGACCCGGATATGGCGTATCAGGAAATCCAACAGGCGCTTATTTTTGTTTCGGGAAAGCTGAACCAGGGTTTGAAGCCAGCTCAAAAAGCAAGCAGCAATTTCAACGAAGGCCTGGAACAATCAAAGCGTATTTCAAAACTCTATGAAGTTCAGAATTTATTTATGATGGAATAATAACACTTTAATACCCTAAAACCATGAAAACGTATCAGTTAAAATCAATTATCGTATTGCTGCTGTTGGCGCCAGTTATGCTCTTTTCGCAGGCCCATAGCATCGACAAAATTTATGAAAAGTATGCCGGCAAGGAGGGCTTTACCTCCATCAACATTTCGTCGGAAATGTTTCGATTGGCTGCCAGCCTCAGTGCTTCTGCCGATCCTGAAAATGCGGAAGAAATGAACGAAGTGCTGGCGCAACTCAAAGGGATGAAAATTCTCGTTTACAACCAGGCTAAGGAAAGTATCAATGCTGCTGAGTTGAAAAGGGAAATTCAAAAAACCATTAGCAGTATCGACTTTTCAGAATTGATGACGATTGAGGAAACCGATAGTAAGGTTCGTTTTCTTACAAAGTCGGGCCCCGGCGGAAAAATCAGCGATTTGGTTATGGTAGCTGAGGATGGAAATGAGATTGTAGTCATGAGCTTTACAGGACTAATCGACCTTGAAACCATTGGCAAGATTTCCCGCTCCATGAATATGCACGGCATGGACAAACTGGATAAATTGAATGAGAAGGAGTGAGTTTATTTTGAGAGTCAGTGAGTCAGTGATTTTGTGAGTCAGTGAGTTTGAGGGTCTTTGTTTTGTGAGTCTGCGAGTCAGATCATAAATCTCGTCGAGTTTTCAAAATCAAAGGTGGTTGAGCGCTGGCACTGAGCGAAAGGAAGCCGAAACCCCGACTTATAAGAAAATCAGACCGCTCGTAGAATCAGACCGCGCTTTGCGCACTGAATCACAGCCTCACAAAAAAAACCGCTTCGCGCACTGAATCACTGAATCACAGCCTCACTGAATCACAATTAAAAAAAACCCTATCACCTTTTTTTCTAATTTTGCGCCCTTTAAACCAATGAACTGATTAATACATTATTCATGGAAATCGGCAGCAAATACAATCCCAAAAGCATTGAAGATAAGTGGTATAAACATTGGATGCAGCAGGGTTATTTTCATTCGGAACCTGACGAACGGGAACCTTTTACCATCGTAATTCCCCCGCCCAATGTTACAGGTGTGCTCCATATGGGGCATATGTTGAACAATACCATCCAGGATGTGCTGGTGCGTAAGGCCCGCATGGAAGGCAAAAATGCCTGCTGGGTGCCCGGCACCGACCACGCTTCCATTGCTACCGAAGCCAAGGTGGTGAACAAGCTGAAGGCAGAAGGAATTGAAAAATCGAAGCTAAGCCGTGCCGATTTTATGAAACATGCCTGGGAATGGCGCGATAAGCATGGCGGTATCATTTTGGAACAACTCAAAAAGTTGGGTGCTTCATGTGATTGGGAGCGAACTGCTTTTACCATGGACGAGTCTATGTACGAATCTGTAATAGATGTATTTATTGATTTGTACGAAAAAGGGCTGATTTACCGAGGCGTTCGCATGGTAAACTGGGACCCGCAAGCGCTAACAGCTGTTTCTGACGAGGAAGTAATTTACAAGGAACTGAATTCCAAACTGTATTATATCCGCTATAAGCTTGATGGCGAAAGCGGCTCGCTCACTATTGCCACCACACGCCCCGAAACCATTTTAGGCGATACCGCCCTTTGTGTGCACCCCGACGACGAACGATTCAAGGCCTTTCATGGTAAAAAAGTATTAGTACCCCTTGTGAACAGGGCCGTTCCCGTGATCGTTGACGAATATGTTGACCGCGAATTCGGAACCGGTGCGCTCAAAATTACGCCCGCCCACGACTTGAATGATTACCACCTGGGCATCAAGCATAAATTGGAAATCATTGATATTTTCAACGATAACGGAACACTGAGCGAGGCTGCAACCTTGTATGTAGGACAGGATCGTTTTGAAGTGCGTAAAGCCATTGTGAAGCAACTTCAGGAAGAGGGTTTTATTGAAAAGATTGAAGATTATACCAACAAGGTAGGCTACTCGGAACGCACCGATGCCGTTATCGAGCCCAAGCTGTCGTTGCAATGGTTTCTCAAAATGGAAGCTTTTGCCAAACCGGCTTTAGAAGTGGTCGAAAGTGACGAGGTGCTTTTTCACCCTTTGAAACTTAAAAACAGCTACCGCCACTGGATGGAAAATGTTAAGGATTGGTGCATTTCGCGGCAGTTGTGGTGGGGGCAACAAATCCCTGTTTATTATCTACCTAATAACGAAATGGTTGTAGCTAAATCAGCTGCGTTGGCCCTCGAAAAAGCCAGGGTGCAGTTTCCCGAACTGAATTTGAACGCAGACGACCTGAAGCAAGACCCTGATGTAGTTGATACCTGGTTTTCTTCGTGGTTGTGGCCGATTTCTGTTTTTGACGGCATCCGCAAGCCAGACAATCCGGAGATAAATTACTATTACCCTACCAATGATCTGGTTACAGCACCAGATATCATTTTCTTCTGGGTTGCCCGTATGATTATGGCTGGCATGGAATACAGGAAGGAGATACCATTTAAAAATGTGTATTTTACGGGCATAGTGCGTGATAAGCTTGGCCGTAAAATGTCGAAAACCTTAGGCAACTCGCCTGATCCCATTGATTTGATTGAAGAATTTGGTGCCGATGGGGTCCGCATGGGCATGTTACTTACAGCACCCGCCGGAAACGACCTTCCTTTCGATCCTTCCTTGTGCGAACAAGGCCGCAATTTCAGCAATAAAATATGGAATGCCATGCGATTGGTAAAAGGCTGGACTGTGGACGACACCCTTGATCAGCCTGAAACAGCCGCAACAGCTATTCGTTGGTTTGAGGCCCGCTTCAACCAAACCCTTCTCGAAGTGGAGGACAGCTTCGCCAAATACCGCCTTTCGGATGCTTTGATGGCGATTTATAAGTTGATCTGGGATGATTTCTGCAGCTGGTACCTCGAAATGGTGAAAACCGGCATGGACCAGCCCCTCGATCGCAAAACCTATCAGGCAACAATCCTTTATTTTGAAAACCTGATGAAGGTGTTGCATCCCTTTATGCCTTTTATCACCGAAGAGATATGGCACCTTCTGGCAGAACGGACATTAAATGATGATCTTATTGTTGCCCGCAAACCAGTAGCTAAAGTTTTTGACAAAGAGGTGCTTGCCCAGTTTGAATATGCTTCGGAAGTGATTCTTGCTGTGAGAAAACTGCGTGCCGACAAAAACATGCCTTACCGCAATCCCATTGAACTGGCCGTGAAAAAAAGCATGGCAGAGGCGGATAAAAGTTTTGATGGCATTGTTGCCAAACTATGCAATATTTCTGAAATATCCTATGTGGAAGAAGCTGTTGATGGTGCCTTTGGTTTTGTTGCCCGGTCAACTGAATTTTTTGTTCCGGCAGATGAAAACGTGAATGTTGAAGCAGAACTGGAGAAGCTTGAGCAAGAATTGAACTACACAAAGGGCTTTTTAAAAGGGGTGAAGAAAAAACTCAGCAATGAAAGATTTGTTAGCGGAGCCCCGGCAGAAGTTGTTGATCGTGAGCGTAAAAAAATGCATGATGCCGATGCCCGGATTCAGGTAATTGAACAGCAAATGGCCGGGTTGAAGAAATAAGGCTGGCTGATTGACATTCTATTGCACAAAAAAGCTGGTAAGGAAAAATTTCCTTTACCAGCTTTTGTTTTGGGTGGAAGACGGGATTTGAACCCGCGACCCCTAGTGCCACAAACTAGTGCTCTAACCAACTGAGCTACAACCACCGTTTTTGAGGCGGCAAAGATAATGAGATTTTTGCTATATCCCAGCAATAGCTTGCAAAAAAATAGTTGTTAATTTCAGGAAGCATTGCTTCGGGAAAATTTAATTTAAGGTTACATCTTATTTTGATGTGCTGGCGAAATTTTATTTTAGGAGTTATCCTATAATTTTAAAAAACTCAGAAGGTTAAATATTTCCTAGAAATTCTTGAACCACATAGGCATAGAGGGCACATAGGCATCCACATAGAAGTTGTAAAAGCTATCTCTATGTGGTTCAGTAGTATTCCTGAACGACAACTGTCTATGTTTCAGCCTGCATGGCTATAAACGGTTAAATTCGAAAAAGTATTGACATAGAGTGCACTTATTACCTTATTTCTCAAATTCGTGTTTTTTTGGCAGAATATTGCACGCAAAGTTTGGTTACGTAAAGTATGCAAAGAAAAGAAACTTTGCATGCTTATCGCGTTTTGCTTATCGGTCTTTGCGTGAAACTTTTCTGGCTTGTCAAGGTTTGGTATCCACATAGAAGTTTCAAAAGCTATCTCTATGTGGTTTTTTCTATGTGCCCTCTATGCCTATGTGGTTCAGAAATATTAGTGAACATTACGTCATTACAAAGCCAGCTTAAAACATCTAAAGCATATCAAAATGAATAATAGCCGAATTTACCACCATATTGCAGCCCTAAGCTCAGAATCATTTACATTTGTGCCACAAACCCAATCTGCGAGCTCCTTTCATGCGTCTCTTCAAAGCAAAGCCATACAAGAATTATTCGCCCGGACAAATTATCTGGCAGCGGTTCTACCGCAATACAACCGGCTTGCCGGCACTTGTTTTTATTCTCTTCAGTGCCCTGGTTGCCGCCTTAGGCTATTTAATTACCCCTGACAAAAGCCCTTATGCAAACCGTCAGCTGCTTGAGATTGCCACCCAAAAACCGGGTTTTTCTGTTCAGTTGCTCAAACTGCGCAACAACGAAAAAGAAATAAAGGCCGGCCTGTTTCATAAAATGCTGTTTGGCAGCAGGCAAGCTTTCAGTTATTACCCAATTGAAAGTTACCGGTTTTCGGGCGACAGCATACTGATCCAGCTATTTGATCCCGAGCCACAAGTCCTTCCATTGCAGCTTGCTTTTCATATAGCTGATGTTTGCTATCCGCTTCAGGGCATGCCAATTAGCAGCAATGGGCAGGTTCAGGTCAGGCTGCTCAGTGGCGAAACGATGGAAACAGTGGTGGAAGCCCTTCGCGAACAGGTTCTAGAAGATCATATTATCAAACAAACCTATTGGCTGGGCACGGACCAGTTTGGCCGGGATATGCTCAGCCGGCTGCTGATTGGTACCCGGGTGAGCCTTGCAGTTGGCTTTATTTCCGTTTTTATCTCTTTGATAATCGGCATCAGCTTGGGGAGTATTGGCGGCTATTACCGTGGCCGTACTGACGATTTTATCATGTGGCTGATCAATGTGGTGTGGTCCATACCGACATTGCTGATGGTTATCGCCATTACTTTTGCACTTGGCAAAGGATTCTGGCAAGTTTTTGTAGCTGTTGGCCTGACCATGTGGGTTGAGGTGGCGCGTGTGGTGCGTGGCCAAATAATCAGCCTGCGCGAAAAAGAGTTTGTTGAAGCGGGCAAAGCATTGGGGTATAGCGATTTTAGGATTATTACAAAACATATCTTACCCAATATTATCAGTCCGGTGATTGTTATTTCTGCCGCCAACTTTGCTTCGGCCATTTTGATTGAAGCCGGCTTAAGTTTTCTGGGCTTGGGGGTGCAACCGCCAATGCCTTCCTGGGGCAGTATGATCAAGGAGAATTATGCTTTTATCATTTTGGATTCGCCTTATCTTGCTTTGTTGCCCGGTGTGGCTATCATGCTGATGGTGCTGGCCTTTATGCTGGTTGGCAATGCCTTGCGAGACGCGCAGGATGTGAAACTGGGTTGATCTGCAAAACAAAATTGATGGTTTATCGCCAGCCCAATCGCTTACCCATGGCACGAAGGTAGTTGTCGTCGTTGGCACAAGCCCCAGAATCGCCGCCGCCAATGCACACACCACGGCGCAGGTTGATTTTTACGGAAGCATAAAAATCAACCCCATCAATGTCGGAAATGCCAAACAAAGTACCCAGACGATCGGTGCCCAGGGTAATGAAACCCAGGCGGACAAAAGCACCCACGCGCGGAATTCGGTAATCATAAAGGCTTACTGGCAGGCCGAAATCAAACCAATCGGTTTCATAGCGCGGGGTTACGGCCAATTGGGCCGGCCTTTCCAGGCTATATTCATTCAATGAGATTGGGTGTATAATCAGGGTGTTCAGGTACCAGTTTTGCATGAAATTGTAATCAAACTGTATGCTGAGGGCGGTGGGAAGTCCCAATCGGAAGCTGTTATCTGCCAGGGTGGCATCTGTGTCGCCATCATGAAAAAGTGCACTGAGCTGCCCGGTCAGGGTATTCAGGTTTACGAAATCGATGGTGTCTGCACGTTCCCAAAAGACGCCAACATTCTCGTATTGATGCAATTGGGTGCTGTTTGAAAAATTAATGGAACCAATATCTATAATTGAAACACCCAAACGGAATTCATAATCGGTAAAGGGTTGCTCGCAGATGCGGATGGGGTTGTGGCGTTGGATGCCCTGTTTTTTTCTTGTAAGCGTAATGCCCAGATCGAAGCCAAAACCACCGCCTTTGATGAGGGGGCCGCTGTCGGGGAAAGTGTTGTCGTTGTAATCAACCGGCAGGGCCAGGCCGGCAGTGGCATTCATATTGATGATGTTAATGGTGCGGTTATCGATAACCACATAGTCCATATCTTCCACATGAAGGAAGGCTGCACTGTGCCCCATCAGGCGTTTCACAGTGATTCCGGCAGCCCAATGGTCGCGGAAATACTTATTGAATGCATAGGCATAACTCAAGCCCACTTCGCCCCATACCATGCTGGCTGTGTTGAGGTTGGTGTTTTGAAAGCGGATATTTTGCAAAGGGGAGTAGTCCAGGCCTTCAACAGCGAAAACGGGAATCTCAAAAGGCACGCGCGTGGCACTTGTAAAAGCCCTTACGCCAGTATTCAATGCAAAGGCATGGTCGCCGTTGATCAGCATGCCCGAAAGGCCTCCAACCCGCGAAACCGCGGAAGCAATCCGACGATTTTCGCCGCCACGGTAGAGGAAATTGTTGCCGCTTTCATAAACAGGAAGCTCAACATTGCTGTTGAATGCCTGATAGGTGCGGTAATCGTTGGCCGGGATATAGATAAAATTGTTTTGTGCAAAGGCAGACACAGAAAACAACTGCAGGTCCATAAAAGTTTTGGATTGCAGCATATTAGCCGGGTTCATATGCACCATTTGCGAACCGGCGAAATTCCCTTGTGTGATGCCCGGTGTTTCTTGGGCCCACAGGGATTGAACGGCAATAAATGCCATCAATAAACTAAAGCAGAACTGTAAAATCCTTTTTCTTCCCTTAAAAAGCATTACTGGCAATACATCTGATTAATAAGCGTGGCGAAATTACGCAAACTTGTTAAGCATGCGTTACTAATAACTCATAAGTTTGGGGATTATTTTTGAGATGCTAAAAAAGGGGACTGCGGGGAGGGGAAATAAATGGTTGCTGAAGCTTAAAAATTGTTTTGCTATTTCATTGTGTTACTTTGTGACATAGCTACAACACAAAGTGCCTCAAAGAGAAATTTCAGGTTTGACTGAAATGAACTATTTAAATTGATTATTGATTGTGTTGTTATACAGGGTATAAGTAACTGAAAAAGAATCATCTAATTATAAATGTGCCCGCTTTTTTATTATGTTCTTTAGGAATATTTGGGTTTAATTCATAGTTTTACATCAAATATCCCTAAACCGTATGAACATGATGCACACTGAATTTCAGGCTCTGGTAGCAACAGGTGCATCGATTATTCTGCTGTTTTTTTTAAGGATAGTTTATCTTTCGCACTGGCGCATATACCACTCCATTGAATTACAGCAAGAAAACAGCAAGCCCTGGGGCAATATTTCCAAACTGCAGGAACTTGTCAAAGAAATTGTGAAACACTATTTATCATTTGAATCAAATCATCCTTTGGGATTTGTTAAAATGAAAGGCAATTGGCCTAAGAAGGGAAGGATTTTAATCCCTGTATAACTATTCGCTGCTATAGGCAAGCTTAAAAACTAAGATAATGGTCAAAAGAATGGCTGACCACCCAAAGTGACAAAATGAATTTGTTTTACTAAAAAGACGATTCTTTTTAATAGAACAAAAAAGTGGAAACCAAAACCACTCAAAAAAATGGGGCGTATTCCGAAAAGCTTTACGAGTAGGAAAATTTAAAACCAAACAAAACATGAAAAATAGTATAAGATTATTAAGTGCATTATTTGTGGTGCTGTTCTTGATCGGATTTGCATCATGCAAGGAATCAGAACCAACAAATACTGAAATTGACCCATTTAGCAGTGGTGGGAATGAGCGGAATATGATCGTTGTGATCAGCGATATGCATCTCGGCGCCGACCTTGCGTATGCCGAATGCAAGAAAAACCTTCCATCGCTTGAAAAATTGCTGAAACAGATAAAGGCATCCCCGAATGTGAAGAACTTGTTATCGCCGGCGACCTGCTGGATGAGTGGTTTAGTGCCTGCTCCGATAGATACATACCATGGAAAAGACCAGGCCGATTTTGTGCAGCGCATTGCCGAAACAAACAAAGGCGTATTTGATGTTTTAAACAGCATGATACAGGAAAAGAAAATTCTGGTTACTTATGTCCCCGGAAACCACGATTTAACGATAACAGAATCAAGTGTTGAGCTGATACTGCCGGGGATCAATCAAAACGCGATCCCGAATTGGGTTTGGGAACTTATTCCCCGATCGGTTATCCGCAGATAGCGATAGAGCATGGCCATCGGTATAATTTCTTTTGTGCACCTGACCCGATTTCGAATCAGGATATAGCCCGGGAACAATCATGCCTCCAGGCTATTTTTACAAGAGTTGCTGCGCTGTATGTTTCGCAAGGAATGCCAACGGTAGGTGCTGATGTTGTTCCCGATATAAAACCTAATGCAGCAGGGGATGAAAGTCAGGACTTGCTTTTTGAATACTGGAAAATGTGGAATTGGACTTTGAATACATTCAAAATTGAAAATAAGTTTGATGAGAAGATAATAGTGACAAATGTGGATGGATTCACTGGAACTTACGCTGTAAACGACGTGCTGCCTTACCAAGCAAGTCCGGGCGGACTGATTGATGTAGAGCTTTATAAGGGAATACAAGACAGCTGGTTAGAGCGTCAGGCCCACAACCATGTTCCGGTCGCCATTCCAACACAGCAAGCAATTGCAGGTTCAGCTATTTCCAGTGAGATGGATGGACAGGCAAAAACCCAATATTTTTTAAATCCCGAATCAGACGTGCGAATTGTCGTTTTTGGGCACACACATGTTCCTGTGATGGAAACTTCCCGTGATCATCTGGGGCAAAAGTCAATTTACGTGAACTCAGGAACATGGATCGATCATAATGGTCTAGATACTACAGCCATGAATTTTGTGGTGATTACACCGCAGGGCATTGATATATCTTCTCAAACCCATGTAAAACTCTACCATTTCAAAAATGAAATAGTTGCCGAAATGGCTGTTGATTCATTAAGGCTTTAATCGCTGAATAAAATAATTATGACTTGAGAAAAGTTTGTCTATGACGCTTTATAGTTTAATTGATAGATTTATTATTCAATATTAAATCATCCTATTTGTGGAAAATAGATTTTGGAAATGGATAAATCCATTGGATAAGATTTGAACCTGATGCCATAACCCATGGATTCATCCGTGGGTTATGGCATTGGAATCCCTATAATCAAACGGTCAAGTGGTTGCAAGCGTCCAACGAAAGTCCAGAATTCTAAAATTTTCCTTGCCACAGGAAAAACAGGAGTGCATCATTTCTTTTCCAATGGCAGCATCAAATAGTTTTTTCCCTAACTTTATGCCATCTTAACCGCAAACAAACCGGCTCATGCATAAAATTGAAAATACATCATCTCTTGGAACAAGATTTATGGGAAAGTTTTGTAGGGAAAGTAAAAATCAATTTAAGGCAAAAACTTCTGGAGTGTTAAGTAGCTTTGGATGCTACAAGTTCTCATAACAAAAAAACTACGTCATGAAACAGCAATTAATAACGATTGGCATTGCATTCCTTTTAAGTTCATCAATTTTTGGACAGGAATTTGTTGCTCCAACCAATCAATGGAATGTCAGATTTGCAGCAGGTATGGGCTACACCACTGAAATTTATATAATAGAAGGGGATTCAGTAGTTGATTCAAAACCCTATAGTAAGATTTGGGTTTCCTACGACTCATTAGCCTCATTGACTTATCAGGGACTTTTAAGAGAAGAATTGAATATTGTGTATTATATGCCACCAGGTGAGATTGAAGGAATTTTGTATGACTTTAACCTGGAAATTGGAGAAACAGCCTATGTGAACAATTTGTTTTGCAATGACATTCCAATTACTGTTGTTGACATTGATACCATTGATTATTTTGGCATAACTCGAAAAAGGTGGCATCTTGGTGAGGGTGAAGAGGTATATGAATACTGGGTGGAAGGGATAGGAAGCCTTAATGGGCCACTGCATACTAAATACTGGGAATGTATTGTTTGTCCTGTATGGGCCCTCTTATGTTTTCACAACGATGACATTTTGAGATACATGATGCCTTATGAAACAACATGTTATCAAAGCACAGTCGGAGTTGAAGAAAATAATAACAAAAATGATTTTGATATAATACCGAATCCTGTTAAGAAAGGAAATGCCTTTCACATTCAAGCGAATTTGATATCCGGTAGCTTAAGCCTTTTTAACGCGTCCGGACAGTTAATTAAAAGACTTAACCATATAAGTGACAAAACCATCATAGTCGAGACAAACAACTTAAAATCAGGAGTTTATTTCATACACATCACAACATTTGGAAACAGAACTACGACAAAAAGATTGGTGGTTGATTAAAAAACGTATTGTATTGAACAGGGTTTCTAACGTCAATCTTTTGCACAGCCACCAAATAGAAAAGCACGAATGAAAGGGTTTTCGACTCCAGCGTCGCATGTGGATAAGCAGTATTATGTTTTATTCGACTCCGCTGGGGTCGCGAAACGAACGTCTATCGATTTTTATAAATATGTGATGCCTTTTGCATCAATCACCTGAAAGCTTGTGTGGGATTTAACAGATTCTCACAGATTTTTAAAATTCTCAAGAGAACAAATTATATCATAGGGTATTGATATTATTTGAGATAACGAATTTTATGAATAAATCAGGGTAGGATTATTCCCCAATAACTGTATTTACGCTAACTAATACATGGTTATTTTGTCAAAGACTATTCAATATCACTTTTGTCCGGTAAAATTATAATGCCGTTCCTACGGGACTTTTTCTTGATTTGTAACACGCTGACTAACCATATTTTGTCCCTGACGGGACTGTCCCGTTAGGGACAAAATATGGGTAGAATACAAGCTTACCCCTGATTATCCCGAGTCCCGTAGGGACGGCATTATTCCAGCGATTGAGCGTTTTTATGGGAATTATACCTGACAAAAATGATTCAGTATATAAAAAGTCACTTGTACCCGCAAGGTCATTCAATCATCTGCCTTTTCACCAAATCAGCAAATTTTCCGGCTTTGCTGATCAGTTCCTGATAGGTTCCGCTCTCTTCCATCACGCCGTTTTCCATCAAATAGATTCTGTCAGCATTCATGACTGTGCTCAACCTGTGCGCAATAACCACCCTGGTTGCCTGCAGTTTTTCGAGGCTTTGGCTAACTTTCTGCTGGGTTTTGTTGTCGAGGGAACTGGTAGCTTCATCAAAAAAGAGTAATCTTGGTTTGTTAACAATGGCACGGGCGATCATAATGCGTTCACGCTGTC
>JAGYLH010000054.1 GCA_018400955.1 Bacteroidales bacterium
GACCTTTGGCACTTGACGGGCTATTTTATAAATAAGATGTTTACCGGTTTATGGCTGAATGGCTGTGTGAGAAATGCCATAGACTACCATAAAGCAGGCTTGCATATGGGGTTAAATTTTAATTTCGTTATTTGATTTATTGAAAAACCTGTACTCAAGCAGGTGGTAATTGGCCATTGGCTTTACCTCTATGGGTTTTTTATACTTCCACGACCACTTCCGTCGGAGCGAAATGAGGCCTTTGGTGAGATAGGCATGGATGTATGGGTGCACGGCCAGCGTTAAAGTTTTTTCGTTCTGGTCTTGCAAAAGGTATTTGAGATTGTTTTCAATTTCATCAACAAAAATGATGCTCGGCTTAATTTTTCCGGTGCCTTCGCATACGGGGCATTTCTCAAGGATTTCCACGTTCATTTCGGGGCGCACACGTTGGCGTGTTATTTGCACAAGCCCAAATTTGCTTGGGGGCAAAATGGTATGTTTGGCATGGTCGCGCGCCATTTCATCCTTAAGTTTCTGGTAGAGATCGCGGCGGTTTTTGCTGTCGTGCAAATCGATAAAATCGATCACAATGATGCCGCCCATATCGCGCAATCGCAATTGGCGGGCAATTTCAGCTGCCGCTTCCAGGTTGACTTCCAGGGCATTTTCTTCCTGGCTATTCTCTTTGTTTACACGATGACCGCTGTTTACGTCGATCACGTGCATGGCTTCGGTATGTTCTATTATGAGGTAAACACCACTTCTGATAGTAACTGTTTTTCCGAAAAGACTTTTGATTTGCTTATCTACACCAAAATTTTCAAAAATAGGGGCCTTGCCCTTGTAAAATTTAACGATGTCCACTTTTTGTGGCGCGATGGTACCGATAAAGCTTTTAATTTCGTCGCAAAGTGCTGTGTCATTCACATGTACATTGTTAAACGATTCGTTGAGCAGATCGCGCAATATGGCAGATGTGCGGTCAAGTTCGCTAACAATTTTTACCGGTGCTTTTGCATTGAGCAATTTATTGTTGATCTTGTCCCATTTTTCAACGAGGCTTTTCAGATCAGCATCCAGCTCGGCAACTTTTTTGTTTTCAGCAACTGTACGGATAATTACACCGAAATTATTCGGTTTGATGCTTTGAATAAGTCTTTTTAATCGGTTGCGCTCTTCGCTGCTGCGAATTTTTTGCGAAACCGAAATGCGACTCGAAAATGGCACCAACACAAGGTATCGGCCCGCGAACGAAATTTCGGACGAAATCCGGGGGCCTTTTGTCGAAATGGGCTCCTTGGCAATTTGCACTAAAATTTGCATGCCTGTGGTGAGCACCTGCGTAATTTTTCCTGTTTTTTCGATATCGGGCTCAAGCTTGAAGTTTTCAGCATTGATAGCTAAAGGCTTGCCACCTTGGGCCAATTTCGAAAATTTTAACAGCGACCTGACTTGTGGACCGAGATCGAGGTAATGCAAAAAAGCATCCTTTTCGTAACCTACATCAACGAAAGCGGCGTTTAGTCCGGGCATGATTTTTTTTACACGACCCAGATAAACATCGCCAACGGCATAGTTATTATTTGTCTTTTCTTTGTGAAGTTCAACTAGAAATTTGTCCTCCAATAAAACAATGTCAACCTCCGAAGCACGAGAATCTATGATTAATTCCCTATTCACTTTTTTGTATTCTTAATTGTTTATACGGCCTGTTTTTCAGGACGCAATTGTGTAATTAAATGGCTGGAGACTACTTGCATTGTGTGGGCAGATGCACTAAAAACAGCAACATGCCCTTTTCCGTTGGTTTCTGCTGTATCTAATGGAATGTTTCAACCCTTATCAGCATAAACAGAATAACACAATGCCGGATAAAATCGCACGACATTGTGTTATTCAACGGTATGGGTCATCAAGAAAAAAATTATTTCTTCTTGTGCCTGTTCTTTCTCAAGCGTTTTTTGCGCTTGTGAGTTGCCATCTTATGTCTTTTTCTTTTTTTCCCGCTTGGCATAATTCTTTGTTTAAAATTTTTGAATGGTCAAAAAAACTACTTTACGCTGTTTTTAACTTGACTTACGAATGATTTTGCAGGTTTGAAGGCGGGAATATTGTGGGCAGGAATAATAATGGTAGTATTCTTAGAAATGTTTCTGCCGGTTTTTTCAGCCCTTCTTTTGATGGTAAAGCTACCAAAACCCCTTAGGTAAACATTTTCTCCGCTCATCATGGATTTTTTAACTGCTTCCATGAAAGATTCAACTACGGCCTGCACGGCAACTTTCTCAACACCTGTTTTGTTAGCAATATCTGCTACAATTTCTGCTTTTGTCATATCTTTAACGTTTTTAAATGATTAGATATTAGATATTTATTTGGAAGGGCAAAGTTAGAATTTTTTTTTAATCAGCCATATTATTTTTAACTTTTTTCGCTCTTAATTGTCTCTTTATAAATATTTTCGATGCAAATGACAGATTTTAGTAAGCAAATAGTTGATTGGTTTGATAAAAATAAAAGGGAACTGCCTTGGAGGCAAAGTGCTGATCCTTACATAGTTTGGTTGAGTGAGGTTATTCTTCAGCAAACACGTGTTGATCAGGGGATTGCCTATTTTAACCGTTTTTTAGAGAAATGGCCAACGGTGGATTCATTGGCAGCCGCTGATGAGCAGCAGGTGCTTAAAATGTGGCAGGGATTGGGTTACTACAGCCGTGCACGAAACCTCCATGCCACAGCCAAAGAAGTGGTTGCCTCTTACAACGGCCTTTTTCCAACTGACTTCAACACCTTGAAAAAGTTGAAAGGCATTGGAGATTACACAGCTGCAGCAATTAGCTCGATTGCTGCCAATCAGGCACATGCAGTGGTTGACGGGAATGTTTACCGCGTGCTTTCGCGGTTTTTTGGCATACAACTACCCATTGATACCGGCCCCGGGAAAAGGCATTTTCAAAGCCTCGCAGATGAACTCTTGTTGCATGATGATCCGGGTAACTACAACCAAGCCATTATGGAGTTTGGGGCATTGCAATGTGTGCCCGCGAACCCTTCCTGTCGCCAATGTGTATTGCAGCAGGGCTGTTTTGCCCATGCCCATGGTCTTGTGGATAAATTGCCTTTTAAAAGCGAGAAGACACGTAACAGAAACAGGTTTTTCAATTACCTTTTCATCGAAACAACCATGCCAGATGGTTCAAGGGGTGTTTATCTGCACCATCGAAAGGAAAAAGATATCTGGCATGGGCTTTACGATTTTCCAATGATTGAAACTGCAGCTGAAACCAGTTTCGGAGCCCTTTGTGATAGCATGAAGTGGAGGGAATTGATGGACAAAACCCCATTTCACCTGCAACAAAGCTCCGCTGTATTTAAGCACCAGCTTACGCACCAAACCATATTTGCCGTTTTTTACCGGATACAAATTAAGCCTGTGTTGAACGACTTGTTTGAAAAAAATGTATTTTTGACTCATAGAAATAAGTTGGATAAATATCCGTTCCCGCGCCTTATCGATCGATTTCTTATCGATAATGGGATTTACGGATAATCCTTAATATTAAACTAAACACTTTTTTTTGAAATGGCTGGATTAAACAAAGCAATGCTGATCGGACGCCTGGGAAAAGACCCTGAGGTGATTACATTTGACAATGGCGGAAAAAAAATGACCGTTTCCCTGGCTACAAGCGAACGCTATCGCGACCGTGATGGCAATTGGCAGGAACAAACAGAATGGCATAACATTATAGCCTGGTCAAACCTGGCCAATGACGTGGCCGAAGGACGACGCAATTATGTAAAAGGTGACCTGATGTTTGTGGAAGGACGGATTAAAACCAGGCAATACACAGATAGTCAGGGAAACACAAGATATATTACGGAAATTGTTGCCGATAAAATGAACCTGATCTCTAAAAGCGGGACAAACCCCGAACAGCGCAGCGAGGCACCACCGTATGTGGACAACAAAAGCGTTTCGGGCGAATCCAATCATGAAAATACACCATCTGGGACATCCGAAGATGATTTGCCCTTCTGAAGAAAATAGTATCGATAAAGGCAGACCATTTTTTTCTAAACGAGGTTAATTGCATAATAACAAGCTCCATATAGATTAATTACTATTTTTGCAGTTGTAAAACTAAATTGAATTATTTTGGATAACCCTGATCCTGACCCTTCTGAACGAATCATGGCAGTACTACTTTTTGATGCTGCCCCCTTTTCCATCCCTGAGTTTACAATAAGTATAGGACTGCTTTTTCTGCTGCTGTTGTTTTCTGCGCTTATTTCGGGTAGCGAAACTGCTTTTTTTTCGCTTAAGCCCAATGACTTAAAAGAACTTCGCACCAACGATACTGAAGTTAACAGACTAATCCTGGCATTGCGGGACAAACCCAAGACACTGCTGGCTACAATACTGATTGCCAACAACCTGGTTAATGTTGCCATTATTATTTTGTCTTCCTTTATTTCGGCAGGAATTTTTAATGAAGCAACAAATCCGATAGTTTCCTTTTTGCTACAGGTGGTTGTTATCACTTCACTGATATTATTGGTAGGCGAAATCATTCCTAAGGTAATGGCCAACAAATTCCCCCAACGGCTTGCCCGCTTTATGGCCCGCACTATTAAGGCGCTGATAGTTGTTTTTAAACCTCTGAGTGTACCCTTGATCAGTTCAACGGCATTTTTCGATAACAGGCTGGCGCACCGTTCGCACAACCTTTCGGTGAGCGATCTTTCTGCAGCTATTGATATCACTTCTGATGAATCTACCCCGCCCGAGGAAAAGAAAATGTTGAAGGGCATTGCCACCTTTAGCGAGAAGGAAGTTCGCAGCATCATGAAATCGCGCGTAAAAATTACAGCCGTGGAGGTAAACCTCGATTTCAAAACCGTATTGCATACCATACTTAATAGCGGGTTTTCGCGAATTCCTGTTTATGAAGTTAATTTTGACAAGGTTTTGGGGATTCTTTATATAAAGGACCTATTGCCTTTTCTGGACAAAACTGATTTTGATTGGAAAAGCCTGATCAGGCCGGCCTTTTTTGTTCCGGAAAATAAAAAGATCAGTGACTTGATGCAGGAATTCCGTGAAAAGAAAATCCATATGGCGATTGTTGTGGATGAATATGGTGGAACAGCCGGCTTGCTGACTCTCGAAGATATTATTGAAGAAATTGTTGGGGATATCAGTGATGAATTCGATATGGAAGCCGAAATAAGCTTTTACAAAAAAATAGACGAACAAAACTATTTGTTTGAAGCACAAACCAATTTGATCGACTTTTGCAAAGTAATGGATATTGATGAATACCATTTTGAAAAAGTACAGGGCGACTCAGATACATTGGCCGGGCTGATGCTGGAAATTGAAGGTACTATTCCAACGGTTGGAACCATCATCAAATGCCTCGATTTTGTTTTTGAGGTTACCGATGCAGACACGCGCCGCATCAAACAAATAAAGGCTTTCCGCAAAATCAAGAAAAACCACAAGCCTGATGAAACCCACTAGCAAACTGTTCTTTTTGCTTCTTTTTCCGCTTTTCTTGCTTTCCTGCGAACAGGTTTACACACCGAAACCGAGGGGATATTTGCGCATCGATTTACCAGAAAAGGCCTACCGTAGTTATGATTCACTTGAGAATTACCGCTTTAGCTATCCTACCTATGCCAAGGTGGTAAATGATCTTTTTACAGCAGAAGAAAAAGATTGGATCAATATCGAATTTCCTGATTTTGATGGGAACCTGTACCTTAGTTATAAAGCAATTGATAACAACCTTTCCGTATATGTTGAAGATGCGCGCAATATGCTGATGCAACATATGCCTAAAGCCAGTGGCATTTCCGATAGCCTGGTCATTTTGCCTGAAAGGGAAATTTATGGTGTGGTAAACCAGCTTTCGGGCAAGGGTGTGGCTTCGCCCTTGCAGTTCTATCTTACTGACAGCACAAATCATTTTATCCGTGCCGCACTTTATTTCAACATCAGGCCAAACAATGACTCAATGGCACCGGTTATCGATTTTATTAAACAGGATATACGTCATTTAATCAACACTTTGGAGTGGAAATAGTTATCAAACCATAAACTTTGACTTCAAGCTGTTTTTGAGGTTCAGCATTATTTTAGTACTTTTAGCACCTTAAATAACAATACCCATTTATTAGATTTTTTAAAACATGAAACGCAACACCATTATTTTCATTTTGCTGCTTTTTGCAGGGCATCTTTTTGCACAGGAAACCTACTCACGGGTGCGTATTCCACTTGAAACCACCGAAGTACAACAAATTCAGGCACTTGGCATTGATTTGGGCAACGGCTCATACAAGCCGGGGGTTTTTGTTGAAGCTGAAATCAGCGCCTACGAAATGCAGTTGCTGCAAAATGCAGATATTGCTTATGAAGTGCTTATTGAGGATATGACAGCCTGGTACCAGGCTCGGATAGAAGCATCCAGGGATTATGAAGTAGTACGCAACCTTTCTGAACGTTACCCTGTTCCCGAAAACTGGGAGCTGGGTTCAATGGGTGGCTTTTATACCTACGATCAAATTTTGGACAAGCTGGATTTCATGGCTGAGGAATGGCCTGATCTGATTTCGGTTCGCCAGCCCATTAGCGAGACCAATTCGCATCAGGGGTATCCGATTTGGTGGGTTCGCATGAGTGATAATCCCGAAGTGCAACAAGATAAGCCAAAGGTTTTATATACAGCCCTCATACATGCGCGCGAAGGCATTGGGGTGCAACAAATGATGTATTTTATGCTGCATTTGCTCGAAAACTATGAAACCAACAATGAAGTCAAAAACCTGGTTGATAATTATGAATTGTATTTTGTCCCCGCTGTAAATCCTGATGGCTATATGTACAACGAACAGATTTCGCCCAATGGCGGTGGTATGTGGCGCAAAAACAGACGCGTTAATGGCGGTAGTTTTGGCGTGGATATCAACCGCAATTTTGGCTATATGTGGGGCATCGACAACAACGGCTCCTCACCCAGCCCCTCTTCTGACACTTATCGTGGTCCTTCAGCTTTCAGCGAGCCCGAAACAGATAACTTGCGCATGATTTGCGAAGCCATCGACTTTCAGATTGCCTTGAATTACCACTCTTACAGCAACCTCTTGCTTTATCCCTGGGGATATACTACAGAAGTTAGTCCTGATGATGAAATATTCCATGCCCATGCCACACTTATGACACAGGACAACAATTACATTATCGGACCAGGGAGCACCACTATTTATGCCACCAATGGCGGATCAGATGATTGGATGTATGGCGAGCAGGAAACAAAAAACGCCATCTTTTCCTATACACCTGAATTGGGTTCTTTTAGTGATGGTTTTTGGCCTTCCCTAAATAGAATTGTCCCCCTTTGCCAGGAAAATATGTTGCAAAACTTTCTCGCAGGTTTCCTTACAGGTAATTACGGACATTTTACGGATAATAGCCCGGTCATTTTTAATGCCCACGACTTTTATCTCAATTTTGACCTGCAAAGGCTTGGCTTTGGTGAAACAGAAGAATGGCTAGTCAGCATTGAACCCCTTGACGATCATATTACAGCAGTAAGTGATCCGGTTTCAAGTGGCTATCTCGACATTCTCGAATCTGTGAATGATTCGATCTGGATTCAGCTCAACCCTGACTTGTTGAGTGGTGCTCAATTCAGCTTTGTTGTTCATTTGGATAATGGCAGCTTTGTGCAGTCGGACACCTTAACGAAGTTTTACGGGGTTACAAGTATTGTTTTTGAGGATGATGGCAACACCTTTGACAACTGGTTTTCGAACAAATGGAATGTAACAAACAACAACTATTACAGCCCAACAGGAAGCATAACGGATTCGCCAAATGGCAATTATGCCAACAACGAATACAACCCGATAGTACTTGTAGAACCAATTGATTTGACCAATACTGGTTTTGCCATGCTCACTTTTATGGCCAAATGGGACATTGAAGCGGGATACGATTATGTACAATTGCTGGCCCGCCGCGAAGGCAGCGTAGGCTGGACACCACTCGAAGGAAAATATACACGTTCAGGCTCGAATAATCAAGCCCCGGCCAGCCCCTGTATGATGGCACATCAGATTGGGTGCAGGAAGAAATTGACCTGACGGATTTTGTTGGCAGCAATCTGCTGCTTTCATTTGTGCTTAAATCAGATGGTTTTGTAACAGGTGACGGTTTTTATTTTGATGATATGGTAATAACAGTGATGGACATTGAAACCTCAGCAGATGAGCTTGTTGCCACAAAGCCCAAACTTATGGGTAAGGTATATCCCAATCCGGCGCAAACAATTATCCATGTGCCCATTTATGCAAACACGGAAGCAAGTATTGAGATTTCGGATTTGACAGGGCGTAGCCTCGTGAATCAGCCGGTCGCAGCTTCCGAGAACCACTTATCTATTGATATATCTAACTGGAGCAAAGGGGTTTATTTTGTGAAGATAAGCACGAAAGATGCCGCACAGATTGAAAAATTTGTTGTAAGGTAAGGGAGGCGTTTGGCGTTTGGCGTTTGGCGTTCAGCGTTTGGCGTTTGGCGTTCAGCGTTTGGCGTTTGGCGTTTGGCGTTTGGCGTTTAGCGTTTGGCGTTTGGCGTTTGGCGTTTAGCGTTTGGCGTTTGGCGTTCAGCGCTTGGCGTTAGGTGTTAGGCGTTTAGCGTTTTTCAGCTGAGCAAGCGGTCAATTACTTCGGGATAATGCTTGTATTCCAGTGCATGAATTTTTGCGGCAAGGGTATCCGGGGTATCACCTTTTTCAACGGCTACTTTTTGTTGCAAAACAATAGCTCCATCGTCATATTTTTCGTTCACATAATGGATGGTAATGCCCGAAAAGGCTTTTCCTGCGGCAATAACAGCTTCATGAACCTTATTTCCATACATACCCTTTCCACCAAAATCAGGAAGTAAAGCCGGGTGTATATTTATAATCCTGTTTGGGAAAGCAGTAATCATATTTTGGGGTATCAACCACATAAACCCGGCCAGCACAATAAGCTTTATGTGAAGTATTTTAAGCAACTCCACCAACTCATTAGAACCGTATAGTACCTGTCGGTCAATCAATAAAACCGGAATATTAAACTGTTTTGCATATTGAATTACCCCTGCGCCGTGTTTGTTACAAACCACAAGGGAAACTTCGACTGTGGGATTGTTTTCATAATATGCGGCCATATTGCGCATATTGGTCCCACTACCTGAGGCAAAAACGGCAATCCTTTTCATTATGGAGCAAAGGTAAAAAAATATTTAAGCGCAGGTAAAATGGCCGTTCAATAGGCTTATTCGGCAAGTACCAAGACCTTGTTTTTGAGCACTTCGAGTATGCCTCCGGAAATTTCAAAAAAGCGGGGATTTTTTGTGCCTTCCGTGATCTTCACCCTGCCCTTGCCGAGGGCAGCAATCATTGGGGCGTGGTTATTCAGAATGGCAAATAAACCATCAAGTCCGGGCAATTGAACCATTTCCACTTCGCCGCTAAATATTGTCTTTTCAGGTGTGATTATTTCAAGTTTCATGCCTGGGGTTATTCCGTTTGATTACTGGCTATCTGCCATAAGTTTTTTGCCTTTTTCGATGGCTTCTTCAATGGTGCCCACCAGGTTGAAGGCCGCTTCGGGATATTCATCCACTTCACCTTCCATAATCATTTTGAAGCCTTTGATGGTATCTTCAATTGAAACAACAGTTCCGGGGATGCCTGTAAACTGCTCGGCCACATGGAAAGGTTGCGAAAGAAAACGCTGCACACGGCGTGCGCGGTGCACAATTAATTTATCCTCCTCCGAAAGCTCATCCATACCAAGAATGGCAATAATATCCTGTAGTTCTTTGTAGCGCTGCAAGATATTTTTTACTTTCTGGGCTGTGTTGTAATGTTCCTCACCAACAATGTCGGGCGAGAGTATTCTGGACGTAGAATCGAGCGGGTCAACGGCAGGATAAATGCCCAACTCGGCAATTTTACGGTTGAGTACGGTAGTGGCGTCAAGGTGGGCAAAAGTTGTTGCCGGAGCCGGGTCGGTAAGGTCATCGGCAGGCACATATACAGCTTGCACTGATGTAATGGAACCCCTTTTGGTAGAGGTAATGCGCTCTTGCATAATACCCATTTCGGTAGCCAGTGTGGGCTGATAGCCTACGGCAGAAGGCATACGTCCCAACAAGGCAGATACTTCAGAGCCAGCCTGGGTAAAACGGAAAATATTATCAATAAAGAACAGGATGTCGCGTCCACCTGACTTTTCATCGCCGTCGCGAAAATATTCAGCCAGAGTGAGGCCACTGAGGGCAACACGCGCACGTGCTCCGGGTGGTTCGTTCATCTGACCAAAAACAAGTGTGGCTTGCGACTCTTGCAAGGCTTTGCGGTCAACTTTTGAAAGGTCCCAGCCCCCTTTTTCGAGACTTTCTACAAATTCTTTTCCATACCTGATAACACCTGATTCTATCATTTCGCGCAACAGGTCGTTCCCTTCACGTGTTCGCTCACCAACGCCGGCAAACACCGACATGCCCGCATAAGATTTGGCAATATTGTTGATAAGCTCCATAATGATAACTGTTTTGCCTACTCCGGCACCTCCAAACAAGCCGATTTTACCGCCTTTGGCATAGGGCTCGATCAGGTCGATAACCTTGATGCCTGTGTAAAGTACTTCGGATTGGGTGCTGAGGTTTTCAAATTTAGGTGGGTCGCGGTGAATGCTGTAGGAACCTTCATCTTCTACATCGCCAAGTCCATCAATAGGTTGGCCAATCACATTAAATAAGCGTCCTTTGATGCTGTCACCGGTGGGCATTGAAATAGGTTTGCCAAGCGATATTACTTTCATGCCGCGGCGAAGACCGTCAGTTGAATCCATGGCAATCGACCGCATGGTGTTTTGCCCGATGGCCTGTTGCGCCTCAAGCACAAGCAATTCGCCATTGTCGCGTGTTATCTGAAGGGCGTCGTAAATATCTGGTAACTCAGAATCCTGATCAAAAGCAACATCAACTACTGGCCCGATTATTTGGGCTACGTGTCCGGTTATCGTCTTATTCATTTGGTAAGCAATAGGTTTAAGGTAAAATCGATTTTGGCTGCAAAGATAAAACTTACAATTGTTTTTGGAAGCCTTAAAAGTTCAAAAATGGAAAATTTATAGAGTAGCCCGGTTCAAATATCTTTGAAGCCTGCATTTTTCCAGCATTATACCTTGCTCAAAAACTTGCGTTCAAAAAGCAACAGCCAAAAAACGCCTGTTGTGATTGCAGCATCAGCTACATTAAACACCGGGCGAAAAAAGATGAAATAGCCATCGCGTCCAAACAAAAACCCGGGTATCCACGAAGGTGCCTCAGCTTGCGCAATGCTGATAATGGGGAAATAAAACAAATCCACTACCCTGCCATAAAGGAATCTGTCATAGCCACCATTTTCAGGCAAAAAGGTAGCTACACTATGGTAGCTGCTGCCACTGAAAAGCAGGCCATACACAGCACTGTCGATAATGTTGCCAATAGCACCTGCAAGAATAAGGGAAATGCCGAATACAGGACCAAAACCAATCTTTTTACGCGTAAGGACATACAGGTAGATACCGATGGCCAAAACCGCCAGTATCCTAAAAATGCTTAAGGCCAACTTACCCCATTCACCAGCAAATTGAAAACCAAAAGCCATACCGTAGTTCTCGGTAAAATGAATGATAAACCAATCGCCAAGCACTGGAAATTCCTGACCTATGGTCATGTTTAGCTTGATCCAGACTTTGGAGGCCTGATCGATCAGCAAGATAAAAAATACAATGATTAATGCTTTTTTCAACAGTTGGTATGGCATTGCACATGCACCATCATTTGCGCCTTGTGGGCCTTAAATGATGCATGAAGGTTAGTAAATAATAGATTGCACACAAGCATTTTACCTTGAAGTTTGCTGTAGCTTGGCTTCAATGCTTAAAGTGGCATGAGGCACAATCCTGAGCCTTTCTTTGGCAATCAACTTGCCTGTTGCCCTGCAAACGCCATAGGTTTTGTTCTCAATACGGATCAATGCATTTTCAAGGTTATTGATAAACTTTTGCTGGCGGGCAGCCAGTTTGCCATTTTCTTCTTTTGACAAAACATGATACCCTTCTTCCAACACTTTAAAGGTAGGTGAAGTGTCGTTGGTGCCATGTTCATCATTGTTTGAAAGCGCTTCGGTGAGCACCTTCAGATCTGATTTTGCTTTTTCAAGTTTCTTTAATATAATGGCCCTGAATTCTTCCAACTCCTCGTCAGAATACCTGGTTTTTTTGCTACCTGTATCCTGTAGTTTCTCTTGCTCGTTCATAGTCTGTAGTTATTAAATTCTGCTATTCTCCATTTTCGGATTTCGCAATAAATATACTGTATTTTTCCACAATGGGATATATAAACCAATGAAAAAATAATGCTTAATTTTTTTTCGAAATTCTAATTTTTGTTTTTACGGATTCTGTAATCTCATTTTCAGCAACATCTGAGCCATTCAACAGATCTTCCAAATGTAAAACGGCAAGGGTTTCGGCACAAATATAATCACTGAATTTTTCTAAAGCTTGCTTAAAATCTCCTTCGGCTTGCACTTCCAGTAATATATGGTCTGTTACGTCGAAGCCAAGGTCTTTGCGCAGGTTTTGTACCCGATTGACCAATTCGCGCGCAAGGCCTTCTTCCAGCAATTCGGGCGTTAGTGTCATGTCGAGGGCTACAGTTAGTTTATTCTGTGTAGCCACGCTCAAGCCGGGGATGTCTTCAGTGGTAATTTCAACATCAGCGGGCAACAAATCAACTGTAGTGTTTTCGATTTCAATGGTTAAATCGCCTTGTTGCTCCAATTTACGGATATCATCCTGCGTAAATTGCGCTACAGCTGATGAAATTTGCTTCATCAGCTTGCCATACCTGGGCCCAAGCGTTTTAAAATTGGGCTTTATTTTCTTCACCAATATACCGGCATCATCCGAAAGGTATTCAATTGTTTTCACGTTTACTTCTGACAGTATCAGGTTTTCAACACCCTTCAATTGCTGCTGCATTTCGGGACTGTTTACCGGGACCATGATTTTATTCAAGGGTTGACGCACCCGGATGTTGGCTTTTTTTCGCAACGAAAGTATCATGGAGGATAATTGCTGCGCCATTTGCATGCGTTCCTCAAGTGCTTTGTCAACAGCATTTTGATTGATGGCCGGAAAATCAGTCAGGTGGACCGATTCAAGCTTTTCCCGTTTTGTTACAGCATTTAAATCGTTAAACAGGCTGTCGGCAAAAAAGGGCGCTATGGGCGACGATAACCTTGCAATGATATCAAGGCAGGTGTACAGCGTTTGGTAAGCCGAAATTTTATCGGCCGAATAGCTTCCTTTCCAGAAACGGCGGCGCGAAAGGCGTACATACCAATTGCTCAGGTGCTCATCTACAAAGGATTGAATGGCCCGTCCGGCGCGTGTGGGTTCAAAAGTGGCATAGGATTCGTCCACCACGCCAATCAGCGAATTCAGTTCTGACAAAATCCAACGGTCAATTTCAGGACGCTCGGACAATGGGATTTCTTCCTCGGCATAGGTAAAACCGTCAATATTGGCATAAAGGGCAAAAAAGGCGTAGGTGTTGTAAAGTGTTCCAAAAAACTTACGCCTTACCTCGTCGAGCCCGTTCAAATCAAACTTCAGGTTGTCCCAGGGTTGTGCGTTGGTAATCATATACCAGCGTGTGGCATCGGGGCCATATTTTTCGATTGTTTCGAAAGGGTCAACAGCATTCCCTAAGCGTTTCGACATTTTATTGCCTTTCTTGTCCAGCACCAAGCCATTGGATACTACCGTTTTAAAAGCGACTGAATCGAAAAGCATAACGGCAATGGCATGCAGTGTAAAAAACCAGCCACGTGTTTGGTCAACGCCTTCAGCAATAAAGTCGGCAGGAAAGCTGGATTTAAAGACCTCTTTGTTTTCGAAAGGATAATGAAGCTGGGCATAAGGCATGGCACCTGAATCGAACCAAACATCAATCAGGTCGGGTTCGCGTTGCATAGGCTGACCGCTTGGCGAAACCAATACAATTTTGTCGGCATAAGGCCTGTGCAGGTCAAATTGTGCATAATTGGCAGTATCTGTTTCGCCTGGTTTGTAGTTGTCAAAAGGGTTTTCGCTCATCAACCCGGCTGCCACACTCTTATCAATTTCCAGCTTTAGCTGTTCAACTGATCCTATGCAGAGCTGTTCAGTTTTGTCTTCGCTGGTCCAAATGGGCAGTGGCACTCCCCAGAAACGAGAGCGTGACAAATTCCAGTCAACCAGATTTTCGAGCCAATTGCCAAAACGTCCTTCACCGGTGGCTTTTGGCTTCCAGTTGATGGTTTTGTTGTGCTCAAGCATGCGCTCCTTAAAGGCAGTGGTGCGGATAAACCAACTATCGAGCGGATAATACAAAATCGGTTTGTCCGTGCGCCAGCAATGGGGATAATTGTGGGTGTATTTTTCGATTCGGAAAGCCTTGTTTTCTCTTTTTAGCATCACCGAAATATCCACATCCAGGTTGGGCGCGTCTTCCGGAAGGCTTTCGTCGTATTCGTTTTTTACATACCTGCCGGCATATTCGCCATAAAGCTGTTGATCAACATATTCCTTTACAAATTCAGCATCCAGCGCATCGATGTGGTAAAAACGCCCTTGCAGGTTAACCATGGGACGCTTTATGCCATCCTTGTCGATAAGGTGTAATGGTACAATGCCTGTTTGCATCGCAATACGATTGTCGTCGGCACCAAAGGTGGGGGCAATGTGAACAATGCCTGTTCCGTCTTCAGTGGTAACAAAATCGCCGGTAACTACCCTGAACGCATCGCCCATAGGCCGCACCCAGGGAATCAGTTGCTCATAATTGATGCCCTCGAAGTGTTTGCCTTTGAAGACTTTTAGCACACGATAAGGGATTTTCTTGTCGCCTGTTTTGTATTCCCCGAATGGAGCATTATGCATTTTTTCATCAAAATAGGAGGCCACCAAAACTTTGGCAAGAATTACCTTCACCAAATTACCGGTGTATGGATTGAAGGTTTCAATCAACACATAATCTATATTGGGGCCTACGGCCAATGCGGTATTCGAAGGCAGTGTCCAGGGGGTTGTTGTCCAGGCAAGGAAAAACACCTCATCATCATCTTCAAAAAGAAAAGCTGAGTTTTCGTTTTTGATTACTTTGAACTGCCCGGTGGCCGACGTATCTTTTACATCGCGGTAGCAGCCCGGTTGGTTCAGCTCATGTGTACTCAGGCCTGTACCTGCTGCTGGTGAATAGGGCTGTATCGTATAGCCCTTATACAACAAATCTTTTTCGTAAAGCTTTGAAAGCAAATACCAAACGGTTTCGATGTATTTGTTGTCGAAAGTAATATAGGGGTTTTCCAAATCAACCCAATAGCCCATAATGCGCGTGAGCTCGTCCCAAAGGTCCTTGTACTTCATCACCTCTTTGCGGCAAGCGGCATTGTACTCTTCAACGGTGATTTTTTTCCCGATATCTTCCTTGGTAATGCCCAGGGTTTTCTCCACGCTCATTTCAACGGGAAGGCCATGGGTGTCCCAACCGCCCTTGCGTTCAACAAATTTACCCTTGAGGGTTTGGTAGCGGCAAAAAATATCCTTGATGGCACGCGCCATAACGTGATGGATGCCAGGCACTCCATTGGCAGAAGGGGGGCCTTCGTAAAAAACAAAAGGCTCACAGCCTTTTCTTAAGGCCATGCTTTTGTTAAAAATGTCGTTTTCCTCCCAGAACTTCCTGATGTCCTTTCCCGTTTGCGAGAGGTTCAATTGTTTGTATTCGTTGTATTTCGCTTTCATTAAAACCGTGTTTGTCCCCTGAATTTTCAGGCTGCAAAGCTAAAAAAAAAGCTGTTACTGAAAGCTATAGGCTGAGGGTATTGCTGTTTAGCCTGAATTCAACAGCAAAGACACATCCTTTCACAAGGCATAAGTGTGCTAAGGTGTTGTTTTTGAGGTGTAAATGTGCTATTAGGCTCAATCTAATTTGAATGAACCAGGGATATCCTATAGAATTACCGGTAAACCACAGGCATACCTAAAATGCTTTTTTTGAGTTTGCGGTTGTGGTTTCCTTTTATGGCCACCAACACCACATCAGCTACCCAGATGGCCAGGCCTGCTGAAATCAAAAATTCCGCATCGCTATTAAAATATTTATAGTTCCAATCACCCATTTTCCATGGCTTTTCATCATCAAGGGTGAGTTCTGGGTCATCGCGATAACGGTCCCTGGCTGCTATAGTGCCCAAAGCAATCAAGCCCAATGACGAAATGGTTTTCATCCAGGGTTTGATAGTTTGATGGCGGGTTTCTGTTACAAAATAGTTGCCTAAACCTGGCACTGCAAGCGAAAAGAGGGCTGCTTCGGGGCCCATTCTATAGTTATGGGTGGCTAAATCGCCCGCAATGAGGTAGGGGTGAAGGCCCACATCTATTTTTTTCATATCCTGGGCAAAGTCCCAGGCAATACTTCTGTTCGGCCCTGGTTTTACAAAGGAATTGGCTTCAGGGCTGATGGCCTTTGGCTGGTAAATGCGGTATTGTTTGTCGTAGAACAACAAACGAACTTTTACAGGCTCGAGGTTTTTTTTGCCAATTAAATCATAATGGACATGCAGCAGGTTTTCGTTCAGCTGCAACGACAGGTTACGGATGCTATAATTGTTGTTTGATTGCGCTGTTAGTGAAGCTGGCAGCAGTATGGTCAGCATGGCTAAAAGATGAATTATTTTGTTCATTGCTGCTTATTTTTTACTGTAAATGGCATTGTAATGGTCGATGATTTTGGCCACATCTGAAGGGTCAGAAAAACCGAGCTTATTCCTCTTTGCAAATGTTTTGATTTCTTGTTGCTTGTCGGGCAAATGCTTCATCAGGTTACGCTTATTCCTGCGAAATGGGATGGCCGGGCCATCTTTGTCAATTTGCAGATAGTACTTCTTTGTTTGGGCAAAGCTCTTTTTCTCATCAAGGGGTAAGCCAAAAAGCAGGCTGCTTTTCGAATTACTGGACTCATCCACACGCAGTCCGCGCCTCAACAATAGATTTACTTGTCCTGGCTCATTAAGCACTTCGAAATAATCCGCACCAAAAGTGTTCTTGTCGCGCTTTTGGTCAATATAGGGGCAGTATGTGAAATAGATGTCCCCCATTTTAATCAGGTTGACAATAAAGGGTTGCGAAATAAAGAATGTATCACCTTCGATCCGCATTTCCATCTGCTTGCGATAAAGGTCGAGCCGCAAATCACCACTCCAATAGATGCTGTCGGAAAACAACATAAACCCTTCTGCCCAGTTTGCGTCAAGGTAAGGATTGAGCCACATATCGGCCGGTGCTTTAGCTTGCGAAAAATATTGCATCGAATGGGCTTCACTGCCACGGATTACGTACATCGACTGTGTCTGGGCCTTTAGTGTACTCTCCTGAATAACCATTTGCCAAATCAGTAGCAAAAACAGACCATAAATCATTCTCTTCATGCGAATAGCATTTCGTTTATCAATAAATTTTGGGTTGTTTTTTTTGGTTGGAAGTTTTCTTTTGCGATGGAATATGTCAATCATAATGTGTCAGATTTGCAACAGCAGTTTTTATAACAGCATTTTTCTACCGGCACCATTTTGGGATACTGAATGCAGTCTGCAGCGACGATTTATTTAACACATATTTTTTCTCACATGGCAACGCAAGGACAAAAATAAAGTAATTTTGCAATTCATTCTACAAAAATCGCTGTACAGATGTCAAAAATTATGGATCCCATCGGCCGTTTGATGGGTTTACGCTACAAATCCCACCCCTGGCACGGCATTGAAATCGGACCTGATGCCCCTGAAATTGTAACCTGCTTTATAGAGATGGTGCCTACCGACACTGTTAAGTATGAGGTAGATAAAGTTTCGGGTTATTTGCGGCTCGACAGGCCACAAAAATTCTCCAATGTCGTACCGGCCTTGTATGGGTTTATCCCACAAACTTTTTGCGCAAACAGCGTGGCAGAGTTTTGCAATCAAAAAACAGAACGTACCGACATTAAAGGCGACCGCGACCCTATTGATATTTGTGTACTTACCGAAAAGGATATTACGCATGGCGATATTGTTGTGATGGCGCGCCCCATAGGCGGCTTTAGGATGATTGATGGCACCGAGGCCGATGATAAACTGGTAGCTGTTTTGAATGATGATGCTGTTTACGGCAATTATAAAGACATCACCGACTGCCCCCAACTGGTGCTCGATCGCTTAAGGCATTATTTTTTAACCTATAAGGATTTGCCAGGTAAAGAAAGCAATGTGGAAATAACCCACGTTTATGGCATCGAAGAAGCCCATGAGGTAATCCGCCGGTCAATGGATGATTATCACCATAAATTCGACAACCTGGATATATTTCTTTCCGAAGTGTAAGATTAATAAATGATCTGTTTCAGGAAAATAGTGCAGATGACTGCATCCAGCTTTTAAAAAAAGCTTTTTTCCGGCAATTGCAATCCCATTAATTTTATTGAACTGTTCGGCTGCGTACAAAAACTGTACGCTTTGCCATCAGTTTTTGCCTGCGCATATAGATGCCAATATGAGTGTAAAAGATTGTATGTAAATATATTATATACTTTGGCACAATATTCGTAAGTTAAGTATCAAACAATAAAAAAATCTAAAGTCATGAAAACTTATAAAACCATAGCAGCAGTCATTTTCGGTACTTTTTTAAGCCTTGCCGTTTTTGCCGGAGAGTTCAGCATGAAAGCCGAAGCCTATATCAACGATGTACCTTTCAATACAGAGGTTATTGCAGAAACTTATTTGCTTGAAGAAGCCATGGCGGATACATTCGAACTCGCTGAAGAAGCCTATGTAGATGATGTGCCTTTTAGCACAGAAGCCATTTTCAAAGCCCACAATGCAAACTGTGCCATGCAAAAGGTTTTTGAACTTACCGACGAAACTTATATCAACGATTTCCCCATGAACACTTTCAAAATTGCCTTTAAGGCCATGTTAAAGGAAACTATTTTATCATCAATTACATTTTAATTTTTATTAGGCTCAAACCTTTATAAAATATTTTTTTCATAGTGATTTGGTTAGTTCAAAAAACCCTGCCGGCAGCAGGGTTTTTTGTTTGTTTTCCCAAAGGGCTTAACATTAAATTAATACTGGCTTAAGCAATTATTAAAGATTACTTAAAGCTATCTTATCCTGTTCTTTCCAAATCTGATATATTTTTGTGTCACAATAAAAATTGAAATTCATGAAAAAAGCAATCTTTCTTTTCACAGCCATACTCTTAGTTTCGGGCTTTCAGCTTTTTGCCAGCACTGGCATAGACTCCGAACCCAATGCTCCTGTCGCAGTTGCAATTAGCGGTACCGTTATTGACTTGCTTACAGGCGAAGCCCTTGCGGGAGCTACTGTAACAGTTGACAATACGGATATAAAAACCTTTACCGATTTCGAGGGAAAATTCTATTTCAACAGCTTAACAGTGGGCACTTACGATCTCAAGGTTTCATACATTTCCTACCAAGAAACCAATATTGAGAACCTCACAGTGGCTGAAAACAACAATGGCCTTGAGGTGAAGATGAAAGCCAACGGAAACGAGTAAAACCCAAGGTCAACCCAATTATCGACCAAGATGAAATTAGAAAGAGACAGGCTCGAAAAGCTTGTCTTTTTTTTATAATTTTCAGCATTGTTTCGTTTTGCTTCGATTATTTTTACTACCTTCGGGTACTGAATTTGTATAATTCTAAAATTTAAGCGCATATATCTTAAACCAACGCAATAGTATCATGACCAGCAGAATAGCAATCATTTTAAGTGCTTTTTTAATCACAGCAACAATCACTGCCCAAAATTTGGAGCGTCGTCAGGATGGGTACTATAAGGACGGAAAACTGGCGAATGGTAGCTATGAGAGTTTTTCTGAAAACGGCACCCTCAGCTCAACAAGGAATTTTGTTGATGGCAAAGAGGACGGAATTTCGGTATATTACTTCAGCAACGGAGACAAGCAGGAAGAGCGTGCCTGGAGAAAAGGCCTGAAGCATGGAACCTGGGTTACCTGGTCCGGCAATGGTATCCGAACCGCTGTTGCCAATTATGAAGATGATAAAAAACACGGTAAATGGTATATCTGGGACGAAAATGGGATGTTGCGTTATGAGATGAGTTATAAAAATGGAGAACGTACAGGAAGCTGGTTTATGTGGGATGAAGAAGGCAATTTGGTTGACGAAAAAATATTTGAATAAAATAACTTCCGCATATTCACGCAAAAAAGGATTGGGCCTGAGTATATTGATAGTCAATCAATCCTTGATTATTTGACTCTATCCCGATAATTCACGGGAAGATCGCCGGCCAATGTGTGCGAACCAAACCTCTAATCTTTCTTAAGAACCCACAACCATAGAATGCTTATTTTTGTTGATCAAGTAAAGGAGCAAGCCCACTATGGTCAACCAGCACGCCAATGCCCGTAAAACAGTAATAATCATTATCCTATTGACTATAGGGTTGATTTTTTTGCTGCGATTATTTTACATTCAGGTGCTTGATCCTACCTATAAGCTTTCGTCGCAAAACAATGTGCTGCGTTATATTACGCAGTATCCGGCCCGGGGCATGATATACGATCGCAATGGGGTCTTGCTCGTTTTCAACGAAGCTTCTTATGATTTAATGGTAATTCCGCGACAAGTGAAAGCCGTTGATACCAACGAGTTTTGCAAATTATTAGGTATCACAACTGAATCCTTTGAGGAGCGCCTTTTAAAAGCCCGCAAGCATTCAGGCCACAGGCCATCTGTTTTTCTTGAGCAGGTTTCCAAAGAGGATTATGGTTTCATCATTGAAAAAATGTACCGTTTTCCGGGATTTTATTTCCAGGCCCGTACACTCCGGCGCTACCCCCTGCCCATTGCAGCGCACACCCTTGGTGATGTGGGGGAAGTGAATCGTGGTGAAATGAATGCTGATCCTTATTATCGCATGGGCGATTATATTGGTAAATCGGGGATTGAACGTTTTTATGAAAAATTCCTCCGCGGACGCAAAGGCGTTAAGATTGTTATGGTAGATGTTTTCAACCGGGAAAAGGGAAGCTTCCAGGATGGAATATATGATACCATGCCTGTTTCGGGTAACGATTTATTTGTTAGTATTGATGCCGAACTGCAGCAGTATGGCGAAGAACTTATGCGCAATAAAAGGGGCAGCATTGTGGCTATTGAACCTTCAACAGGTGAGATATTGGCATTGGTCACCAGTCCGGTGTATGATCCCAACCTGCTCGTTGGAAGGGTGCGGGGCGAAAACTACAACCTCTTGCTGAATGATACGCTAATGCCTTTGGTCAACCGGGCCATCAGCGGTACTTACCCACCCGGATCAACCTTCAAAATGGTGAATGCTCTTGTGGCCATGCAGCAAGGGGCTATTACCCCAAACACCAAATTCACCTGCCAGGGTCCTTCAAGTTTGCCGATCCGCTGTACGCATAGCCATGAAAGCCCCTTGACATTGCACAAAGCCCTTGAGCACTCCTGTAATCCTTATTTCTGGAATACCTTTCGGGCTTCGCTGAACAATCCGCAGTATGAAAACCTAAAAGCGGCTTACGACGACTGGTATCAGTTAATGTATAGGTTTGGTTTTGGCCACCGCTTTGATACGGATATTCCTTTTGAATTGCCGGGCAACCTGCCAACACGCGATTATTATGACAAAGTGTATCGCGGCAGATGGAATGCCCTCACCGTAAGGTCGCTGAGTATCGGGCAGGGCGAAATTCTGCTCACCCCTTTGCAATTGGCCAATATGGCTGTTATAATTGGGAATGAGGGGTTTTATTATCCACCTCATATACTGAAATCCATCGTAGGGAACGACAGCATTGAAAGCCTCTACACCAACCGCATAGAGACAGGGATTGATGCGCCACATTTCCAGGTGGTAAAAGATGCTATGCTCGACGTTTTTGAGGGCGAGCGGGGTACTGCCCGGTGGCACCGCATTCCGGGGGTGCGTGCCGCAGGAAAAACGGGAACTGTGCAAAACCCACACGGCGAAGACCATTCCATGTTTATTGCTTTTGCCCCTGTGGAAAATCCGGTGATTGCCCTGTCGGTAATTGTCGAGAACGGGGGCTATGGCTCTGCCTGGGCAGCACCCATAGCTTCCTTGATGATGGAAAAGTATATTCAGGGCGAAGTAAAACGAAAAGCCCTTGAAACACGCATGAAAGAAGGTGTAATAAAACCTTAAGGCCATGAGGGAAAACAATAGCGTAATAGCAAATATCGACTGGACAACTGTTCTTTTATGGCTTGTTTTGGCCTTAATCGGATGGTTCAACATTTATGCAGCTGTTTATGACGAATCGCACAGCAGCATTTTTGATATTAGCCAGCGTTATGGTAAGCAAATGCTGTGGATTGCCCTTGCGTTGGTGATGGCTTTTGTGATCATGCTTATTGATGCCAAGTTCTTTTTAGCCTTCTCTTATCCAATTTATATACTCGTAAATATTGCCCTTATTGGGGTGTTATTTGTTGGGAGCACCATTGCAGGTTCAAAATCCTGGTTTCAAATAGGTGGTTTTGCCCTACAGCCTGCTGAGTTTGCGAAGTTCAGCACAGCTTTGGCACTTGCTTTTTACCTGGGCCGCACCAATGTGGATATGAAACTACTTAAAACAAAACTTATCAGTTTCATTATTATAGGCATACCTATCGCGCTTATTTTGCTGCAATACGATACAGGATCGGCAATTGTTTTCTTTGCTTTTATTTTGGTACTTTTCCGCGAAGGGCTCTCCGGCTATATTTTGGTTATTGGACTGCTGGCGACTATCTTATTTGTTGTTACGCTCTATACCGACCAAATCTATGTTCTTCCAGCCTTGGGTGTTTTGTTTGTGATTGGTTTATTTCTTATCCGGAGGAACAGGGGCAATATAATCAGGATGGCCCTGGTATTTCTGTTGGCAGCCGGCTATGTGTTCAGTGTGGATTATGTGTTTGACAAGCTGTTGGAACCACACCAGAAAACCCGCATCAATGTGCTGTTGGGCAAGGAGCTCGACCTGCATGGTGCCGGTTACAATGTGCACCAGTCTAAAATAGCCATAGGCTCGGGCGGCCTAACAGGCAAAGGCTTTTTGAATGGCACCCAGACCAAATACAATTTTGTGCCCGAGCAAAGCACCGATTTTATT
>JAGYLH010000055.1 GCA_018400955.1 Bacteroidales bacterium
AGAAGGGTATTTTTTTTACGAGAGCAGCATGAATAAGAATATACAGGACGGATATTTAATACGCTTTGAAGATGGCTTTACGAAATCTGTTATCCGATGAAAGGAAATAATTACTCGAACTTGTAACCCGAATTGGATAAAACAACAATTAATCAGGGAGGTGATTAAAAAAAGGACATCGGAAATACTGGAGTTTTAAAAACTGTCTGGCATGCGATAATAGGGTATTCACCAAAGTGCAGAGAATGAACAATTTGCAACAAGAAATAATCCCTATATTTGTAAGATAGCGAGATATGATTAATAGAAAAATGATAACAGAAAAATTTGAACATAAAGAATTACTTACAGAGATAATCTCCTTAATCGAAAAGACTAAAGTTCAGATTGTTTCTCAAGCTAATAGTTCCCTGAATGTTTTATTTTGGCACATTGGTAAGCGAATTTTGACAATAGATTTACAAAATGAAAGAGCGGAATATGGAAAGCAGATTGTCGTTACAGTGTCACAAGAATTGGTGAAACGTTTTGGAAGAAACTATGAGGAAAAGAATTTGCGAAGAATGATTCAATTTGCGAAGCAATTTCCTGAGCTCGAAAATGTCGTTACACTGTCACGACATTTATCGTGGTCACACTTTTTGGCACTTATTCCGCTAAAGGAAAAATCCGTGTGAAGAAAACTTATAAAATTGGCCGGATGAAGCATTGAATCAATTAAATTTGTAGAATGCCTGATTTGAATAAAATATACTTGTATAGAATGACTCATATTGAGAACATTCCCCATATTCTTCAAAATGGCATTACACATACAACTTCGCCAAATGCTAATCCTGATTTTGTACCCATTGGGGATAGCAGTTTAATTTCTACACGAAACAAATTTTTATTAAACAATGGCAGACGCTTGGGGGAATACATTCCCTTTTATTTTGGGGCAAGAACACCAATGCTCTACGTTGTTCAAAAAGGTTTTAATATGGTTGAGCCCACACCTGCCGAAAACATAGTTTATTGCGTTAGTTCTGTTCAGAAAATTTTAGACCTTCAATTGGACTTTGTGTTTACTGATGGTCACGCTGTTGATGGTTTTACCACGCAATACACTGTTGACGATATTCAAAATATTGAAACTATTTTAGACAAAAACGCTATCAACGCCAAGTATTGGAAAGACGAAAACGATTTGGATAGAAAACGAAGAAAAGAAGCCGAATTTTTAGTTTTGGGTGACATAGCCCACGATGCTATTTTGGGATTTCTTACTTACAACGAAAATGCCAAAAACAGAGTTTTAGACTTTGGTGCAGAAATAGCTAATGTTCACATTAAATCAGACTTATATTTTTAAGATATGATACATTACAAAACAGGTAACTTGTTAGACAGCGAAGCAGAAGCCTTAGTCAATACAGTAAACACGATTGGCGTAATGGGCAAAGGCATTGCCTTGCAATTCAAAAATATGTTTCCTACCAATTTTAAATTGTATTCCAAGGCTTGTAAAAATAAAGAAGTGAAAGTAGGTAAACTTTTCGTTACTGAAGAAGAATCGTTGCTGACAGTTAAGAAAATCATTATAAATTTTCCTACAAAAACTAACTGGCGTTTGCCTTCCGAGTATCATTACATTGAAGATGGTTTGACCGAATTGGTGAGAGTGATTAAGGAGAAAAATATCAAATCAATAGCTATCCCGCCTTTGGGTTCGGGTAACGGGGGCTTAGATTGGATCAAAGTGAAACAGATTTTGGCAAAACATTTGAATGATGTGGATTGTGACATTTACATTTACGAGCCAAATGCTACCATACAAGAAGTTCTGAAAAAAGAGCGAGTGAAGTTGACACCAGCAAGGGCGATGTTATTATCGGTTTTGTATGAATTGGTTCGTAATGGAGAATTTGTATCGGAATTTTCATCTGAAAAAATTGCATACTTTTTACAACGATTTGGAGCAAAAGAAACTTTCAAATTAGAATTCCAACCTAATTTTTATGGGCCTTATTCAGGTAAAGTTAAACACGTTTTATATTATCTGAATGGAAGTTATATAATGGGATACAGTTCAAAAGACAAAAAGCCGTTTGAAGAATTGGGTTTAGTACCCGATGCTGAAATGGAAGTGAACGAGTTTTTAAACAAACCTGATAATACGGTACACAAAAGCACGGTTGAAAAAACAAAGTCGTTCTTAACAGGGTTTTATTCTCCTTTTGGTTTAGAGTTACTCTCCACAATTGATTTTATAATTTCTGAAAAAAAAGCCGATACCCAAGAAGCTATTACCCAGGAATTGGAAAATTGGAGCGACAGAAAAAAGACTTTGTTTAAGAATCAGAAATTTGTTCAAATAGCACTGAATAACTTGAAATTACACCTAAACTAAGAGAAACCATATTCGCCAGTCGCTCAAAACGCTTTGCAATATAACCTACTGATGTTTCGCAGAGGTTTTAAACAAATATGATCTGTAGTAACATCCTGTTTATTAAGTAACTATTCCTGCTTCAAATTAATCATGTTGGTTGAGTTAATGTTTTAGCCCCCATATCCGCCGTGGCGGACAGGCTCCCCGCAAGCGGGGGCTTTATCGCGGTTAAGTGTGAGGGAATGGTGAAATAACGATCCCCAAACCAAAACTTTACTACACTTCACACCGAGTCGAAGCCCCCGCTCGCGGGGAGCCTGTCCGCCACGGCGGATATGGGGGCAACAAAAACAGCAAGAACCTTGTAATCAATGAATTCAAGCTAATAATGAATATGGCCAAATATATAATACCGATTATCAGTATTTTAACAAAAATTGTGAATTCTCTTATCATTCATCGTCAGGTTATTACACAAAGTGCGAAACATCAGTAACCTATTATCGTCTTTTTGCTTTTTGGGATAAAACGGATAAGGCCAACAAAGCAGTAATTGCATCTAATCAGTGAAAAACAGACCATTCTTTTGCAAGTTTTCAGTTGACAAAAACCAGTTGGCAAGAAATGAATCCAGCAGATTGACTGCTCATTTCCGAAATACCCAACAGAGCAAAAAAACAGCCTGCACATTCTGCACAGGCTGTTTGTATATCAATATGTTGAAACAAATTAATCCTCTTCGTTCTGCTTTTCTTCGTATTCTTTCAGCAGCTTGGCCTGGACATCCATAGGTACTTGTGCATATTCAATATATTTCATGCTGAAGGAGCCACGTCCGGAGGTGATTGAGCTCAGCGAAGTGGAGTATCTGTCCATTTCTGCCAAAGGCACCCTTGCACGGATTATCTGGTTTTTGCCTTCGGAGTCCATGCCCATAATGCTGGCACGGCGATTTTGAAGGTCGGTCATGGCGGCGCCCATCATATCTTCGGGTATGCGCACTTCGAGGTCGTAAATGGGCTCCATAATCTTGGGGCCGGCATTTTTAAAGGCCGTGCTGAAAGCGTGGCGGCCGGCCAGCTTAAACGAAATTTCGTTGGAGTCAACCGGGTGCATTTTGCCGTCATAAACATACACAACAATATCGCGGGCGTAGGAGCCTGTAAGCGGGCCTTCTTCAAGGCGTTCGAAAATCCCTTTCAGGATAGCCGGCATAAAGCGGGCATCGATTGAACCACCAACAATACAATTGTTGAAAATAAGTTTACCGCCCCAGCTTAATTTATGCTCTTCTTTACCCCTGACAGGGAAGTCGGTGGGGTCGGTATATCCTTCAAAATAAGGCTGAACCATCAGGTGAACTTCACCAAACTGACCCGAACCACCTGATTGTTTCTTGTGGCGATAATCAGCCCTGGCAGCTTTGGTTATGGTTTCGCGGTAAGGTATTTTTGGTGTGATAAATTCTGTTTCAATCTTATACATATGCTCAAGATACCATTTGATGGTATTGATATGGTATTCGCCCTGGCATTTTATGATCAGCTGTTTAAGCTCGCGCGACAGCCCGGCAATAATTGTTGGGTCGTTGCGGTGAAGTTCCTGCAGAGAAGACCCCAGTTTTTCGTCATCGGCTGAATTAAGGGCTTTTATAGCTGTTGAATAAATAGGTTCGGGATAGCTGATGGGCTCAAAGCCGTCGTCACCAATTTTGGGATCCATGAGTGAATCATTGGTGCGCATATCTTTTAACTTGATGGTGGTGGCAATGTCGCCTGCTACAACTTTTTCCACCTTTTCGCGGTTTTTGCCGTTTACCACAAACAATTGCGAAATTCGCTCTTTATTGCCTGTGCGGGGGTTAATCATATCCTGGGTTTCGCGGATTTCGCCACCATAAACCTTAAACATAGAAACTTCACCGAGGTGTTGCTCATTGGCCATTTTAAACACGAACAAGGCTGCCGGATCGCTAACTTTGCTATTGAAGTTGCGGTCGGCTGTTGTGTTGCGTCCCAGCATCAAGTCAGGTGAAGGGCAGGAGTGCACAATAAAATCCATCAGGCGGTGAACACCGATTCCATGTTTCACTGCTGCACAGAAAACGGGAAATATACCGCGCTGGATAAGGCCCAGACGGATACCAAGACGCATCTCATCCAAGCTGAGTGTATCGTTTTCAAAATATTTTTCCATCAGTTCGTCATCCCCGGCGGCGGCATTTTCAATCAGCATCTGATGCAGTTCATCAGCCTTATCCTTTTCTTCGGCAGGGATATCGAGCACTTCGGGTGCACCACCTCCGGCAGGGAATTTGAGCATTTTCATCAGCATCAGGTCGATAATCGAATTAAAACCTTCACCTGTGGTAAGCGGGTATTGAGCCACTGTTACTTTTTCGCCATAGTAGTCTTTAAGTTGACGTATGGCTTCATCAAAGTTGGCATTGCCGTGGTCGAGCTGGTTGAGTACAAAAACTACCGGACAGTTGGCTTTTTCGGCCTGACGCCAGGCATTTTCGGTAGTAGCTTCAACGCCTGCCTGAGTGTTTACGGTGAAAAGAGCTACATCGGCAACCGTTACAGCCGACAAAATATCGCCGGTAAAGTCGCTGAAGCCGGGAGCGTCGATAATGTTTATTTTTTTGTCTTCGTGCAGCGTATGCAGCAGGGTTGACTGAACCGAAATTTGCCGCTCAAGTTCAATTGGGCGATAGTCCGAAACGGTATTTTTGTCGTCAACGGAACCTTTTCGGTTAATAACCTTACCCTCAAACAGCATGCTCTCAGCAAGTGTTGTTTTCCCAGATTTGGCAGCCCCAATCAAGGCTACGTTCCTAATCTCATTTGTTTGAAATACCTTCATATGTGTAATAGTCTGTTAAATGTTTACTTATGACGAAAATCAGGCTGGCAAATGTAAGGATTTAAGCTGGAATAAAAAATGCTAAACACTTATTTAGAGCCAGTCTGCTGAACGAAATTTAGCTGAGGTACCCTCGGCAGTTTTGCGGTGGCAAATCACAGGGAGGAATCTATCTTTTTAACGCCTAAATCTTTTTAATTTCTGCCCGAATAGCTGCCCAACGTTCTTCGTTCATTTTGGCGCCCAGCACTTCAATTACATTTCCGGCGAGCAAGGTGCCAATCTGGCCTGCCTGTTTCAGGGTGAAGCCATGCAGGTGTGCATATAGAAATCCTGCAGCAAACATATCGCCGGCACCTGTTGTATCCAAAGGGGTAACCTTGATGGCGGGCACGTGGATGGTTTTCCCATCTTGCTTGAGCAGGGCACCGGCAGCACCCGTTTTTACAACTGCAATGGCACACAATTCGCTCAAAAAGTCGATGGCCTTTTCAGGCGCAAGGCCACAGAGTGCCTGAGCTTCTTCTTCGTTGGCAAATACAATATCGACATATTCGCCCAAAATTTGCAATAAAAAATCCTTTTTTGCCTCTACAACATTGTAGCTGGCTAAATCCAGCACGATGGTTAAACCGGCTTTTTTTGCCTCCTTAAGGGCTTTTAACAATAGTTCTTCATTGAAAACCAAATAACCTTCCACATAAAAATACTTGTGACCAACAAAGTGTTCCGGTTCAAGGTGGGCAGCCGAAAGATCGACAGCTGCGCCGAGGTAGGTGGCAAAAGTGCGCTCACCATCGGGTGTAACCAGTGCTATGGCAACGCCTGATGGGGTTTGGCTTTGGAAAAGCATGGGTTGAATACCGGAGGCCTTCATGTCGTTGTGAAAGAAATCGCCTGTTTTGTCCTGGCCTATTGCGCCAATGAAAGAGGTTTCAACACCAAGCCTTGCCAGCCCATGGATGGTGTTGGCAGCTGATCCGCCAGAGGCCATAACCTTAGGATATTTGGTTGTGTTGTCCAAAACATTTTTAGAGGTTTCAGCATCAACCAACTGCATGCTGCCTTTGGGTAGGTTTAGTTTTTTGAGTATTTCTTCCTGATCTATTTTGGTCATCAGGTCAACAAGGGCATTGCCCATTCCGAGTATTTGTGCCATGAAATATGATTTTTTTAGTTGGCAAAGTTACTCAATCCCCAACAATTTTTTAACAAGAAGAAAAATGGATGGTTTGGTACAAGACAATTGTTGTTTATGCCTGAAAAGACTTTTAAATGGGCAAAATATGCGATTGTGGATTTCTTGCTTTGTTTTTTATCGAAACGAGCTGTCTTTTTGAAACATACAACCCCTCTGGGGGAGGTGTTGCAATTACATCACAACCATTTTCCTTACCCATCGTTTGTTACCCGCATAAACGCTTACCATATACACCCCACGCGAAAGGCCAGGCAACTGAATGCGGCAGGCGGGGTACGAGGCGGCACAATTGTCAAATTGGCCCGCAAAGTGCTGCACACCGCGGCTGTCGTAAACCGACACCTCAAAGTTATGGATATCATCGGGCAATTGCACTACAAAATCACCGCTGTTGGGGTTGGGGATAATTGTAAATGGCTGTTGGCTTTGGTATTCTTCCAAATCAACAAAGCAATCGGTGCGAATGCTCACTTGCACATTCCCTGCGGCCGTGCATCCGTCAAGCTCGCCAACCACCGAAATGGTTCGTGTAGTTCCGGGAACGTATCCACTTCCTGATATAGAAATAAAACGGGAGGTATCGCCTGTTGACCAATAATAGGCATTGAAGCCAGGGCCGGCATCCAGCGTGAGAAAGTCGTTGGGGCAGATCAGGGTGTCGTTTCCGAGATCGATGGCAGTGGTACCGCCAAATATCCTGACTTGCATGGAATCGATGCTCAGGCAATCAAACTGGTTGATATAAATATAGGAAATTGTATGTGCACCATCACCGGCCAGGCTTGGCCTGAAAACGTTTCCGACTATACCGTTACCAGTGAATATACCACCTGCCGGACTGCCACCAATTGTATCAGGGGCATCGTTCAGGCAATACACAGGAAGTAAACCCGTGAGATTGGCTTGGGTAACAGGCCTAACATCTATACTGATGGAGTCTGTTTGGCTGCATCCAAAACTATTGGTCCCAGTAACGATGTAAGTGGTGTTTTCCATTGGCCTCACAACAACCTGGGCCCCGCTGGTCCCATGCGCCCAGCTATAGGTTTCTGCACCGGATGCTGATAACACAACCTCTTCGCCAGCGCAAACAAGCAGTTCGGAAGCCTCTATGTTCAGTTCAACTGACGGGTTTACGGTTACAACCACATCGGCACTGGCCTGGCAACCGCCCGGGCTGGCATCAGTGACAACAGCCGTGTAAATTTTACTGGTGGTTGGGCTTACTGCAATTGTATAACCTTGCCCGATGGGTGTACTTCCGTCAAACCATGTGCATGATGCCCCACCACTGGCCTGCAGGGTGATAGTTTCTCCGCTGCAGATTTCCTGATCCGGGCTCACTGTAATGTTTGGCAGGGGATAAACATTAATAAAAATACTATCGGAATCGGTACATCCATCAGATGAAATCACGGTAACAGTAAACCAATCGCTCTGGGTGAGCTGAAATTCCTGCATCAGGTTGGTGGTGGCATTCAGGGTGTCGCCATTGTTCCAGATTATTTTGTCGAAATTAACCCCATTTAATTTTGTGGCAAATAACCTGAGGGTTTCCTGATCACACATATTGGTGCTTCCTTGCAGTATGGTTAAATCTACCATGGGATTGGCATACAAATGCACCACAGCTGTATCGCGCGACACACACCCGAAACCATTGTAAGCTTCTGCCCAATAATAATAGGTGCTGTCGGCTACCGGAGGGGTAACAACACGTGTTTGCTCTTCTGAGCCATCCCACCATATAAACCCCTCGGCGCCAATGGTTGAAAGCTCCAAAGTAATGCTGTCGCCAAAACAAAGTTCCGCCGATTGAGGGCTTACAACAATTTGCGGCACTTCGGCTGCAAACACATACATGGAGTCAGATGCCATGCAACCGCTTGGTGCAGTGATATATAAATGAATCAAAACCGTATCGGAAACCACAAAACTGTAATAGCTTGAATCGTTATCAATCAGTTCGTTATTGGCATACCACACAAAAATATAGTCGTTGCTAAAAAGAACTTCCAGGCTGACAGTATCCCCAATGCAAACGAGCATATCATCACCGAAATCAAAAAAAGGTGTTTCCTGCGCAAAAACGTTCAGTGTGTCCGAAGTGCTACAGCCCGCAGCATTGGCTACGTTAAGTACAATTTCAACTGTATCTACCACAATGAATGACAATTGGTAAGTTGTATCTTCGGTGATTATGCCATTGATAAGCCATTCATAAATATAATCATCACCCACGGGGCCTTCAATGGAAAGGCTATCGCCCTGGCACCAGGCAAAATCTTCGCCAAGGTCAACCACCGGATAGGGCACGGCATTGATGATTACTTCATCGGAAGTGACACAGCTGTTGGGTGCCGTAATTTCAAGACGCACGCTTACTGTATTTTCAAGGGTGAATTCGAAAAGATGGGTATCGTTTCCTGTGGGTTCATCATTCAGGAACCATGCATAGGCAAAATCAGGGTCGAATGGCCCTTCGAGACTTACAACAGAGCCAACGCATAAATCCTGATCGCCACCCAGATCAAATACCGGCGCTTCGAGAACTGTAATGGTAATGGTGTCGGAAGCAATGCATTCCTCGGCGGTTGTGATCTGAACCCAATAGTCAGTTGTTTCCATCGGACAAACTTCTATGCTTGGGCTGGTGCTGCCATCGCTCCATAAATAGGTTGTTCCTTCTACCTCTGGAACGCTCAACGGAATGCATTCGCCCTGACAAATTTCTTGGTCGGATCCCAAATCAACATCACAAACAATGCAAAAACCGTCTTCATACTCAATGCCCGGGATATTGCACAAGCGCTCTCTGAGGGCCTCTTTTTCTTCCCCTTCCGGAACCATGATAACATAGTCCATGGCAACGAGGCCATCATATTCGGCTTGAGTGGTTTCGGCGATACTTACATGGTAATCAGCCAATTCATCGGCCGGAAAAATGTGCCTGCCATTCCATTCCAGGTTGATCAGTGCGTTTTGCTCACCTATGCCGGTAAAAGTATTGTTGGTTCCCCCATTAATTTCAATATTGGTGATATTTGCCCCTTCGGCTTCCACCAAAAGGCTGAGGGCGTAGTAGCGCATATCCGATGGTATTTCGCCTTCCAGCAATATTAGCAGTGTGTTGCCGGCCAGGCCGTAGGATACATCAACCGCTTGCTTGACGCGCAAATAATTCAGTATTTCTTCCTCTGTGGTCATCCATATATTGTCAGCACCATTTTTTCCATAAGTTGCAGCAATATAATTGAAGTCGCTCAAAAACAACGTTTGAGGATAATTTGTTTCGAGGCTGTGTGTAAAGTACGATTTCCAATAATTGGCACCATCCATACTGTTTGCGGCCAGCACATCCACCTGATCAGTTACATTTACATTTTCGGCTATTTCACGGTTCAGTTCAAGGTTTTGGTTCCAGCCAGAAAAGCTATTTACGTCAATACCCTCATTGGGGATAACAGAACCGGCACCAAGACGCAAGGCATAACTGTATCCCTCGTTGAACGCAGCGGCTGTATAACTAACAGCACCATTTGGGTTTACGTGCACCCTTGTTTGTAAACCGCCCGGAATGGCATTGAGCAATTGACGGCGTATATAGCTTTCGTTCCTGCGAATGGAGTAGGACATAAATTCAGGGTCAGTTGAAGCATCCGAGGTGAAACCGTGGTTGTAAACGCCAAAATTGTTTTGGGCCATAAGTTCGAGTTGCGGCCAGGTGACGGCACCATAAAAATTGCCGGGCAGGTGCATATCTTCATCATTGAATCCACTAAAAGAAAACAAGGCCGAACTTAACTTAAATGAGATGTCGTTTCCACAACCATCGGTATAGAACAATCCCGGATAATTGGTGCCATCACCATTGATGCCACTAAAATACCTGAATCCAAGGGTGAAAACATCCTCAATGCCATCATCGGCATGCAACGAAAGGGCAAAGTCCTTATTATATCGAAGCGGGGCAACTTGCACATCTACCGAGGAAGGGGGCTGGTCAAAGGTGACCAGTACAAATTCAACGCCGGGCTGTCCCGGTGGATAGTCTTGCGCCAAAGCCTTGTTCATCAATGTTGAACTGAGCAGGCTGGCCAGGCTAATCAGCAAGACGGATATATGCTGTTTAACATTTTTCATTGGTTGTACCTCCTCCTGTTGCTGTAATCGATTACCTGCGGGTAGGCATCCTGTCGCGTGCGCCCTTTGAACCAACCGCCACCACTGTTGCCAAAGATAGAGCCATCACCAATGCTGATCCGGTAACCAATGGTAAACTCGTGAGAGCCACCGGAACGGTAATTGATACCTCCTGTCCCAATTTCATAACTGTAATTCATGATAAAGCCGCGGTATAATTCGCCCCCCACACCAAGGGCAATGAGTGAGCTGCTGCGGTAAAGCCCGCTAAGCCAAAATCTGTCAAGGAAAATAAACATAACTGAGGCATCAAAAATTGCCGGCTGGTTGTTGGTTTTTTGCCAGACAAAGAAAGGCTGCACCTGCAATTGGTTGCTAAGGGCATAGCGATCGAAAACATGAAACTCAAATGCCCTCTCGAAGACAAACCGGCCTTCACTCTGATTGAGATAAGCATCTCTGGAGCGAAAAAGGATGGGCATGCCAAAACCGATATTCAAGTTATTATTGGTATAAACCAAACCAAAACCTGCATTAAAGGTGGTACCTGTAATCCGGCTAATGTCGCGGAGCAGGGGATCGGTGAGGTCAGCATTTACCTGGTCCACGCGCACCAGGCTTTGGAATAATTTACCACTCAGCCCAAATGAAAGAAATTGGTCGTTGGCCATTTGTACGCGGTAGGTATAGCTGAGTGCAGCTTTGAAGCGATAAAAAATATCGGCCTGATCAGCCATAATTTCGCCACCTAACCACATATTGTCATACACCCTTCCGTTTCCGTTCAGGCGGAAAGTTTGTGGGCTTCCGTTAAAATTGGCCCAGTCTTTACGATAGTTCATAAACACTTCGGAACTGCCAAATGTACCTGCGTGGGCCGGGTTGAGGGCATATGGATTGAAAAGATACTGCCCTGTCAGCGGCAATTGCTGCGCGCTTGCCATGCCGGCTATTCCGGTGGCAATAAATAATAACAGGTATTTTAGTGTACTTTTCAAAATCATCTTAAAATACTTATTGGTCCTTTAATTACCTCGTCATTAGCCCCTTCTATAATATAGAAGTAAGTCCCTTCGGGTAAGGGGTTTCCGTTGTAAGTGCCTGCCCAATCGTTTTTGTAGTCATTGGATTGATAAACGGGCTTTCCACTACGGTTGTAAATGGCTACTTTGGCAGGCCGCATGGCATTTAAATCTTTTATTACCCAATAATCATTTATCCCATCACCGTTAGGCGAAATCAGGTTCATAATATCAACCACAGGCACGGGACCAGGCGGATCGCCTGATTCAATAACCGTAAAATATCTGGTGTCGTGACATCCATTGCGATAAACGGTTACAAAAAAGTCGCCGCCATTAATCACATTCAGGCTGTTGCCTGGTATTTCATCCATCCAGAATACACTATCGTAGGTGCCTGCAATTTGGAAATGTAAGGTGTCGCCGATATTTATAGTGAGCTGTTCGTTGTTTTGCACCACCGTTCCATCTGCAAGCCTAACCACAAAATCAGGAGCTTCAACGATCTCTACTTTTTTGCTGATGGTGTCGCTACAGCCATATGCAGAAATAACAATCAACTGGGTTTCGTATTCGCCGGTTTCTTCAAAAAAGTTGGAAGGGTTGGCTTCAAGCGATACATTGCCATCGTCAAAAAACCAAAGGCGGGTTTGTATATTGCCAACTACAAGTGTTGATTGATCAAAAAACCTGGTGACTTCACCTTCACAGTTATCTTCAAATTCGAAATCAGCTTCGGGATAATCGGCAACAATCACCTGGTGGTATTTAATGTGAATGGCACCGCTTTGTGTTTTAAGACGCAAACCAATCAGTTTTTCGCCGGCCTGTTCAAAGACCATTTTTAAAGTATCATTTCCCACCTCATCAGCAAATTCAAATACCCCATCCCCATCAAGGTCCCATTCTTTAGCCAGAATACTATCATCTGAAAAAATCTGGCTGATCAGAATGCTTGTATCACCAAGGCATATAGTATTGGCCGTGAAATCAATGGTAGTGGTGTAGATAATAACCACTTCAGTAGTGTCGGTGCTGCTGCAGCCGGCAAGGCTTGTACCCGTTACAATATAAGTTGTTGTTACGTCAGGGCTTACCGTTATTTGTGGGCTGGTGCTGCCGTTGGACCACAGGTATTCATCAGCACCCGAGGCTGTCAAAACAACTTGTTCACCTGGTGGAATTTCAGCCATTTCAGGCTCTACAACAACCAGGGGCAATGGGTTTACGGTTATCAGTACTGTATCGTTGATGATATTGCCCAGGTTATCTGTAATACTGGCCCATATTTCAATGGTTTCAACAGCCTCAAAAGAAATGCTTTGGCTTGTTTCGCCGGTACTCCATTGATAAGTTTCGGCTTCGGGGGTTTCAAGGGAAATAGTGTCGCCTTCGCAAACTTCAAAATCATCACCTAAAAAATTCGGGACAAGACAAAAGCCTGCTTCATAAGGCATATCGGGCAGGGCACACAGGCGTTCGCGTAAGGCTTCCTTTGGGTCGCCGTCTGGGAGCATGATTACATAGTCCATTGCGGTCAGTGCATTTGCAACGGTTGTTTGTGTTTCGGCAGCAGTTACATAAATTTCAGCCCTTTCAAAAAGGTCAATGGGAGCTTTGCCATTCCAGGCCATATTGATCAAAGCCCTGTTTTGATTGAAGGAATAGGTTGAAATGCCATCGGGTTGTTGTACGTCCATGCTGATAATGTTGGATTCGCCTTCCACAACAATACTGAGGGCGTAATACCTGAAATTGTCGGGCACATCATTACCGCTGAAGGTGATGGTAAGGACATTTCCGGTCTGGCTGGTGTTAACAGTAACCAATTCCTTGATGCGCAGGTATTCAAACACTTCCGTTGATGATGCTGACCACAACCTGTCAGAACCGTTTAATCCGTAAGTGTCGGCAATTTGGTTGAGTTGCTGCTGAAAAGCCGCGAAGCTTATATCAGGTGGGTTAAATCCGTGATTAAAATAGGTGGCAATGTAATGGTTGTCGGGCCCGCTTTGGTTGGCAACAGCCTGAACCTGCTGAAACAGGTTGTTGGTGATACTGCCCCTCGAAATTTCAACACCTTGTATAGTAGGCAGGGATTCGACCCTGGCCGGGTTTTCAATGGCTGCAAGACCTTGGTGGTAAACGGCCAGGTTGTGTTGTTTGGCTATCGGGATTTGTGCAGCATTTGTGCCGGGTACAACATATGTATTCATATCAATGCCGCCTGCAATAATTGTTTCAGAGGTTTTTCGACGTGTATAGCTGATGTTACGCCTCACCTCATATTCATGGTCTGCTGTAGGAGGATCAGTAAAACCATGGTTAACTATTCCGAATTCACCGGCCCATAAGGTTTCCATTTCACTCCAGTTTAGGAAGCCTTGATGGTAATTGTGCATATCTACACCCAGCCCATTGAAAGAATAATGAACAGCATCCATCTTAAATGGCCTGTTTCCCTGAGCCCCGTCGCCATAAAACAATCCTGGGTTTCCTCCTTGTCCTCTAAAAAAGGGCATAACCTGTTCATAAATCGATGATGAACCATCATCCATCTGCAGAATAAGGGCAAAATCCTTGTTGTATCGTAATGGAGCTTTGTAAACTTGCACAGGATCAAGTGGTTCTTCAAAAAAAGTAATAGTGATTTCAAAGTCATTTACCCCACTTGCCCGGTTTGTTTGTGCAACAAGCAAACCGCTGTAAGCCAATAACATTACTGCAAAGAGAATGAAAAATACTGATCTTTTACAAGTCACCTTTGGTCGGTTAATAATTAGAAACCATAAAAGTATGGTGAACAGTTCAAATATAAGTCATTTTTTATCAGGAGTTATTCACATTTTATTAAAATTGGTGCATAGCTTGTGAAAGACTTCTTGCTTATTTCCATGCCAGCTTCATATGGATTGAATTATTACCCTTGAATTGTTTTCTTATTTTTACATTTTTTATTCAGCTTAATTTTTAATAATGAAGCTTAAATCAGTAAGCAGGCATTTTTTGCATTGGCCACGCATAGGCCCCGGAGCACTTATTACAGCTGCTTTTATAGGCCCTGGCACCATCACTACCTGCTCGATTGCAGGAGCTGATTTTGGCTTTGCCCTGCTATGGGGCCTTATTTTTTCCATCATAGCTACCCTTGTTTTGCAGGAAATGGCCGCCCGTCTGGGTATAATTACCGGTTTTGGCCTTGGCGAAGCATTGCGCAAGCATTTCAACAAAGGCTTAGGCCGGTTGTTGACAATGGTTTTGGTTGTGTCGGCTATTGCTATTGGCAATGCTGCTTTCGAAACCGGCAACATCCTGGGTGCCACCCTGGGCATGGAATCATTAACGAATACCTATGGGCAATCGCGGCAGCTATGGGTATTGCTTATTGGGCTTTTCGCTTTTTTGTTACTCTTTGCCGGCAGCTACAAATTAATTGAAAAGGTCATGTTAACATTGGTAATCCTGATGAGTGTAACCTTTTTAACAACGGCCATTATTGTGGCACCACCAATTTCTGAGGTAATCGAAGGGATGTTTGTGCCTAAAATTCCCGAAGGTGCTTTGCTTACCCTGGTTGCTTTAATTGGGACAACCGTAGTGCCTTACAATTTGTTTCTTTATGCCTCGGCTGTTCAGGAGCGTTACAAATCACCTGATGCGTTGCCTGCTGCACGGCTTGATATGTTTGTTGCAGTTGTTTTGGGTGGGTTTATTTCGATGGCAATCGTCATCAGTGGGGCAATGGCTTTTTACGGAACGGGCGAAAGCCCGGCAGATGCTGGCGATTTGGCCAAACAGCTTGAGCCTTTGCTTGGCAACTGGGCTGCCTATTTTATCGGAATTGGACTATTTGCAGCCGGTATATCTTCAGCTATTACGGCCCCCTTGGCGGCTGCCTATGCAACAATGGGAATTCTGGGATGGAAAAAGGATTTACGTTCCTGGCGCTTTCGGCTGGTTTGGATGCTGATTCTATTTGCCGGCCTGATTTTTTCGCTACTCGGACTGCGGCCTATTGAAGCCATATTGTTTGCCCAGGCTGCTAACGGCATTTTGTTGCCGGTGATAGCCGTGTATTTGTTATGGGTGATGAATAGCAAGAGGGTAATGACTGATTTTACCAACAAAGCTGCAACCAATGTGATTGGGGGGCTTGTTGTTTTGATTGCCATGGGATTGGGGGTGCGCAGCCTGATGCATGTTTTTGGTTTGCTTTGATGCATAAGCTGCAAATTTGATTTATCAACAAGAAAAAAATGAAAATTGACCTGAATTGTGATCTTGGCGAAGGGGTGTTTTTCGATGGTAAAACGGTTGACCACTTGATTATGCCCCATATCAGCTCGGTGAATATTGCCTGTGGACTTCATGCCGGGAATAAGCAAACTATGGCTGAAACCATTGCTTTAGCACTCGCCTGTCAGGTAGGCATAGGAGCGCATCCGGGTTACAATGACCGCATTCATTTTGGCAGAAAATATATTCCCATGACGCAAGCGTCGCTTAAAGCGCTGATTATGCAACAGCTAAACGAACTGAAAGCCCTTGCAGATGCCCAGGGCGCACATCTTCGGCACTTCAAAGCCCACGGGGCCCTGTACAATGCGGCAGCAAACGACAGGCTTTTGGCGGACGCCATTGCTGAAACAATACAACAGTTTGATTCCGAAATGATTGTTGTGGGCTTACCTGGCACGGAAATGGAAAGTGCATCATATCAGTCAGGGCTTAAGTTTGCAGCAGAGGCATTTGCCGACAGGGCTTATAACGATGATGGCAGCCTTGTTGCGCGAAACCTGGCCGGGGCAGTAATCAGCGAAAGCAAACGCGTAACTGACAGGTGTTTGCTCATGGTTAAAGAAAAAAAGGTGCAAACCATCACAGGCAATTGGATACCGCTGCAAGCCGATACCATTTGTGTCCATGGTGATAATCCCGAGGCACCATCATTGATTAAAAACCTGAACTTGGCCTTTCAAAACGAAGGCATAAGCATACAAGCCATTGGAAACAAGTAAGCTGCAATATATTCCGGCTGGTGACTCAGCCATGATTATCAGGACTGGAAATGATATTTCTCCGGCAACCAATTTGCTTGTGCAAAAAATGCTCTTGCTCATCGAGCGGCAAAACATCAGCGGTGTGGTTGAACTTGTGCCGGCTTACAATGAACTATTGGTTTATTACAAGGCCGAAATAATTGATTATAAAACGCTTCTGAAGCAATTGCGCCATGCTGAATCTCAGATGGAAAACATAGCAAATCCGGAGGCTGCCCAACTTTACATTCCTGTTTTATATGGGGGCGAGGCAGGCCCCGACCTGAAAGAAGTGGCGCAAAACAATGGATTCAGCACCAGTGAAGTTATCCGAAGGCATACGGGCAACACTTACCCGGTGTATATGCTTGGTTTTGCGCCTGGTTTTTGTTATTTGGGTGGTATGGATGAGCAATTGGCTACTCCGCGAAAGCGTGAACCACGGCTGAAAATTCCTGCCGGATCAGTAGGAATAGCTGGGACACAAACAGGCATTTACCCCATTGATAGCCCGGGGGGATGGCAAATTATTGGCCAAACCCCGTTGAAACTTTTTAATCCGGAGCAGCAAAAGCCCTTTTTAATCAGGGCTGGCGATCAGGTAAATTTCTATGCCATTGATAAGGTTGATTTTCTGAAAATTCAAATTGCTTTTGAAGCGGATAATTTTAATCCTGAAACACCTCCTGTACGATGAACAAGTCAGCAATAATCATTGAAGAAGCCGGCCTGTTGAGCACGTTGCAGGATATGGGCAGGTATGGTTATCAGCGTTTTGGCATGCCTGTGAGTGGGGCTATGGATCAATTATCCATGCAACTGGCCAATATACTGGTCGGAAATCATCCGGGGGCGGCATGTATCGAGGCTACACTAACAGGGCCATCAATCAGGTTTACAGCAGCTGCATATATTGCGGTATGTGGGGCAGATATGCAGCCCCAAATCAATGCGAAGCCGGCAGGGAATAACCGATTGATAAGCGTAAAAGCAGGTGATTTGTTGTCGTTTGGGAGCTTGCGTTCAGGATGCCGCGCTTATATTGCTTTTTCAGGAGGGGTAGCGGTGAAGCCTGTTATGGGAAGCCAGTCAACCTATTTGGCTGCCGGCATTGGGGGGCATAAAGGGCGTGCACTAAAGCAAGGGGATGAACTTGAATTGGGGGAGGCACCAAAGCGACCTGTTCAAAAGAAAATCCCCAAACCTTTGCTTGTTGAATATAACCCGGACAAACCAATAAGGATTTTACCGGGCCCCGAAATACATCGATTTGGTTTTGACTCCATCCGCAATTTGCTGACTAACTCTTATATGGTAAGCACACAAAGCAATAGGATGGGCTATCGCCTGCAAGGCGAACCACTGATTACAACAGATGAAAAGGCCGACATTATCTCTTCAGGCATCCCCATGGGCACACTGCAAGTGCCTGCCAATGGCCAGCCCATCCTGTTAATGGCCGATAGGCAAACCACAGGAGGCTATCCGCGTATTGCGTTGTTGGCTTCCGTTGACCTTACCCATGCGGCGCAGCTTAAGCCGGGCGATCAGTTAAATTTTAGCGAAATCAAACTCGAAAAGGCCCAGTTACTGATTAGGGAACGGCAAAGACTGTTGGCTGCATTTGCTTCGTTTTGAATGAGCCGGTTTTGAACTATTCTCTTTTCGCTTATTGACTCATGACTTTAATCTAAGGTCACTATGCCGAAGTGCCAAATGATAAACCCTCCAACGCCAAACAAAAATACAACCCTCAAACACACTGACTCATTTACACTGAGCCGAAGTGCAGCCTCACAGAATCACAAAATACTCTCCCTCAAACACACAGAATCACAGCCTCACAGCCTCACAGAATCACAAAATACTCTCCCTCAATGCGGTTCATTCCCCTTTTGGCAGCAAGCAGGAAGCCGGTCGTGGGCTTTTTGATCAGCGGGCATATCATCGGCATCATAGCCTATTTTGGTAATGGCTTTTTTCAGCTTTTCTTTGCTGTTGCTTTTTTTACGAAATTCGATTGTTACAATCTTGGTTTCGCTGTCGAGCTCTACTTTGCGCACACCGCGCTCAAAGGCCAAATCACCCTCAATACGGTCCTTACACATGCCGCAAATGGCCGAAGTCTGGATTTCAACAGTTTCAAATTTACTATTCTTTTCTTGTGACAGTGATTCAGGGATGGCAAAAGCAGCCAAAAGTATAGCTGTCAGCATTATTTTCAAAGTATTCATAATCATTATTTTTAGTGTTAAACATAAAACTATTCAAAAGTATAGCGCAAGCCCACATACACTTTTATGCCTGCTATCGGCCCCCAAATTACTGAAGAGTCGAATGCGTTGCCGAAAGGGTCATGGGCTGCAAGGATGGGATCTTTTTGTTTGTAATTGGTGAGGTTTTCGCCACCCAGGTAGATATTCCATTTGCGAAAATAGCGCGTAATTTGTCCATTGAGGATGGTGTATGATGGCGATCTTTCCTCACCCATAATTTGTTCAGGTGTAGATACGGTTGAAGGCAAACGCGATTGCCCGTTAAACTGCCCCGTGAGGTCGAACTGCCATCGGCCCAATCCGGGTTTATAGGACAGGCTCAGCAGACTTTTGTATTTATTCACCAATGGTTTTTCGAGCAGTTTGTCGTCATAGGTCATCTTTACATCGTTAACCCTGAAAGCGGCCGTAACATCAAGCCCTTGCAGCAGTTCATAATTGGCCTCCACTTGGGCACTGTTGGAAAAAGAGCGTCCGTCGAGGTTGTAGATTACGATGCGGTTGATATCTGTATCACGGTCAACCACCACCTGATTGATAAAATCGGTGCGATACAGGTCGATATTGATGCTGAGTTCGCGGTTGGCGATATCGACAAATTTGCTGAGGTTCACACCAAAATTCCAGGCTTCTTCCATTTGGGGTGTTTCGCGGTAAACAATGCGTCGCGACGATGCCAAAAGCGAGGTGTTGTCGGCAAGCGCATTCGCAGAACGGTATCCTTTTCCGGCGGAAGCCCGCATAATCGTATGCTCATTAAAGCTATACCTTATATTTACCCTTGGCGTGTAAAACAAATCAAAGGTATTGTGGTAATCAGCCCTTATACCGGCAATTATGTTTAGTTTATGGCCATCGCTGTAAGTGTATTGAAAAAAGGCACCCGGTACCCGTTCTACACGGCCAAACAGGCTGTCGTTCAGTTGTTCATCATATTTATCGTACAGCAAACTCACACCAGTGGTGTACATGTGCTGTGTATTGTCAATATAAGACTGAAACAGCGCATTTCCATAATAGGAGAACTGCCTGGCGTCGTAATTTTTCAAGCCAAAAAAGCTTTGCATATCATGGTAAATCACCTGGTTTTGAATACCCAGGCTGGTTGCCGGCCTTTTAAAGATGAAACCTGTTTTGAGGAAACTTTCATAACGGTCGGTAAGTATTTCAACACCGTATCCATTGCTGATATCACGTGGTTTTTCAGGGTCAAAAACAAGCTGCCCGCCGCGGCGCTCCTCCTTCATGGCTTTGATACCAAACTGAAACTCAAAGTTCGGCTGGTTGTAATCCCAGCGGTTGAAAAAATTGTATTGCGTATAGAGTGGGTCATCCAGAAACCCATCATTGTTGTTGTCGTGTTCAGTTTGTTGTCGGCTGTAATGGCCCAGTAGCATGGTTTGCAGTTTTTCGCTTACAGCCACTTTGGCATTGAAGTTAACCTCCGACCTGCCTGCATGATTTTGGTATAGGTTCAGAAAAAAGCGTTCACTTTCGTATGGCTTTTTATACTCTACATTAATTTGGCCACTAATGGATTCATAACCATTGAGTACCGAACTTGTGCCTTTGGAAATTTGAATAGACTCCATCCAGCTGCCCGGCACATAGGCCAGTCCAAAAGAAGTAGCCAGCCCGCGCAGGTTAGGAATGTTCTCGCTCATCATCTGGGTATAAATGCCTGCCAACCCCAGCATCTCAATCTGCTTGGCACCTGTAACGGCATCGCTGTAGGACACATCCACACTGGCACTGGTTTCAAAACTTTCGGAAAGGTTGCAGCAGGCTGCCCGCATCAGCTCACCCGAAGTGATGGTGGTTGCATTTACATTGCTCATGCGCGATACGAAATTTGTACGTGCACGGGTAGTCACCTCCACTTCTTCCAAAGTCCGCTGATCGCTCATAATGTGGTTGAGCGGTTCATTACTATGATGCAAATGCAAGGTGTCGTTGGAAAAACCGACAAAACTAAATACCAGATCGTGGGTTTGTTTTGAAATTTCTATACTGAAATGGCCGTTTTCATCCGAAACAGTGCCCGCTTGCGTGCCTTTCCAGTAAATATTTACACCGGGCAAGGGTTTGGGTTCTTCTTCAGACGATTCGTAAACTGTTCCTTTAATTTGTTGTGCTACAGTAAATTGACTTGTTGCCAAAATAAATAGCAAAGCCACTTTTAAAAATATTGTTTTCATGAAATAATGCTTTAATCGTTAAAAAAATGGGCCACAGATGGGCCATGGTTTAAAAACGGATTAAAGTGTGGCGGGGTCAAGTTTCAATTGCCGAAAAGCCAGCAATAATTGTTTTCCGTATAATTGAGGCGGGGGGTTATCCAGGTCAGATTTTGGCCCCATATCCCTTTCTGCCGAAGGCAGCAGGAAATCGAGCACAGCAATCATTACTTGTAAAAAAAGGTTGAAACCAACTTTAACGGATGAAAGGTTAAAATCGGACAAAAGTTTCAGATAGGAATTGTAATCTTCACAACAATCTTCATTGTGTAAAACTTTCTCTTGATGTCCTTTAGCACAGCAAGTGTCAGCTACGGAATCAGCCATAGGGAGCGCACATAAATGTTCAGTGTTTTCGTCAGCGCAGGATAGATCAACCGGCAGCAACGATTTCTTGAAAGTGCCCGTCGTGTGGCAGTAATGTGCATTGATTGACAGTCCGATAGAACTGAAAAGCACCATGATAGCCAACATGGAGGATATGAACCGTATGTGAAACTTTACTTTCATTTTTGCAATGATTGCAACAAAATTAAAACAAATTCAATAACCATTAAACAAAAAACTGTTAAAAAGTTCATTTACAAGCATAAAATAGCTAAATCAAAAGAATTTCTGTAATACAAAAAGTAAAGACTTTATTTCAATTGGTTAACAAAAACTGACTACTTATTTCAACTGTTAATGAGTGGTTAAAAAGGAACCGTTAACTGATTTTGAAGGAAGGTGTTTTCACAAATCTCCTATCTTTGGCATCTCAAACTGCTACAAACTGCCTCTTATCAAAGAAAACTGAACAATTTCAACTTTAGGGCATTTATACATATATTAACAGAGTTAACCCATATCTATTTTGAATTTATGAGAAAAAATGTCAAGCGCATTCTTGGTGGGCTGCTTTTCCTGCTCGTTGTTTTGTTTTTAGTAGCTAATCGTTTAGGCTATTTCAGTAAGCCTGATGAAAGGGCTGGTCTTATTAGAGGTCGTTCTACTGCCATATTGCCTGTAAAGGTTGTAGTAATGCAGCCCAAACCACTGGCAGATATTGTAGTAGCTGCGGGCACCGTGCTCCCCGATGAGCAGGTAGAAATTTCTTCTGAAACTTCCGGACGCATTGTTGCCATTCACTTTGAGGAAGGAACACAAGTTGAAAAAGAGGATTTGTTGATTACCGTAAACAATGCCGACTTGCTGGCACAAGTTGAGCGCAACAAACACCTACTTAAACTGGCCGAAGATCGCGAACTACGACAGCGTAGCCTGCTCGAACGTCAAGGTGTCAGCCAGCAAGCCTATGATCAGGTTTATACCGAGTTGAGCACATTGAATGCTGAAGCTGCCCTGTTGCAGGCACAACTGGAAAAAACCTTGATCCGTGCCCCATTTAGCGGTGTTTTGGGATTACGGCAAGTGAGCGAAGGGGGTTATATTATGCCAGGCATGAAAATTGTCAGGCTTGCCAAAACATCCCCTGTAAAAGTTGATTTCAGCGTGCCGGAGCGTTTTGCTTCTTACCTGAACAAGGGAGGTAAAATAAGCTTTACGGTGGATAACCAAACAGGCACTTATCAAGCCACCATATCAGCTATTGAACCAGTTGTTGACCAGCGAACAAGGTCCATTCCCGTGCGTGCTGTTTATCATAACAAAGATGGTCAGATTATACCCGGCTCCTTTGCCCGTGTTGAAATCGTTTTGCAAAGTATGGATGATGCCCTGCAAATACCGGCTCAGGCCCTGGTGCCCGAAATGGGATCGAGCAAAGTAAATGTTTATAGAAATGGATTTGTCGATCAGGTGATTGTGACAACAGGCTTGCGAACCGAATCACATATTCAGGTGGTAAGTGGCATTCAAACGGGAGACACTATTATTACTACAGGCATTCTGCAAATGCGCGCCGGCATGCCAGTAACCATTAGCGAAATATTGCCGTTAT
>JAGYLH010000056.1 GCA_018400955.1 Bacteroidales bacterium
TTACCTGAACAATACCGACATACAAACGGCTGATGCAGCAGCAGGCAAACCCCTTACGGGTGAGCTGTTCCGCACCTATAACGCCCGGCTCAAGCGCGCCGATGCCATGGATTTTGACGATCTGCTGTTCAATACCAATGTGCTTTTTCGCGATTATCCCGAAATCCTTTATAAATACCAGCACAAGTTTAAATACGTTTTGGTGGATGAATACCAGGACACCAACCATGCCCAGTACCTGATTGTGAAAAGGCTTGTTGCGCTCAACGAAAACCTTTGCGTTGTGGGCGACGATGCCCAAAGTATCTATGGCTTTCGTGGTGCCAATATCCAAAATATACTGAACTTCCGCAAGGATTATCCCGACCACAAGCTTTTTCGCCTGGAGCAGAATTACCGCTCCACCAAAAACATTGTAAATGCTGCCAATGAGGTGATTGACAACAACAGGGACCAGATTAAAAAAACCGTTTGGACCGACCGCGACCAGGGCGAACTGATCAGCCTGTTGCGCGCCAATTCCGATGGGGAGGAGGGCACTTTGGTGGCCAACTCCATCTTTGGTTTTAAAATGTCGAAACAACTTCCAAACAACAATTTCGCCATTCTTTACCGCACCAATGCCCAATCGCGCTCTATGGAAGAAGCCTTGCGCAAACAGGGCATCCCCTACCGCATTTATGGCGGTTTGTCGTTTTACAGCCGCAAGGAAGTGAAAGACCTTTTGGCCTATTTCCGCCTGATAATCAACCACAACGATGAAGAAGCCTTTCAGCGCATCATCAATTATCCGGCCAGGGGTATTGGAAAAACCACCATTGAAAAAATGCTCGTATTGGCCGAACAGCACAAGCAAAGCTTATGGGAAACGGCCTGCCAAGCCACACAATTTCCGGGTGATTTTAACCGGGGTGCTATGACAAAAATCGAAGAGTTTACCACCATGATCAAGAGCTTCAGGGCGCAGCTGGAAAGCAAAAACGCATACGATCTGGCAAGGCATATCACCCTTTCGGTGGCATTGCTCAAAACCCTCAAAGAAGACGACAGCCCCGAAGGCATTTCCCGTATCGAAAATATTGAGGAGTTGTTGAACGCTATCAAGGAATTTACCGAAACGGAAGCCGAACAGCCCCTCGAAGGCGAAGTGCAGCCCCCTTTTAAAACCCTGGCCGCCTTTATGAAAGATGTGGCCCTGCTTACCGATGCCGATAAAAAAGATCCTGATAACAAGGACTATGTAAGCCTGATGACCATACACGCGTCCAAAGGCCTTGAATTTCCCTATGTGTATATTGTTGGTTTGGAAGAAAACCTCTTCCCATCGATTCAATCGCTGGGCACCAGGGCAGAGCTGGAAGAAGAACGGCGGCTTTTTTATGTGGCCCTCACACGCGCCGAGGAAAAAGTTACAATCAGTTATGCCGAAAGCCGCTACCGTTGGGGCAACCTCACCCTTTGCGAACCCAGTAGATTTATCGAGGAAATTAAACCAGAATTTATTGAGCAGCCCAAGCGTACCATGCACCAAAGCAAGCAATTATTCACCCGTACCGAAAACAAACAGCCGCCAAACCTCAAACGCCTGAATGAATCAGAAGCCCGCATGCCCGCACCCGATCAGGCTTTTGACAGTTCTGATATGGCTGATTTGCAAAATGGCATGAAGGTGATGCATCAAAAATTCGGCCAAGGAAAAGTAATCGCCCTCGAAGGTGAAGGCCCAAACAAAAAGGCTACTGTATATTTCAATGGTGTGGGCAACAAACAATTGTTGTTAAAATTTGCGAAATTGAAAATTCTTGATTGATGATAACAATTTTTCTTACTTTTGCAGAAAATCCTGAATAACAGTTCTTCCTCCTGCTTTTTTTGAAAAAGAGTCATTACAAGCACGGGGAATTAAAAAGGTCAGCGTCCATTGCTGAGTCACACCAATACCCTGGACCGACCCGGTAAGCATTTAGATACCACTTAATATTAGGAAAAGCGAACAAATTTTAAGGGTGTTTTTCAGGGCAAAACCAAAACCGTTTCTTTACCTATTTTGCTAAAAAAAGGAAGCATCATTAAAAATAATTAATTTACAATCAATGGATTATAACACCTCCCGATCGCATTTGGTCATTCCTGAATATGGCCGGAACATCCAAACCATGATCGAACACCTCAACACAATTGAGGACCGCGAAACCCGCACCAAAGCAGCCCATTTTGTTGTTAATGCGATGGCGCAAATGCACCCACATCTTAAGGAATCAGCTGATTACAAGCACAAACTATGGGACCATATGCACCTGATTGCAAATTTTAAGCTTGATGTTGATGCACCTTATCCGTTGCCACCGCCAGATGTTTTGCAGGCCAAACCCAGCCACATCGGTTACAATACCGACAGGATCAAGTATGGCCATTACGGAAAATACATTATCGAAATCATTAAGAAAGTAGCTGAGTTTGAAGAAGGGGAAGAAAAATCGGATCTGGTGAATACCATTGCCAACCACATGAAGATATCCTACCTCACATGGAACCGCGATTCGGTTACAGATGCCACCATTGGTGACAACCTGGCCGAACTCTCCAAAGGCGAACTTACAATTACTGATGACACTAAATTGATTGCTACAAATGATGTTTTGCAGCGCAATAATGTCAAAAAGAAAAAACACAACCCACGCAAGGATAACCAAAACTATCAGCGCAAAAGCAATCGGCATCGCTAAAAATTGATAAAATAGACTATAAAGGCAAAAAACGGTTGTTTTTTGCCTTTTGTAATTATTGCCAATCGGTCAAAACAAATTACTTTTGATTTGCTAACCACAACAAAAATATTATGGCATCATTCAAAATAGAAGGAGGCAAAAGCCTGCACGGCGAAATAACTCCTCAAGGGGCTAAAAACGAAGCCTTGCAAATTCTGTGCGTTTGTTTGCTTACACCTGAAAAGGTCACCATCAGCAATTTGCCAGAAATCAGGGATGTGCAAAAGTTGATTGAGTTACTTCAAGGACTGGGCGTGAAAATAGAACGACACACAGCCGACAAAATCAGTTTGCAAGCCGACGACATCGACCTGGACCACCTGCGCTCAGACCAGTTTAAGAAACAGGCAGCAAGCATACGCGGAAGCATTATGATTATCGGACCGCTGATTGCAAGATTTGGCAAGGCTTATATACCCCACCCCGGCGGCGACAAAATTGGCCGACGACGACTCGACACCCATTTCATAGGCTTGCAAAAACTGGGAGCAAGCTTTACAGCCGACGACACACAACTTATTTATAATATTACTTCCAATGGCAGGCTCAAAGGCACTTATATGCTGCTGGATGAAGCCTCGGTAACCGGCACCGCCAATATTGTAATGGCTGCCACACTGGCCGAAGGCACCACCACCATTTTCAATGCTGCCTGCGAGCCGTATTTGATGCAGCTTTGCAAAATGCTCAATACCATGGGCGCCAAAATTGAAGGTGTGGGGTCCAACCTGCTGCACATCACCGGCGTAGATCGCCTCACCGGAACAACACACCGTCTGCTGGCCGATATGATCGAAGTGGGCAGTTTTATTGGATTGGCAGCCATGACAGCCTCTGAAATTACAATAAAAAATGCCGGAATTTCTAATTTGGGGCTTATCCCTGATGTGTTTAAAAAGCTCGGGATACAGATGGAATTCAGGAATGATGATATTTACATCCCCGAACAGGAACATTATGAAGTTGAAACCTTTATGGACGGCAGCATCATGCATATCGCCGATGCACCCTGGCCGGGCTTTACCCCCGACCTGATCAGTATTGTGCTGGTAGTGGCCACACAGGCAAAAGGCACCGTGCTTGTCCATCAGAAAATGTTCGAAAGTAGGCTGTTTTTTGTTGACAAGCTGATTGATATGGGAGCGCAAATAATCCTTTGCGACCCACACCGTGCCAGTGTTATCGGCATCGACAGAAAATACCAGCTCAGGGGCATACGAATGAGTTCGCCCGATATTCGTGCCGGTGTGGCATTGCTTATTGCGGCACTTTCGGCCAAAGGAACAAGCATTATCGACAATATTGACCAAATTGACCGTGGCTACCAGTTTATCGATAAACGGCTCCAACAATTGGGGGCTTCTATTGAACGCTTAAAGGCATAAAACCAAAATCCCTGTCAATTTGTCAATAGAGTCCTGGCTTGGCAGATTTTTTGCTAAGAATAAAGAAAAATTTAAAACAGACATGACTACAAATAAAGATGATTTGAAAAATAATCAGATAGACACTGACGCAATTGAAGATGCTAAGATTGATGGCGAAGAAGAAGTGACAGAAAATTCCAGCTCGGCTAAAGGCAGAAAAAAATCGCGCAAAGAACGTAAAGCCGATGAAGAACTGATAGCGCTGAAGGAAAAAAATGAAGCACTCAATGATAAGTACCTGCGCCTTTTCTCTGATTTCGACAATTTCAGAAAACGAACCATCAAGGAAAGAATTGAACTTAGTTCAACAGCATCGAAGGATTTAATAACGGATTTGCTGCCCGTTATTGATGATTTTGAAAGGGCCTTGTCCTCACTGGAAGATAATAATCCAGCCCATGAAGGCATCAATCTCATTTACAACAAAATAGTTAAAACCCTGAAGCAAAAAGGCCTGGAAGAAATTGAGGCCCAAGGACAAGCATTCGACACAGACTACCACGAAGCACTGACAAATATACCTGCCCCCAGCGACGACCTAAAGGGCAAAGTGTTAGATGTAGTACAAAAAGGCTATACACTTGGCGGCAAAGTAATTCGCTTTGCCCGCGTGGTGGTTGGTAGCTGATAAAACAAATGCCCATGAGCAAAAGAGATTATTACGATATACTGGAAATAGAGCGCAATGCCAGCGATACAGATATAAAAAAGGCCTACCGCAAAATGGCGATCAAATTCCATCCCGATAAAAATCCGGATGATGATACCGCTGAGGAAAAATTCAAAGAGGCAGCAGAAGCCTACGAGGTGTTGAGCAATCCCGACAAACGCGCCCGTTACGACCGCTATGGACATGCAGGAGTTGGAGGTGCTTCCGGCGGTGGCTATGGGGGTGGCATGTCGATGGACGATATCTTCAGCCAGTTTGGCGATATATTTGGAGGTGCTTTCGGGGGTTCTTTCGGCGGGCAGTCGCGCGGGGGGCGACGCGTGAACAAAGGCTCTAACCTGCGGGTAAAAGTCAGGTTGAACCTGAAGGACATCGCCTATGGAACTGAAAAGAAAATCAAAGTAAACAAATACGTTTCGTGCAAACATTGTAGCGGCACGGGCGCAGATAATGGCAATGCCTACTCCACTTGTCATACCTGCCACGGAAGCGGCCACATCAGCCGGATCACAAATACTTTTCTGGGGCAGATGCAAACCACTTCCACTTGCCCCAGCTGCAATGGCGAAGGCCAATCCATTACCAAACAATGTGTGCATTGCCACGGAAACGGTGTATTGCGCGATGAGGAAATTATCTCCCTAAACATTCCTGCCGGCGTGGCTGAGGGCATGCAGTTGTCGCTGAGTGGTAAAGGCAATGCGGGCGCACGCGGCGGCATTCCCGGCGATCTGATTGTCCTGGTGGAAGAAGAAAAGCATCCCGAACTGGAAAGGGATGGAAACAACTTGGTGCATAACCTTTTCATCAATATCGGCGATGCCGCTTTGGGTGCACAGGTGGAAGTGCCTACTGTGGAAGGCAAAGCCCGCTTAAAGATTTCGCCCGGAACACAGCCCGGAAAAATACTCCGGCTGAAAGGCAAAGGGATTCCAAGCGTAAATGGTTATGGAACAGGCGACTTGCTTGTAAATATCAATGTTTGGATTCCTAAAGTGCTCAGCAAGGAAGAAACAACCGTAATGGAACAATTGCGCGAATCACAAAACTTCCAGCCCAACCCCAGTGCAACTGAAAGAAACTTTTTCGACCGGATGAAGGAGTTCTTCAACGGATAAGCCCTTGATCATGATATTTTTTGAAGCCCGCAATGTAAGTAAAAAGTACGCCAACCACCTGGCCCTCGACAAGGTAAGCATTGAAGTGCCCGAAAACGGGATTTTTGGTTTATTGGGACCGAACGGTGCGGGCAAAACTTCCCTTATTCGCATTATCAATCAAATTACGGCTCCTGACGGAGGGGAATTGTATATACAAGGCAAACCACTGGGCCCCGCACATATCTCACAAATAGGCTATTTGCCGGAAGAACGAGGGCTCTACAAAAAAATGAAAGTTGGCGAACAGGCTATGTACCTGGCCCAGCTTAAAGGCGTTGACAAAAAAACGGCACGCAAACGCCTGATGGAGGAGTTTGAAAAATTTGAAATTGACAGCTGGTGGAATCGCAAAGTGGAGGAACTGAGCAAAGGTATGCAGCAAAAAATCCAGTTTATCGTTACCATTATCCACAAACCCAAATTACTGATATTTGATGAACCTTTCAGCGGCTTCGACCCGATCAATGTGAATTTATTGAAAGCTGAAATCCTTCAGTTACAGCAAAAAGGTGCCACCATTATCTTTTCTACCCACAACATGGCCTCCGTAGAAGAACTGTGCGAACATATCGCCCTGATCAATGCCAGCAAGAAAATCCTTGATGGCAAAGTGGCCGAAATCAAGAACAGCTACCGCACCCACACCTACGCCCTGGAGCTCGAGGGCATGCAAAAAAACATACATGAAATACTTCCCGCTGGTATTGAAATACTTGAGGAAGAAAAGGAAAACAAACGTTTAAAACTAAAAATCAGGACCCAGGCCACTGACGATTCCAACGACTTGTTGAAATTAATTTTACCACAGGCCCACCTGCTCTCTTTTCAGGAGGTTTTTCCATCGATGAATGATATTTTCATCCAATGTGTTCAACAAGAAAATGCCAACAATGGCACTTCGGGAGGCTTATCATGAATAAAACACTCCTTATATTAAAGCGCGAATACCTGACAAGGGTGCGTAAAAAAAGCTTCATCATCATGACTTTTTTGGGTCCGCTGCTGATGGCAGGCATAATGATTGTGCCTGTTTGGCTGGCTTCTCTTTCGGATGTAACCGAAAGGCGTATTGCCGTTCTTGACGAAACAGGCTGGTTTGCCGGTAAGTTTGAAAGTGGTGACAACCTGGCATTTGATTATGTGTATGGCGACTTCGAGGAAGAAAAACAGAAAGTCATGCTCGAGCAGTTTGATGCCTTGCTTTATATCCCTCGTCCTGAACTGAATATACCAGTAAATGCAGAACTCTTCTCCAAACGCCAACCTGCCATGAGCATGCGCTCGTATGTACGCAATGTGATGAAAACAGAGGTTGAAAACCGCAAGCTTTTAGCTTCTGGTATCGATCCTGAAGTGATTAAATCATCCAAAACAAGCATCAACATCATCACTATCAGGCTGGGAGAAGATGGAGCTGAATCGAAAAGCTATACCGAAGTTGAAGTTGGCCTGGCCATTTTTTCGGGCATTCTGATTTATTTCTTCATTTTTCTTTTTGGTTCGCAAGTAATGCGGGGCGTGATTGAAGAAAAAACAAGCCGCATCGTCGAAGTTATTATCTCTTCGGTGAAACCATTCCAGCTGATGATGGGGAAAATTACCGGTGTTGCCCTTGTAGGCCTAACACAGTTTTTGCTGTGGGTGTTGCTCACTGCCATGCTCTACAGCGGCTTTGTGTTGTTGTTTGGGCCCGATAAACTGGGCTCGTCAGCCGAAATGATGTCGCCAGCCACAGGTTTGTTGCAAGACCAGCAAATAACTGAATCGCAATTGGCAGGCAGTAATACCGGAGAGATTTTCGAAATTATCGGCTCCATCAATTTTGAGGTGATGATTTTCAGCTTTCTGTTCTATTTTGTTGGTGGTTACCTGCTTTACGCCTCACTATTTGCTGCCATTGGATCAGCAGTGGACAACGAAGCTGACACCCAGCAATTTATGTTGCCTGTTTCGGCTCCCTTAATACTCGGGATTGTGGCATCCAATTTTGTTGTGAACAACCCGGATGGGCCGGTAGCTTTCTGGCTGTCGATTATTCCTTTCACTTCGCCCATATTGATGATGGTTCGCATCCCATTTGGTGTGCCTTTATGGGAACTTGCGCTTTCCATGACCTTGCTTGTCGCCGGTTTTGTTTTCACCACCTGGCTGGCAGCCAAGATCTATCGTACGGGCATACTTATGTATGGCAAAAAACCCAGTTTCAAGGAGTTACTGAAATGGATGCGGTATTAGTTACCCTGTCTAGCAGGATTCCTGGATATTTTTTTGAACTCCAGCAAGCCGGAACTACTAAAACTCTTTTTTTCAATAACTTGATCAGAACACACTAAAAAATGAAAAGAAGCTGCGATATGAAAGCAACCAACAGACTAAGCTACTGAAAACCAATATTTTTTAATTAATCCCTGAAATATTGGTTGTTATCAAATATTATTCTAATTTTGCACCCTCTTAAAAAGAACTTAAAAAGAAGATATTTAACCAAAATTAATCATTAAAAATGCAAAACAAAGGAGCTATTAAGGTCTTTGCCATTGCCTTTGCACTTGTATCGCTTTACCAGCTGTCGTTTACTTTCGTAACCAGCATCGTAGAGCAAAAAGCAAAGGATTATGCCCATAGTGAAAAGACCTTCGGACTGGCAGAAGAATTGGCAGCCGGGGATGAAATCCTCTTTGGGTATTATTATGACTCAATCGCCAAAGCGCAAGAAACCTATTACCTCGACTCGATTGATAACCAGGTAGTTTACAATATACTTATTGATAAATACACCTATCGCGATGCCAAGGAACGTGAAATCAACCTGGGCCTCGACCTTCGTGGGGGGATGAACGTGGTGTTGGAAGTATCTGTAAAGGATATTATTCAGGCCCTTTCAGGCAATAGTCAGGACCCAACCTTTGTTGAGGCTATGCGTATGGCCACTGAAAACCAGCGCGGAAGCCAACAAGATTTCCTCAGTCTTTTCGGTGAGGCTTTCGAACAGGTTGATCCCAACGCGAGGCTTGCATCTATTTTCCTGTTCGAATTCAGGGATAAGGGCATTACAGTGAACTCTACCAATAGCGAAGTGCTTTCGATGATCCGTGTTGAAACGGATGACGCCATCGACCGTTCGTTCCAGATTCTGCGTACCCGTATCGACCGCTTTGGCGTTACACAGCCCAATATTCAGCAGTTGGCTACTTCAGGCCGCATCCTTGTTGAATTACCGGGAGTGAAAGATCCAAAACGTGTAAGGAAATTGCTGCAGGGAACAGCGCAACTCGAATTTTGGGAAACCTATAACTTCTCGGAAGTTTATACCTTTTTTGATGAAGCCAATGAAAGACTTGGTGTAATTACACAAGCTGATGAACCTGAAGCATCAACTGATGAAACCATCGCAGAATCAACTGAAGCAACTACTCCCGAAACAGAAATAAGTGATGCCGACAGCCTGTTGGAAATGGCTGCAGAAGGCGATACAGCAAGCAGTTTGCTTGATCAGTTGGCCACAGATACAGACCAAATGGATGATATGGACTTTCAGAAGTATGCCAAGGAAAACCCTTTGTATGCATACCTGATGCCCTCCTATTTTCCCAACGAATCGGGTCAGTATTTCCCGGGCAATACAGCCCGTGTTGGTACAGCCCTTGTGAAGGATACAGCGCGAATCAATCAACTGTTGCGCAGGACCAACAGCATTTTTCCACGGAATATGAAACTTGCCTGGACCGTTAAACCAAGGGCCAACACACCGGGAGAGCCGGAATTCCTTGAATTGGTTGCCCTGAAAGCATCACGCGATAACAAAGCTGCTTTGGGTGGCGAAGTGATTTCAGATGCACGCCAGGATTATGATCAAAACGGGGGGGTGGAAGTAACCATTCAGATGAATACAGAGGGTGCCAAAGTATGGAGAAGACTTACAGGTGAAAACATCAACAGGCAAATTGCCATAGTCCTTGACGGCTATGTATATTCGTATCCTGTTGTAAATGATGAAATCCCTAGCGGTCGTTCCTCTATCTCGGGTGGTGATATGAATATTGAGGAAGCACTTGACCTTGCCAATATCCTCAAGGCAGGTAAGTTGCCCGCCCCTGCACGTATTATGGAAGAAGCCGTTGTTGGCCCCTCCCTCGGACGCGAAGCAGTTAACGCAGGCCTCTGGTCATTCGTAATTGCTTTTTTCCTTGTGCTTGTTTATATGGTAATTTATTATAACAAGTCAGGCTTTATTGCCGACCTTGCCCTTTTTACCAATATCTTCTTCCTCTTGGGTGTGCTCGCTTCACTTGGTGCAGTGCTTACCCTTCCGGGTATTGCCGGTATCGTGCTCACCCTGGGTATGGCAGTGGATGCCAACGTAATTATCTATGAACGTATTAAGGAAGAAATAAGGGCCGGAAAAGGCATACGACTCGCCATCAGCGATGGATATAAAAACGCCTATTCAGCAATCATTGATGGTAACGTAACTACTTTACTCACCGGTATTGTACTCTACACTTTCGGTACAGGTCCTGTTCAAGGTTTTGCCACTACTTTGATTATTGGTTTGCTTACCTCACTGTTTACAGCCATCTTCGTGTCGCGAATGATCTTTGTTTACTTGCTCGACCACAACAAAAAGATAAGCTTTGGTAATAAGTTTACCAATAATTTCCTGGCCAACAGCAACTTCAATTTTATGAATATGCGCAAGAAAGCCTATGTTCTTTCTATAGCGCTTATTCTGATCAGCATAGCTTCCCTCACTTTCAGGGGATTGAACTATGGTGTTGATTTTACCGGTGGCCGCACCTATTTGGTGCGATTCGACCAAGATGTTACTGTGAATGAAATCCGCGATGGACTCACAACTGAGTTTACAGACGGTGCGCCTGAGGTGAAAACATTTGGCCCTTCGCGACAAGTGAAAATTACCACCAAATACCTCATTGAAGACGATAGCCCAGATGTAGATTCAATTCTACAGCAAATGCTCTACAGAAGCCTTACGGATTTCTTTGCGGCACCAATTACCTACAACCAGTTTACTTCTGATGAAGAGGCTGATGATAAGTATGTTGGTATCCTTAGCTCTCAAAAAGTAGGTCCAACCATAGCAGATGATATCCGCAACAAAGCAATTACAGCGGTTATCATATCGCTACTCATCATATTTATTTACATCGCTTTACGCTTTAAACGCTGGCAGTATGGTTTGTCAGGAATCATCGCCCTGTTCCACGACTCGATTATTGTGTTGGGTATTTTCTCTTTATTTTATAATATCTTACCCTTCAGCATGGAGATCGACCAGGCATTTATTGCTGCCATTCTGACCATTATTGGATACTCCATCAACGACACGGTAATTATATTCGACCGTATCCGCGAAAATGTGTCCCTTTTCCCGAAGCGCATCCTGAAAGACAATATCAATAGCGGACTGAACCAAACTTTGGCCCGTACGGTAAATACCTCCGGAACTACAATTATGGTATTGTTAATCATTTCCGTTTTAGGTGGTGAAGTTATCCGTGGATTTGTATTTGCCTTGCTGGTAGGTATTTTGGTTGGTACTTATTCATCCTTGTTTACTGCCAGTCCGATAGCTTACGACTTGCTGGGAGGTGACAAACAGGAACGCGAGCATAATGAAAAACTGGCAGCTGCCAAAGTTTCCGGAAAAAGAAAATCATAGCCTGCATGCTTAAAGGCTTTCATCTATAAAAAGCCCCGGTTCTTTAACATAAGGAACCGGGGCTTTTTTTTCGGAATTAACAAGAGAGTTTTATTACTTTTGCTTTTGCATAATCCAAAATTAACATGCTGCTATTTTTTAGTTTCGGTTCAGGTGAGATTTTTTTAATCATCATTGTCCTAGTAGTGGTTTTCGGCCCTAAAAGAATACCAGAGGTAGCTCGTAATCTGGGGAAAATCATCAACGAAATGAAAACTGCTTCCTCCGATTTCAAAAATGAAATCGATAAGGAAGTCCAACGAATTGACCGCGAAACACGCTATACCGAATTTCTGAAAGAAAAGAAAGAAACTGCTAATCAGGCAAAATCAACTACCGAACCTGCTGATGAAACAGAAAAAACAAGGGAAGATAAAGGTGCAGAACCAGAAACACTTAAATAACCCAATAAATTAAACCAAATTACGTTTATACAAGATTGGTCAATATTTCAAAGTGCCATCAATGAAACTTAACAGCAAAATACTTATCATCAGCCTTTTAGGTCTTTTCTTTAGCCTAAGCCTATTTGGGCAAAGACGTAACCCTGCCCGCCTGGCTGATGAAGCATTCGAACGCAAGCAGTACAGCATTGCAGCCGACAGATACCGAAAAGCCTACAACAAGGTGAAGCGCAACTCGGATGAACGCGACCGCATTACCTACCGCATGGCCGAAAGCTATAGGCTTACAGGAAACTACCGCCGCGCCGAAGCCACCTACAGGCGTCTGCTGCGCGCCGAAATGGATCTGCGCGAACCTCAAATTTTGCTGAATTATGCTGAACTGCTCAAAATTAATGGCAAGTATGAGGAAGCCATCGAATATTATAACCTATATAGCGAGAGGGTTCCTGATGATCCGCGAGGCCCAAAAGGAGCCGAAACAGCTGCTTTGATTGAGGAATGGATTGAGAACCCTTCGAAATATGAAGTCACCGAATTAAAGAAAATCAACTCGCGTGAATCGGATTTCGCTGCCGCTTTTTCTTCGAGCAACTACCGCGAAATAATTTTCACATCTACCCGTGAAAGTGCCCCGGGAAAAGAAATTGATGGCTGGACAAACCAGAATTTCAGTGCGCTGTTTACCGCAAGGCTCGATAGCAAAGATGAATGGAGCACACCTGTATTACTTGATGATCAGGATATTGTTAACACAAAAGCGAATGAAGGCGCCCCATTTGTTAACAGCAAGTTCAGCACGATGTATTTCACACGATGCGAAAACAATGAGCTACGCGAATCGGGCTGCCAAATTTATAGCAGTTCGCGCACAGGACGAAGCTGGGGAGAGCCCCGCTTGGTTGAAATAAAAGGAATTGATACACTGGATATCATCGGGCATCCTACCTTGAGCGAAAATGAGTTGATGATCTATTTTTCGGCCGACCGCAGAGGTGGATTCGGTGGCAAAGATATTTGGGTGGCTATGCGCGAATCGACCAGCCAGCCATTTAACAGGCCGTTGAATATTGGCCCCGTGGTGAATACAATCGGTGATGAGGTGTTTCCTTTTCTGCGAAACGATACCACCTTGTTTTTTGCTTCTGACGGCCATGGCGGTATGGGTGGGCTCGATATTTTTGTTAGCACCATTGATACAGCTGGCAATTGGGGAGCTCCTCGCAACCTTAAATCACCAATCAACTCTACCGGAGATGATTTTTCCATTGTTTTTCATCCTGATGAAGAATATGGGTTTTTCTCCTCAAATCGTGGCAATGTGCGTGGAATTGATAACATCTTTTATTTTATCGAACCACCGGTTTTGTTTACTCTTGCCGGGACGGTAAAGAACGAGAAAACACTGCAATTTGTTGAAGATGCTTCAGTAAAATTGGTTGGCTCCGATGGCATGACAGTGAGCACACGCACCACTGACCTGGGCTATTACCTTTTTGGTGCGAGCCAACTCAACAAGAACACCACATACGAAATTATTGTTGACAAGGATAACTACTTCACCCAAACAGCCATAGAAACCACTGTAGGTGTGGAATTCAGCCGTGATTTTGTAAAAGATTTCATGCTTGAACCAATTCCGGAAGAGCCCATTCCTTTGCCCGACATCCTTTATGAACTGGCGCGATGGGAACTACAGCCGCAATATGAAGACTCGCTGCAAGGCCTTATCGAAACATTGCAAAAAAACCCAACCATCATCATCGAATTGGGCTCGCATACCGACAACCGTGATACGGAAGAGCGCAACGATATCCTTTCGCAGCGACGCGCCCAATCTGTTGTAGATTATTTGATAATCAGAGGTATAGACCCCAGAAGACTTGTTGCCCGAGGCTATGGTGAAAGGGTACCACGCAAACTTGAACGGAATTTTCAAGCCAATGGCACCCTTTTCGAAACCGGTACGGTATTATCACCCGGATATATCGATTCACTCAGTACAGTTGATCAGCGTGAAGCTGCCCACCAACTCAACCGCAGGACCGAATTTAAAGTGTTGAGCAAGGATTTTGTACCCACTTCAACAAGTATTACAGGTGGCCAAACGATACAAATAGTAACCAAACCTGAAGAAACACGTGTATCCTTTACGACAGACCCCAATACAGGTGCCTTTAGCATACCCGCCATTATAGAGGGATACAACGACACCTTTATCTATGAACGTAGTGCCACGGCTATGGTTTCGCTCGAAAAAGCACTCGAAATGCTGAAAAGTGGTATTATCGACCGTAACAGCTTTACAGGCGAAATTGAACGAGTGCTCACTGCCGGCTCTATCGCAAACGGGGCTGTTTTTAAGCTGAAAGAAATCCGCATTGCCAACCGCACCATCGAGGATGTAGAAGTAAGCGTGAGCCACCAGCTGCGCTATGAAATAGTATTTGGTCAACGACTGCTTTCCCGCTTTGGTGAATTCGAGTTTGATACCGAAAATCGTGAGTTAATCTTTAAGTAAAAATGGCAGATAATCGTTACGGCTTGCGGGGTGTTTCCGCCTCAAAAGAAGATGTGCACCAGGCCATCCGTAATATTGATAAAGGACTTTATACCAATGCCTTTTGCAAAATAATCCCGGATATTTTAGGGGGTGAACCCAATTGGTGCAACATCATGCATGCGGATGGTGCAGGCACCAAATCGGCACTGGCCTACGTTTACTGGAAAGAAACCGGCGACCTGTCCGTTTGGGAAAGCATTGCCCAAGATGCCATCGTGATGAATACTGACGACCTGCTTTGTGTGGGAGCTACCAACAATATCCTGCTTTCGTCGACCATTGGCCGCAACAAAAACCTCATTCCAGGCGAAGTGATTGCCGCTATCATCAATGGGACTGAGAAGTTCCTGGCCAAATTGCGGGACATGGGCATAGGCATCTGGAGCACAGGTGGCGAAACAGCTGATGTGGGCGACCTGGTGAGGACCATTATTGTGGATAGCACCATTACAGCCCGCATGCGTCGCGATGAAGTAATCGAAAATAATATACAAGCCGGTGATGTTATCGTTGGGTTGGCCTCCTTCGGACAAGCCACATACGAAGACAGCTACAATGGCGGCATGGGCAGCAATGGCCTGACTTCGGCACGACATGATATGTTTCATAAAATGCTGGCTGCCAAATACCCGGAAAGCTTCGACCAGGCCATACCCGCTGATCTGGTCTATTCGGGCCCATTCGGCCTGACCGATCCCACAGGTGTTGAAGGTGTGAATGCCGGACAAATGGTTTTAGCACCTACCCGCACCTATGCGCCCATCATCAAAGCCTTACTCGATGAATACCGCCCGAATATCCATGGCATCATCCATTGCAGCGGGGGCGCACAAACCAAAGTGCTCAATTTTGTGGACAAGCTCCACATCATTAAGGACAATTTGTTTGCAATCCCTCCCCTTTTCAATATGATACAGCAAGCATCAGGCACTGATTGGCAAGAGATGTACAAAGTATTCAATATGGGCCACCGGATGGAAATATACACGGACAAAGCTACCGCAAAAGCCATTATATCTATTTCGGAATCATTCGGTGTAGATGCCCAAATTTTAGGCCGGGTTGAAGCTTCAGACCAGAAAAGTCTGACTATTTCAGGGGAAATGGGTGAATACCTTTATTAAGATCTTAGAGCAGGAAAAAGGGGTTAAAAGTCCAAAGCCTTTTATTTCTTTTTGAGCTGGTCCGCAAATCCCGCATCCAGTTCCAATAAAAATTGCCTTGCCTTATGCAATGTTTGAATAGCAAAAACGCGGGCTTCCAATTGCTCGAAATCTTCCTTTAAGGCTTCATTGGCCCCTTTTAGGGTGTATCCTTTTTCCTTCACCAAGTGATAAATCATGTGGAGGTAGCGCAAATCGCGTTGCGTGAAAAGCCTGTTTCCTTTTTTATTTTTTTTTGGCTTAAGGATGGTAAACTCCTGTTCCCAGAAACGAATCAGCGAGGCATTCACATTAAAAAGCCCGGCAACTTCGCCAATGGTATAATAAACCTTCTCAGCTTTTGGCATAATGGTGCAGTTTAATCCATGGACTGCATGGGGAGTTGCGACAGCTCAAGTATGGTTTCGTATTCTTCGGGGGTAAGGTCGTTAAAGAAAAAGTGGACTGGATTGACCGCACGCTTATTTTTAAGCACTTCGTAATGCAAGTGAGGGGCAGTAGATTTCCCGGAATTACCAACGGTTCCAATCAATTGGCCACGAATTACTTTTTCGCCCCTGCGTACTTTAAACTCATTCAAGTGGGCATATTTGGTTTGATAGCCAAATCCATGATCGATGGTGATGGTATTTCCATAGCCCCATCGAGATCGTTCTAACCTGACCACGGTGCCGTTGCCTGTGGCAAAAACCTCTGTACCGCTCAGGGCCGAAAAATCAATGCCAGCATGAAATTTATTCACCTTGTAAAAAGGGTCTAACCTGATGCCATAATAGGATGAGATCCGACGAAGGTCATAATTTTTTATAGGCTGTATAGCAGGAATTGAAGCCAGCATTTCTGACTTATTACGTGCCATTTCGAAAACTTCATCAAAGGATTTGGACTGTACATAAAGCTGGCTTGCCAATTGATCCAGTTTTTGCGCTGTACTAATAACAACTTCCGACTTTTGATAGCCTTTCAATCGGTCGTAACGGTCAACACCACCATAACCGGCTTTTCGTATTGAAGAAGGAATTGGCTCTGCCTCAAAAATCACCCGGTAAATATTGTCGTCCCGCTCCTGCATATCCTGAGCCAAAGCATTGAGGTTATTCAATCGCTCATCCAATAAGGTATATTGCATTTGCAGATATTCAATCTCCCGCTGTTGCATCCGCTCTTTTGGCGAACCAAAAAAATTGTAGGCTATCACCACAAATACCAAGGCAAATACCATAGTACTTATCAAGTAGGAAAACACCTGCAACACCCGCTTCCTCCAGGGAATATTATACTTCTCATAGGAGAGTGTGCGGTGGTTGAAAATATATTTATTATTTGCCATAAAAGCGATATGTCATAAAAATGTTACACAATACTTATTCAGCATAACAAGCCACAAAGTTAATAAATTAAGCTAAATTTGCAAGCCTAAAAGCACATCATTATCCCCTAACAATTGTTAATATCTTATTCATAATGAAATCTTCAGAGATAAGAAATACTTTTCTTGAATTCTTTAAAAACAAAGAACACCTTATCGTTCCATCAGCCCCTATCGTAGTAAAGGACGACCCGACACTGATGTTTACCAATGCCGGAATGAACCAGTTTAAGGATGTTTTCCTGGGTAACGAAAAAGGTGCTGCTTCTCGTATAGCCGATACCCAAAAATGTTTGCGCGTTTCGGGCAAGCACAACGATTTGGAAGAAGTTGGGTACGACACCTACCACCATACCATGTTTGAGATGCTTGGCAATTGGTCATTTGGCGATTATTTTAAGAAAGAGGCCATTAATTGGGCCTGGGAATTGCTCACACAAGTTTATGGTATCGACCCCAACAGGCTCTATGTAACCGTGTTTGGAGGGGACGAAAGCGATGGACTACACGCTGACAACGATGCCTTTACGTTTTGGAAAGCCCTGGTCCCTGACGACCGGATTTTATATGGATCAAAAAAAGACAACTTCTGGGAAATGGGCGATACCGGCCCTTGCGGCCCCTGCTCCGAAATCCATGCAGATATTCGTGATGTAGCTGACAGGGAATTAGTTGATGGCAAAGAACTTGTGAACAAGGACCATCCAGAAGTAATCGAAATCTGGAACCTGGTTTTTATCGAATTCAACCGCCAAAGCAATGGAAAACTCACCAAACTGCCTGCACAGCATGTTGACACAGGTATGGGCTTTGAGCGTCTGTGCATGGTGTTGCAGCATAAGAAGTCGAATTATGACACCGATGTTTTTCAGCCTTTGATTCAGCAAATTGCAAAACTTACCTCCAAAGTATATGGCGAAAACAAGGACGCTGACATTGCCATGCGCGTGATTGCAGACCACCTGAGGGCTGTTAGTTTTGCCATTGCCGACGGACAATTACCATCCAATACCGGAGCCGGCTACGTTATCAGGCGTATATTGCGGCGGGCAGTCCGCTATGGTTTTACTTTTCTGGGTGTTGAAGAACCATTTGTCTATCAGCTATTGCCACTTTTGTCAGAACAGATGGCAACCAATTTCCCTGAATTAAAAAGTCAATTGGCATTTGTCCAAAAAGTCATTCAAGAGGAGGAAGCCTCTTTCATGCGCACACTTTCGCAAGGCATCAGGCGCTTTGAGCAATATGCAGCACAAAATATTGGCAAAAATACAATTGACGGACAGTTTGCCTTTGAGCTTTTTGATACCTATGGTTTTCCGGTGGACTTAACCAACCTGCTCGCCCGCGAAAAGGGATTGCATGTTGATATGGAAGGATTTCAGGCAGGTCTCCAAGCCCAGAAGACTCGCTCACGAAAAGCCGCTGAAGTGGCTGCCGGCGATTGGGTTGAAGTGCAAAAAGACACCAGCAAAACAGTATTCGTGGGTTATGACAAATTGCGCGAACAGGTTAGGATAATGCGCTATCGCATGGTAACTTCAAAGGGTAAGAATCATTATGAAATTGTTTTGGACCGCTCTCCTTTCTATGCTGAAGCTGGCGGGCAAGTGGGTGATACAGGTGTGTTGCAAAACAGCAACGAAAGCATTAATATCCTGAACACCATCAAAGAAAACAACCTGGTTATACACATTAGTGATCATGTACCTGAAAGTCCGGAAGCTGATTTTGAGGCAGTTGTGGATGACAAAAAACGTTTGCTCATTGCAAACAACCACAGCGCCACACACCTGATGCACGCAGCCTTACGCCAGATATTGGGCAATCATGTGGAGCAGAAAGGCTCATTGGTGGATCACGAGCGATTGCGGTTTGATTTTAGTCATTTTGGAAAAATGACCACAAATGAGATACGCGAAGTTGAAAATATGGTCAATGCAAAGATCAGGGAAAATATTCCGATAAATGTTTTTCAGGAGATGCCTATCGACAAGGCAAAGGAAATGGGTGCCATGGCCCTTTTTGGTGAAAAATATGGCGAAAAGGTACGCGTGGTTACCTTCAACCAATCATACTCCGTAGAATTGTGTGGTGGTACGCATGTGAATGCCACAGGTCAAATTGGAAGTTTCCGCATAGTTTCAGAAGGTGCCATTGCTGCTGGAATAAGGCGTATTGAGGCTGTTACCGGGCTGGCCGCTGACAGTTTTGCCAACCATCAAATTGACCAACTAAACCATATAAAAGAAATAGTTCGCACCACCGGCGACATTATGAAAGGTGTGCAACAACTTGTTGATAAAAACAGCCAGTTATCCAAACAAATTGATCATTTACAGGTACTTCAATCTGAAAGTTTAGCCAACGGATTGTTGCAAACCATGCGGCAGGTGAATGGCATAAATGTGGTAGCCCAGCATATTAGCGAAGGCGCAAACATCGCAAAAAACACCAGCCTTAAACTACGCGATAAGCATGAAAAGCTTATTGTGATGCTCGCCACCGCCGAATCAGGAAAGGTGTCACTAAACCTTGCCATATCAGATGACCTGGTACAAAGTGGAAGATTTGATGCAGCTGCACTTGTTCGAGCAATTGCACGGGAGGTTGATGGCGGAGGCGGTGGCCAAAAAAATGCTGCATCGGCAGGTGGCAAAAACCCGGAGGGTATCCCTGCTGCGATTGAAAAATTGATTGCAATTGTACAAGACACCCCCGCTTCTTAATGCTGTTCGGATTGATTTGGTAAGAAATTTATATATATTTGCCCCAGACAACCTATAGTATGATCACGTTTTGAGCGACCAATTTCTATCTTATATAGCATTTAAAAAGTCTTTAAAAAACTATTAATCAAGTTATTAATGCTCATTGTTGATAAAAAGTTTAATAAAATTACAGAAGCAATATATCATATGCCCTGTGATTGTTTAAATTTACGACTTAAACTTGGGTAGTAATTATATGATTGTTTGATATTTAGTACGAAGCAAATTACAGTGAGATGAAACAACAGAAGATATTTTTTTTGATTATGCTTTTTCTAACCATGACTTCCTACGCCCAGGTTGATCCATGTTCAAAAAGCAGTGCCGATGGGGGTGATCCATATGGTTTGCTTGATTACTCTATATTGAGTCCCATTCAATCAGCCATCACCTCTGGAGATGGATGGTCTTTGCAGGATAATGGCACATGGGCATCTTCGCCCCAGCGCATTCCATATACCGATAGCCGCACCAATACATCGAGGCAGCCCGGGATTGATCAATTAGGCCTTGGGAATTATATCTCCATAGAGTTGCGGAAAATTATGATTAAGGATGAACAATACAATGTGTTGATCCACCGCTATAAAGACGGCGAATATGAATTCCCCTATTTAAAAAAGGGCTGGATTGGTTTTGAGTCATTTGATTTTTATGTTTTCAGAAGCCAGAAACTGGCCGAACTTCTGCCTGAAGATGTTCCTTTTAATGTTCCTTATATTGTAGATTTAGAGTGTTTTGCTACTGGAAAGGTTAAGAATTATGAGAAATTGATCTATAAGGACAAAAACCTGGCACTCAAAAGCCATGCCACCGGGGTAATCAATAGCTTCGCGCAGAATAAAATCCGTATGGAAGATGTGCACATTATCAAAGAGGTGCAGGAATTGGTGGCCCGTAAGAAAGTGAATGATGGAAATTTATTGATGGCGGTTTATCCCATCCGTAGCGGGGGGGAGCAAGTAGTTCGGTTTAAAATGATCCCAGCAAATAGGAACCAAAACCTTATCCGCATCCAAACCTCCCCTGATAATTGGTACGATTTATTCGATTATCAATTTTATGAGGTGAACTTCAACACCTATGAGCGGTTTATACGTGATTCGCAACAGTATTTTATCGACTTTGATTCACCCACAGATCAATATACAAGCCATTATAACTGGGGTCTGTTAAGGTATCAAATAGGAGATTACGATGGTGCTGAAAGGGCTTTTTCGTTGGCACTTCAAGAAAACCCCAACACTACTGATTTCATGATTTATGCCCTGCGCGGTAATGCATTGAGTAAAATGGGTTACTATTGTGATGCCATCCTTGACTATGACCGGGCAATTAACCTAAAACCCACAAGGGTGGCAGATTATGCTAATTGGATTAAAAACTATTATAATAGAGGTGTAGCTAAGTATTATATCGGAAATACTACCGGCTCATGCGAGGATTGGTTAAAAGCTTATGATTTGGGCTACGGAAGTGCGGATGAAATCCTCTATAAATATTGTAACCGGAGACTCAACCAAACTGTTTCGCGATGAAGAAAATTTCCATACTAATCGTACTAGCGCTATTGCTCAGTGTTTACCCAGCTGAGGCCCAACTCGGGATTAATAATGATAATGTTGCTGTAAGGGACTGGGAAGCAGGGCTTAATTTTGGTTTAGCCCAATATTATGGTGATGTGAGCAATAGGAATTTTTTTGAAAAGCTATCTTCAGGTGAATCACGGTTCGGAATAGGTCTTTTTGGACGCAAATACTTTAATGAATATATAGGATTAGGTGCCCATTTTCAGTTTCTTAGCTTACGTTCAGTAAAGGAAAACTTATCAAACGGCACTCCTTTGAACAATGCCTTTACAAGCAATACGGTACAAGGTGGATTACACATGTATTTAAATTTCAGCAATCTCTTTTTCGGTTTTGCCGATCGGCCCGTTTCTGTTTATGGTTTGGCTGGCTTAGGTTACATTAGTTGGAATAGTATCTTAAGCAATTCCGTTACCGAAGCGATAATTTGGCAGAATGGCATGGTTTCACCCGGTGTAAGTTACAAAACCGGCGCTTTAAATATGCCTCTCACCTTGGGGGCAGACATCCGTCTGACCAATGATTTACGATTGAATGTAGAAGGCTCGGTGCAAACTGTATTCTCAGACGATCTTGATTTTTATAGTGATGGTTTCCGCCATGATATTATTTTTTATGGATCTGTCGGCCTTTCCTACATCATCAATTATAAAGGATTGCAATCAAAAAAACGAACCCAACAAACCCAAATTCCCAGACGCAAAGAACCTGTCAGGGTGCTTGATTACGAAAGTGTTCAGCCTGTGCAGCCTGAAAGGCCTAGGCCACAGACAACTTTGCCTGTAGTTAGAATTGATGAGCAGCGCTACACAGAACCTTCTCAGGGCCAATATGAGTTCCGGGTTCAGGTGATTGCCATGTCGCGAAGCCGGATTGATACAGAAGCATTCAGAAGACGCTACAACATTGAAACACCAATAGTTGAAAACACCTTTAGTGGGCTTTACCGATACTCAACCGGTCGTTTTAGCAGCTTCAGCGAAGCAGAAGCATATAGCAGGGTGATACGTTCAAAGGGCATTCATGATGCTTTTGTAGTGGCCTACAGGGGAAATGAACGCATTCGTATTACCAGTGATATGAAGCGATAGCCTAAGTTGAGGTAAAGTATAATGAGTTATTTACTCTAATTTTATTTGACAAAACTCATTTTTGTTGTTATCTTTACGGTTTTAAACCAAATTAGTTCTTCTTATCTTATCGGCAATTATCGAATTGATTGACATATTCTGTAACATTTTGTTTCTCTGGGGGAGTTAAGCAAAATGGTGCACCGATCTTCGAAATAAAGATTGTCTAT
>JAGYLH010000057.1 GCA_018400955.1 Bacteroidales bacterium
ACGAACAGCGCACTGAGCTTAAAAAGCACTTTTTCGATGCCATTGATTTTAACGACGATGCCCTGCTGCGCTCTGATATCCTGAACCGCATATTCATCGATTACTTGGCCATGCACCAGCAACAAGGACAAGGCATGGCTGAGGTGCAACTGGCTTTTATGCAGGCTGTGGATGTTATTCTTGCCGAAAGCGCCATCAGCCCTGATGCCTACGTGTTTGCAGTAACTTTCCTAATCGAAGGATTTTCGCGCATGGGACTGAATGCCGTTAGTGATTTTATCAGTGGCCTCCCCCACCTCAACCCCGGCTGTATGGAACCTGAAACCATTGAGAACCTGGAACTTTCAATAGCCCCTTACCGCAAAATTGCCGTTGGCGTTCAGGCACCTTCCATCAGTGCCATCGATTTGGATGGAAATCCATTTGAATTGGAATCCCTTAAAGGGAAGAATACGCTCATTGTATTTTGGTCAACAACATGCCCCTTTTGCATCGATTTGTTGCCCCAGCTTAAAGCTTATCAAACCGAAAATCCACAAACGGAAATTTTATCTATCATATTAAGCCCTGACAATAATGAACTTAGGGAAATCATCACGGGTGAAAAACTCAATTGGATACACATCAGTCCCAGTGAAAGCTGGGAAAGCAAGATAGTAGATGACTACTTGGTTTATGCCACACCTACAATGATTTTGCTTGACAAAGATCACCGTATTGTGCTCAAACCAAACAATTATGAAGAACTGAAAATGCTGACACCTTAATCTTTAACACTTTCATATAGTGATCTTTAAAAATATGTTAACAATTATTTAAATATAAATTACTAACAGCAGCCCCTTTGGATGCATGTGGTGTATTACCTTTACATAGGACATTTGCATGCGTCATGTGTTTATTCGACCTGCACAATCAAGTTCAAGCATGACCTCATGAAAATGCATGCGTTTGGAATTTTGTTACATTTGCCCTGAAATTGAAAGATAAATATGAGTGACGATTTTTACTGGAATGACGATTACCAGATTGAAGGCCTGACCAGCAGATTCGAAAACATGCTTCTGGGCGGGGAAGGCGAGTACTTCGATGCCGAAGAGTTTGAGGTGCTTGTGGACTATTATCAGCACAGTTTCAATACAGAGAAATCGAGGCTGGCACTTGATATTGCCCTGCAACAGCACCCTTTTAGCTCAAGTTTGAAAATAAAACAGGCTCGGCAATTGGCAACTGAGAATAATTTCCTGCTTGCATTGGATATACTGGGCGATTTGGAACTTTCCGAGCCTAATGACCCCGAAATTATCATGACGCGCGGCACCATTTACAGCATGATGATGGAGTTTAAAAAAGCCATCGAAGAATATAAAAATGCCATGCAGTTTGTTGATGAAGAGGAGCTTGAAGAAATTTATTCAACTATTGCCTTTGAATACGAAAACCTCGGTGAGTATGGGAATGCACTTACTTTCCTTAATAAAGCGCTGAATAAAAGCCCTGAGTCTGAAGCCCTGCTTTTTGAAATCGGCCTTTGCTACGAAGTGGATAAGCGCTTGGAAGATGCTGTCTTTTTCTTTCATAACCACCTTGAAAAATACCCCTACAGCATTGCTGCCTGGTTTAATCTTGGCCTCGCCTATCACCACCTCGAACATTACGAAAAAGCAATTGATTCTTTTGAATATGTCCTGGCCATCGACCACAAATACATTGCAGCCTATATGAGTATTGGCCAGGCCTATGCTGGTTTGGAAAATTACACCAAAGCCATTGAGGTGTATCGCGAATCATTTGATTTTGAGAAGCCTGAGGCCCTCACTTATTATAATATTGGCGAATGCTACGAAAAAATGCAGGACTACAGGCCCGCGCTCATCAACTATCGCAAAGCCATCGACCTGGATGAGGAGTTGCCCGAACCCTGGGCAGGTATTGGCGTTATATTTGATGAGGAAGGAAACACCAAAACAGCCATCAGGTATCTGGAAAAAGCCTGTCAGCTTGATCCCCTGAACGCAGAATTCCTTTTGATACTTGCCGAGTTGTATATAAAATTAGAACAGTTCGACAAGGCAACTGATTGCTTTAATAAGATAGAGGAAATCGATCCCAACGATCCTTATTTGTGGGCCGAACATGCCAATATGTACGTCGTTAAGGGGGAATATGATACTGCCGTAAACTTGCTAAAAACCGGTTTGGTCAACCAACCGGAAAATAGCATCATCCTATACCGATTGGTGGCGTCACTCATTCTTAATAAGAATACAGTACAAGCATGTTATTACCTCGAAAACGCACTTGAGATTGATTATGAAGGTCATAAAGAGCTTATGGAGTATTATCCCGATGTTATTCTTGTGCCCAAAATTGTCGATCTGATACGTTCATATCAATTGCATCGTTAAGCGTTTTTCGACCCTCAAAGTTTCACTCCTTTAATAATCAATAAGGCTGAGCAATATGATCGATACCATCATTAAAAAACAGCAGGATTATTTTTATAGCGGGCAAACCCACGACCTCCGTTATCGGAAAAAGCAATTGCTTAAACTGAAAGGACTTATAAAACACTACGAAAGCAACCTGATCCAGGCCATGCAAGCCGATCTGGGAAAATCAGCCTTTGAAGCATATGCAACAGAAATTGGTCTTGTGTATGAAGAAATTGGCCTGCACCTTAAAAAACTTAAATGCTGGTCAGCCCGCAAGCGTGTCAGCACGCCCCTTGCTGCCCTTCCGGCAAGTAGTTTTATACAATACGAGCCACTGGGATGTGTTTTGATATTGGCACCCTGGAACTATCCATTCCAGCTTGTTTTCGCCCCACTTATTGGTGCTATTTCAGCCGGAAACTGTGCCATTATCAAACCTTCGGAGTTCAGCCCCCACACCAGTCAGCTTATCGAAGAAATCATCAACACCCATTTTGATGAAGCTTTTCTAAAAGTCATCCAAGGGGATGTCGAAACAGGCAGCACGCTCACATATAAAGCATTCAACCTGATTTTTTTTACGGGCAGCACCGCCGTTGGCAAACTTGTAATGAAAGCCGCAGCAGAAAACCTTGTTCCTGTAGTGCTTGAGTTAGGCGGCAAAAGCCCCTGCATCGTACATGCAGATGCCAACCTCAGACAAGCAGCAAAGCGCATTGTATGGGGCAAATGCATCAATGCCGGCCAAACCTGTATTGCCCCTGATTATCTCCTCATCGACAAAAGTATTCAGCAACAGTTTATAAACGAATTGGTGACGGCCGCTGAAAAATTATTTGGCACCAGCATGGAACAAAGCCCTGACTATGGGCGCATCATCTCAGCCTCTCATTTCGAACGGCTGCTCCAACTGAGCCAAACGGGTAAAGCCACCAGCCTTGGCCAGGCAAATCCGGAAACACGCTTTTTCCCCTTAACCTTGATTGAGGATGCCAACCCGGAAAGTACGATCATGCAGGAAGAGATTTTTGGCCCCCTTTTGCCAATCGTCACCTATGAAACCCTGGAAGAGGCCATTGCTTTTGTAAGAAAACGCGATAAACCCCTGGCTGCCTACTTTTTCACCAAAAGCAAAGCAATCCAGAAAGAGCTGCTCAACAAGATTTCAGCTGGCGGTGTTACTATCAACGACACCATCATGCATTTTACCAACAGCAAATTGCCTTTTGGGGGTGTTGGCTACAGCGGAATGGGCAATTATCACGGACATAAAAGTTTTGCAGCATTTTCGCATGCAAAGCCTGTAATGAAACGTGCCACCTGGATTGATATTCCATTGCGCTACGCACCTTATGGAAACAAACTCAAACTAATCAGAAAAATTCTTAAATAGCACCTATGACTCAATACCTTGTATTAATACTAAAAGGCGCAGCTATGGGAGCCGCCAATGTAATCCCGGGTGTTTCGGGTGGCACCATTGCACTGATAACCGGTATTTTCGAAAGATTGATAAACGCCATAAAATCGTTTAATAGCAAGGCGGTAAAACTGATTATTAAAGCCGATTTCAAAGGATTTGCAACACATACAGATCTTTGGTTTATCCTATCAATTTTGTTAGGTATAGCCATCGCTATAGTAAGTCTTGCCCGCCTTTTCGACTATTTGTTTACCAATTACCCTGTGTATATCTGGGCTTATTTTTTCGGGCTGGTATTGGCCTCCGTTTATTTTGTCGGCAAGACGATAAGCAGCTGGAAACCATCCGTTATCATCAGTTTTATTTTGGGAACAGCCCTCGCTGTGGCCATCACCTTTTTGAGCCCAGCAAACCCAAACGCTAACTTTTTTTACTTGATGCTGAGTGGAGTAGTTGCCGTTTGCAGTATGATTCTGCCCGGCTTGTCAGGCTCATTTGTGCTTATCCTGATGGGCAATTACCAATTGGTTGCCATTGAGGCGATAAACAACCGCGACATGGGCATACTTTTTCCGGTTTTACTTGGTGGTGGGCTGGGATTGCTCGCTTTTTCGCACTTCTTATCATGGCTGTTAAAGACTTACAAGGATCAAACCATATCGCTTCTCACCGGCTTCATATTGGGGTCGTTGAGTATTTTGTGGCCTTGGAAAGAAACAATAACTTTGCGGGACACTGCCGGAGAATTGTTATTAAAAAAGGATGGAACACAAATGGTGCGCTATTTACCAACATTTCCTGACACATTAGACAACATTGTTATATTTGCATGTTTGTTTATGCTTGCAGGCATTATCAGTATTTGGGCAATTGAATACCTTGCCTCCCGCAAACCATTGATTAACAAATAGAAAACTGGGCTGTATGGATCTTTACGGACTTATTGGAAAAGAGCTTTCGCACTCCTATTCAGAGCAACTTTTTACTGAAAAATTTGCGAAGTTACAGATTAATGCCAGTTATGAACTCTTTCCCTTAGCGGAAATCGATGAATTACCGGCACTAATTGAAAAACACGACAGGCTCTTGGGCCTCAATGTAACAATTCCCTACAAGACCAGCGTTATGCCTTTTCTTGACGAGATCGATTATGCTGCAAAAATAATTGGTGCAGTAAACACCATTAAGATCGAGCGCAAACGAAAACATACTGAGCTTATTGGTTTTAATACAGATGTGCACGGGTTTACAGCAGCCATCGAACCTTTGCTCCTCAACCGGCATGATGTGCACAAAGCCCTTGTTTTAGGCACCGGTGGTGCTTCCAAAGCAGTGCAATATGTGTTGCGTACACTAGGCATAGGTTATACCGAAGTAAGCCGCTACAGCAAAAAGGTAGGCCAACTTAGTTACCCGATGGTTACATCCTCTATTATTAAAACGCATTTATTAATAATCAATACAACCCCGGTGGGCATGTTCCCCAACCAAAGCAGTGCGCCTGATTTGATGTATAAATATATCAACAGCGATCACATCCTTATCGACTTGATCTACAACCCCCAGGAGACTAAATTCCTGGAGCTGGGCAAGCGGGCCGGTGCAGCCATCCTGAATGGACAAACCATGTTCGAAAAGCAAGCAGAAGAAGCATGGAAAATCTGGCAATAAAACACAGTCAAAATTTTAATTTACGCAGGTTTTACGCAACTTTAGGTCCTGGATTGCTTTATGCAGGTGCTGCGATAGGCGTATCACATTTGGTGCAAAGCACAAGGGCAGGTGCTGATTTTGGCTTCGAACTGATGTGGATCTTGCTCGCTGCCAATGTTTTAAAATACCCGTTTTTTGAGTTTGCCGGACGTTATGTGCTGGCCACAGGTGACAACCTGATCAAAGGTTATTTCGATACCGGAAAATGGGCACTTTATTTGTTCCTGGGCTTTACCCTGCTTACTATGTTTCCCATTCAGGCTGCCCTTACCATGGTTACTGCCGGATTGGCCAACAACCTGTTCAACAGCGGCCTTACGGCCCTTAGCATGAGTGCTATTATTATGGTTCTTACGCTTATTTTGCTGGTGATTGGCCGTTTCAAATTATTGGACACACTAATAAAAGTGGTCATCGTCATGTTATCCATTTCAACAATTACAGCTGTAATTGCTGCAGCCTTCCAGGGCCCGGTCGGCACTACCGGCTTGGGTGGTATTTTTGATGTAAACAACAAAACCCATCTTATTTTCCTGATTGCTTTCATCGGCTGGATGCCAGCCCCCATCGATCTGGCTGTATGGGGTTCGCTTTGGAGCCAGGCAAAGAACAACCAACTAAAACAAAAACCTTCCCTCAGCGAAGTGCTTACTGAATTCCGGGTTGGTTATTTCGGCACCATGCTGGTTGCAGCTGCATTCCTAACACTTGGAGCCTTGGTAATGCATGGCTCATCAGAAAGCCTTTCGCCAAGCGGTGCCATTTTTGCAGATCAATTGGTGCGTTTATATACCAATAATATAGGCAGCTGGGCCTATCCGGTAATTGCCGTTGCAGCGCTTACAACCATGCTTAGCACCACACTTACAGTTACTGATGCCTATCCGAGGGTGCTCAGAACTATTACTCAGCTTTTGTTTCCGTCGATTAAAGACCATGGGGAGCGTGTTCCCTATGTTTTTTGGATTGTCCTGGTTTCAACAGGCGGATTAATCCTTATTAGCATGGCAGGCCAGAGTATGCGTATTATGGTTGACCTGGCTACTTCCTTGTCATTTATAACAGCTCCGGTTTTGGCTTATATCAATTTGCGGGCTATTACATCCAATCGCGTTCCAAAGCATCTGCAGCCCGGGCGTGGATTGCGCATTTGGGCATGGATTGGGATCGTGTTTCTTGGGGCCTTCACCCTGGTTTACCTTATCTGGTTGATATTTGCATAAAAAAAGCCCCCTTTTCAGGAAGCTTTTTGATGAATTCTTAAAACTAAAAAAAGCAACTACAAGCCTTCAAGTATGGTTGTCCAGCCGTATTTATCTTCCACTTCACCTTCCTGAATTCCCCTAAGGGTTTGGTAAAGTTTTTTGGAATATGGCCCTGCTTCAGTTCCGTAGTTATATTCTTTTTTGGTTTCCCTGTCAACGATTTTTCCAATTGGTGAAATAATCGCAGCCGTACCGCAGGCACCAGCTTCTTCGAATGTTTCCAGTTCGTCGAGGGCTACAGGCCGTCTTTCGACTGTTAAGCCAATATCGCCTGCAATAACTTCGAGGCTTTTGTTCGTAATTGATGGCAGGATGGTGCAGGATTTCGGTGTAATATACTTACCTTCTTTAATGCCAAAGAAGTTAGCAGGACCAGCTTCATCAATATATTTCTTCTCTTTGGCATCAAGGAACAATATGGAACCATAGCCTTCCTTATTAGCCCTGTCGGCCGGACGCAAGCTGGCTGCATAATTTCCTCCCACCTTGATATGGCCTGTGCCTTGCGGGGCAGCCCTGTCATAATCGTGGACCAGCTCAATTTTCACCGGATTGAACCCTTCCTTAAAATAAGGGCCAACAGGTGTTACGAACACCATAAACATATATTCTTTGGCAGGCTTAACGCCCACCTGGGGTCCTGAACCAAACAGCAAAGGCCTGATATACAATGCAGAACCAGTGCCATAAGGTGGAATAAAACGGGCATTCAGCCTTACTGCCTTGTCAATAGCAGCAAAAAACAATTCATCAGGAACCTTGGCCATCATAATGCCTGAGGCTGACATACGCATGCGTTTGGCATTGTCTTGCCACCTGAACAAACGTACTTTGCCATCTTTACCCCTGTAAGCTTTCATCCCTTCAAAGGCTTCCTGCCCATAATGCAGGGCTGTGGCTGCCATGTGGATGCTGATGTACTCGGAAGAGGATTCTTCCAACTCGCCCCAGTCACCATCCTTCCAATTACACCTTACGTTGTAATCAGTTGGGAAATAACCGAATGGCAAGTTTTTCCAATCAATATTTTCCATAATTATATTTGGTTTAAAAGTAGTCAAAATCTAAAGGGCTAAGGTAGTAATTAATTCCGATTACAGATATATCAAGCTCCTATTTTGGAATCAATCTAAGGAAGGAAAAACACATGACTATTTCAGGTAATAATCATTTGATTTCCAGTACAAAACCATCATCCGCAGCCATGGTATTGTCAAATACAGCTTTTGCTTCCTGCAGCAAAGGTTCCAAATTCTTATAACGCGATGAATAGTGACCCAATAAAAGCGTTCCGGCATTGGCCATGCGTGCTATCTGGGCCGCTTGAACACCTGTAGAGTGGTAGGTTTTGATGGCATCTTGCAGGCGATTGTGCATAAAAGTGGCCTCATGGTATAACACAGTTACATTTTTGATAATTGGCACAATTACTTCACTATAGGCCGTATCTGTACAGTAAGCGTATGAGCGAGGTGCATGCGGAGCAATCGTTATGGCATGATTAGGCAGTACAGACCCATCATCCAATTTAAAATCAGCACCCGCCTTGATAGCTCTAATTGTTTCAATAGCAGGACTGTATCGGGCAACAAAATCCTTGTGGATACGGTGCTCCCCGGGTTTTTCAGTAAACAAAAAACCCCATGTAGGTATGCGGTGTACCAATGGAAATGCTTGCAACTGTATGTTTTCGTCCTCAAATAGAGTTACTGTTATACCTTCATCTAACCCATTAAAAACCAATGGATAATTCAATTTGGTTTGTGCTGCATCCAGCTGCAAACTAATTATATCAAATAATTGGGGAGGCCCGTAAATATATAAGGGGGCCGTGCGGCCAATAAGATGCAATGAGGTGATGAGCCCTATCAAACCAAAATAATGGTCGCCATGCAAATGGCTGATCAGGATATGACCAATGCGCATGGCACTCACTTTCATTTTTTTAAGTTGCAATTGAGTGCCCTCGGCACAATCAATCAAAAAATAGAGACCGTTGTATTGAAGCAATTGGCTGCTGGGATTTCGGTGCAGGGTAGGCACAGCTGATCCGCTGCCGAGTATGTTTAGTGTAAAGGGAATCATAAGTCCAAAATTAGTTTATTTGGTGTTAAGATCAGGCCTTTTCCGCAAAAGCGTTGATAAAAAAAAGCCATCCCGGTAAAGAGATGGCTTTTAATTGGTATTAAATAATCAACCGATTACTTCTTTTTCTTGGCTGCGTTTTCCTCATCTTCGAGGTCCTTTTTCAAACCAGCCAACACATCAAGATCACCCAGGGTAGTACGCTCTAAGTTTTCATTGATTTGCTTAACAACACGCTTGGTTGTTTTAGCTTCGGTGCGCACACCTGATTCTTCTGCTGCACGCGACATAAAGGTTTTGTCCTCATGGATGCGTGAATGGGAAAGGATGATTTTCTTGTTTTCTTTTGAAAACTCGATCACCTTGAAATCAGTTGTTTCCTCAGCTTTCACCTGACTTCCATCCTCTTTTTTGAGGTGGCGGTTGGGTGCAAAACCTTCAACACCATAGGGCAATGTAACGATCATGCCTTTGTCGGAAGCACTCATTACTGTGCCCTGATGAACGGAACCAACCACAAAAATGCTTTCAAACACATCCCATGGATTTTCTTCCAGCTGCTTGTGGCCTAGGCTTAAGCGTCGGTTTTCTTCATCCACATCGAGTACAATCACATCAATTACTTCGCCTACTTTGGTAAACTCAGCCGGATGCTTGATTTTCTTCGACCAGGAAAGGTCAGAGATATGAATTAAGCCATCAACACCTTCTTCCATTTCAACAAAAATACCGAAGTTGGTAAAGTTGCGAACTGTAGCTGTATGTTTGGAATTTGCCGGATAGCGGTCTTTGATATTTTCCCATGGATCGGGAATAAGCTGCTTCATGCCAAGCGACATTTTGCGCTCCTCGCGGTCAAGCGTAAGGATCACGGCTTCGATTTCATCACCCACCTTCAGGAAGTCCTGTGCGGTGCGCAGGTGCTGCGACCACGACATCTCTGAAACATGGATCAGGCCTTCAACGCCGGCAGCAATTTCGATAAATGCACCGTAATCAGCAATAACAACAACCTTTCCTTTAACGGTATCGCCAACTTTCATACTTTCGTCCAGTGCATCCCATGGGTGTGGGGTAAGTTGCTTGAGGCCAAGGGCGATACGTTTTTTATTGTCGTCGAAGTCAAGGATAACGACCTTAATTTTCTGGTCAAGTTCAACAATCTCTTCCGGATGGTTGATGCGTCCCCATGAAAGGTCGGTAATGTGAATAAGGCCGTCAACACCACCCAAATCGATAAACACACCATAGGAAGTGATGTTTTTGACGGTACCTTCAAGCACCTGTCCTTTTTCGAGTTTGCTAATGATCTCGGCTTTTTGTTGCTCAAGCTCATCCTCAATAAGGGCTTTGTGTGAAACCACCACATTTTTGAATTCCTGGTTGATCTTAACCACTTTGAATTCCATGGTTTTATCCACATAGATATCATAATCGCGGATGGGTTTCACATCAATTTGTGAACCAGGCAAAAATGCCTCTATTCCAAATACATCTACAATCAAACCACCCTTGGTGCGACATTTCACATAACCATTGATGATTTCTTCTTTGTCGAAGGCTTCGTTTATCCTGTCCCATGAACGGAGGATGCGTGCCTTTTTGTGCGACAAAATCAATTGTCCGCTGGGGCCTTCCTGATTTTCAACATACACTTCAACCTTGTCACCTACGGTCAGGTTTGGGTTGTAGCGGAATTCAGAAACAGGTATAACGCCATCTGATTTAAACCCGATGTTCACAACCACTTCACGGCTGTTTTTAGTCACTACATAGCCATCAATAACCTCATGGTCACCGATAGAGCTAAGTGTTTTGTCGTACATCTCCTCCAACCTGTTGCGTTCTTTTGAGCTGTACACTTCGCGTTTTTTGTCAACTGCATCCCAGTCGAAGTCACCAGCAACAGGCATAACCCTTGCTTTTCTAAAGGCAGGTTTTTCTGATTCCTCTGCTGTTTCTTCCGATTCAGTTTCCTCAGCAACAGTTTCCTCAGCAACAGTTTCCTTTGCTACAGTTTCTTCAGCTTCCACATTCCCTGCTTCGGCAAGCGGTTCGGATGGCATTTCTGTTTCCGCTTCCTGGCTTGTTTCTTCCGCAACAACAGAAACAACTTCTTCTGTTGGCATTTCGGCTACAACCTCTTCAACAGGGGCAGCTTTTTCTTCGGAATCTTCAACTTGTTCGGGGGTTTCTTCAGCCTCTTCGGTTATGGGTTCCGCTTTTTTCGCGGTGGGCTCGGCTTGGGCTTCGCCACTGACTTCATCAACTTTTACCTCATCTTGAGGGGTTTCGGGCAATTGCCCTTCATTGATGGTTTCATCTTTTTCAGTCATTCAAATAAAGATTTGTACCTGTCCTAATTTACCGGATTGTTTCAGCCAGGGTGGTTAAACAAAAATTTTACTGTTTTAAGACGTTGAAAACATGTAGATGTCCAACTCCGGAGGGTCAGAAAACAAGGCCGCAAAATTAGTAAAAATCAATAAAATAAAAAAGGCTTTCAATCGAAATTTTGAGATTATCTTTGCCAGCCAGATTTTTAACCATTTACATCCCTATAACATGGCTCTCAATTGCGGCATTATCGGCCTCACCAATATCGGAAAAACGACTATTTTCAATTGCATGTCCAATACCAAAGCGGAGGCATCCAATTTTGCTTTCAGTGCAACCAAATCCAACATAGGCATGGTTGAAGTGCCTGACAACAGGCTTTATGAAATTGACAAATTTGTTCATACACAAAAGATTATACCTGCTACTGTTGAGATTGTCGATTTGCCTGGTCTGGCCAAAGGCGCCAGTCAGGGTGAGGGTGTGGGCAATAAGTTTTTGGCCGATATACAGCAGATGGATGCCCTGATTCATGTGTTGCGCTGTTTTGATGATGATAACCTGGCACACATTGAAGGCTCGGTGGACCCTGTTCGCGACAAGGAAATTGTTGACCTCGAACTGCAGGTAAGGGACCTGGACCTGGTAACCAGAAAAATGCAGCGCGTTGAAAAGCTCATTAAAATTGGCGAAAAAGATGCCAAAAAAGCCTTGGATGTTCTGAAAATTTATCAAGATCACCTCGAAAATTTTGGCAATGCACGCAATGCCCCAGTGGATAAAGCTGACACCAAATACGTAGCCGAATTACAACTGTTAACAGATAAACCTGTAATTTATGTTTGTAATGTAGATGAAAAGTCGGCCCTGACAGGGAATAAATACACAGAAGCTTTGGAAAAATCACTGGCCGGTGAAGAAACAGAAATCATTTATATTGCCGGCGAGCTGGAGGCGGAAATAGCTGAGCTTGAAGATGAAGAAGACCGTATTGTTTTCCTTGGTGATGCAAATCTTACCGAACCAGGGGTTAACCGCCTGATCAGGGCTGCCTACAGCTTGCTCCACCTGCAATCGTTTTTTACTGTGGGGCCCAAGGAAATCCGGGCATGGACCATCCGCAAGGGCATGACAGCCCCCCAGGCAGCAGGCGTTATACACTCCGACCTCGAAAGAGGGTTTATCCGCTCCGAAGTGATGAAGTATGAGGACTTTATCAAATATAAATCAGAGCAAGGCGTGAAAGATGCAGGCAAATTCAAAATTGAGGGCAAAAACTATATTGTTGAAGAAGGGGATATTTTGCACATTAGGTTTAATGTTTAACTGATATTTTTTACGTCACATCCATCAATATTCAAACCTACCCCCTTTTATTTCCCACTATAGGAAATTATGACGTGTTTTGGAAAATCCGCGACAGCAAATTGACCAGATTCAGCACGATTGGAAACAAAATCGCAAGCCAGGGGCTAAGAATTACTTTAAATATTACTTTTGCCAGCTGTAAAAACAGCTGACATACAGCTGTTGAAATTTTGCGCATCATGTATATTACTGATTATCAATTTATAAACAATAGGTTATGTCAAAATATATTAACTCAATCATAACAGGCACAGGTAGTTATATCCCGGAAAAAGTCGTCACCAACGATGAATTCATCAAGCAGGATTTTTTTGAAAAGGATGAAATTAAGATCGATAGCCCCGGAGAAGTTATCATAAGCAAATTCAGCGATATCACTGGGATTTTTGAGCGCCGCTGGGCAAAGCCCGAGCAAAACAATTCGGATCTTGCTTATGAAGCTGCTAAAATAGCCATTGAAAATGCTGGTATAGACCCGGAAACAATCGACCAGATAATTGTTGCTCATAATTTTGGAGATGTTAATATTAATACTGTTCAATCTGATGCTGTGCCAAGCCTTGCCTCGCGCGTGAAACACAAACTGGGCATTAAGAATACAGCTTGCGTTCCATACGACGTTCTATTTGGATGCCCGGGCTGGATTCAAGGCATGATTCAGGCTGATTCGTATATCCGCAGCGGATTGGCGAAAAAATGCCTGGTAATAGGTTCTGAAACATTGTCGCGCGTTGTTGACATTTATGACCGTGATATGATGATTTTTAGTGATGGTGCCGGTGCCGTTATCCTTGAAGGGGTGGAATCGGATGAAAAGTCTGGTATTTTGGCCAGCTCCATGATGTCGCATACCATTGAAGAGGTCGATTACCTCTATATGGGCAAATCAAATGCGCCCAAAAGCAGTGATCAAATCCGCTATATCAAAATGCATGGGCGGAAAATTTATGAATATTCCCTGTCGCATGTTCCTGCCGCTATGAAGGCTTCCATGGACAAAACCGATATCCCCATCACCGAAGTTAAAAAAGTATTGATCCACCAAGCCAATGAAAAAATGGATGCTGCCATTATTCAGCGGTTTTATAAGCTGTATGGCATGCGGGCGGATATTGAAAAGGTTATGCCAATGAATATCAATACATTGGGAAACAACTCTGTAGCGACTGTTCCAACCCTTTACGATATGATCCTTAAGGGTGTTTTGCCCGGTCACAGCATCAAGAAAAATGATATTCTTGTATTTGCATCCGTAGGTGCAGGCATGAACATCAACTCGATTGTTTATAAGCAATGACAAACCAATCGGGCATGAAACCTCTTGTTGTGGTTATCGGTGCAAGCCCCAAGCCAGAGCGCTATGCCAATATGGCAATCAGGAGCCTGAATGCACATGGTCATGAGGTGATTGCTATAGGAATGCGCGAGGGAAAGGTGGAATCCATTCCAATTATCACCGAAAAACCAGTTTTGGAGCAGTGCTTTGCAGTAACCCTTTATGTGGGGCCCGCCAAACAGGCGGCTTATTATGCTTACATTCTGGAACTACACCCCAAACGACTAATTTTCAACCCGGGAACAGAAAATCCTGAGCTGGCAGAAATAGCAAAAAATGCAGGCATTGAAGTGGTGTGCGATTGCACCCTTATCATGCTTGGAAGTGGTACATTTTATTGATATACAATTTTTTAACTTAATAAACCGAACTGCAATTTTTTTTCTAATTTTGCGTTAATAAACCATTATCCAAACTGCAGGCATGATAAGATGCTGCACACACTTTGATCATGAACCTATCTTTCAATCGCCTTTTCAGCATGAATAACTTAAAGCTGTTGTTTCTAAAATCCGCCGGAAGTTTCTTATTGTTTACGCTTTCGCTTGGCCTGACTAACCATGCCGCAAAAGCACAAATGATTGATTGTGAAATTAGTATTCTGGTTGATTTGCCAGTCTGCCACGGGCAGTTTGTAAGCTTAAGCGTTCCTGACAGCACTAATTATACCTATTTATGGGAGCCGGGCGGGCAAACCACAGCAGATATTTTGGTAAAAGCCATTGAAACAACTTCCTACAGAGTAAGCGTTACGGATACCACAACAGGTGAAAATTGCCTGAGCCCTTTTTTCGAATTGGAAGTAAGGCCTCGCTCCCTTGTCGAGTTCGAACAAATGCAGCTCACATGCACCAATGGGGATAACGACAATGGCAACACTGCCATGCTGCAGGCCACAGCCTCAGGCGAAGCCGATAGTTACATATACCGATGGCAAGTAAGGCCTTTGCAAATTGCTCCGGGAAATCCATCACTTGCTATTGGATTGAAAGCGCATCTTTGGTATTACCTTGAAACAGAGGATAGCTTTGGCTGCGTACAAATGGATTCAGTTTATACAGAAGCTTACCCCAACCCCGAAGTGCTGATCGAAGCCGATCCGGATACGGCCTATATCCAGAATCCCTATATTGATTTTTCATTTGAGAACCTCTCTGCCGGAGACATCGACATAACAGGCCATTTTTGGGAGTTTGGTGACGAAAGTCCCGGCTCGGATTTATTAATTCCCCGCCATCTTTATTCAGAGGAAGGAGATTACACCGTTATTCTCAAAGTGTATAATCCACAGGGTTGCGACACCATCTTTGCCAAGGAGGTGAAGGTTTTGCCCATCAAATTGAAAATTCCGAATATCATTACCCCCAATGGTGATGGAATAAACGATTATTTTGTAATCACAGAAGCACCCCCAGGCGAAGAAGAAATAGAGGAAAACACCATCAAAAGCCTTAATTTTGGTGGGGCCAAACCGCTGTCGGCCTATTACCAAAAAACCAGTCTGGTTATTTTCAACCGACAAGGCCGTACAGTATATGAATCAATAAATTACCAAAACGACTGGGATGGCGGAAACCTTAAAGACGGGGTGTATTTTTATGTGCTGCACTGCGAAGGGTTCAAAAGCAATGAGGTGTACAAAGGTTCATTGACCATTATGGGTAGCAGGAATAATTAATCACAGCCTCATACACCTCCTTTACAAAAATTGTATCTTTGCCAAAACATGCATAAATGACTCTTGAATTCTTAAAACCTATGACCCGTTTTATCAATACACCCTTACTTTCTCTGCTGATCTTATTTATTGTTTCTGCTTGCAATGAGCCAACAAAAAACTTGGAAACTGATTTAATCAACAATCCCAAATCGGCTGGTGAATCAACCAACCAGCAGAAAACACCTGCCATTGAATTCACGCGTATGGAGTACGATTTTGGCAGGTTGATTCAAGGAGAACGGGCTACCTATGCTTTTAAGTTTAAAAACACAGGCACTGCCGACCTCATCCTCAGCAAAGTGAGTGCCAGCTGCGGCTGCACCGCCAGCAGTTTTACAAACACCCCCATCAAACCGGGCAAGGAAGGAAAAGTGGAAATTGTATTCGATAGCAATGGCCTAAGGGGCATTCAAAATAAAACCGTAACCGTATTGTCAAACACCAGCCCAAGCACCACAGTATTGCGGCTAAAGGCACAGGTTGCATTACCTTAATCATTCAAAATCAAACAATAATATGAATATTTTAAGTTTACTCTTGTTCGGCCCACCAGCCGGAGGCGAAGGTGGCGAAGGTGGCGGACTGATGTCCTTTTTGCCCCTTATCCTGATCATGGTTGTGTTCTACTTTTTCTTTATCCGTCCCCAAATGAAGAAAGCCAAAGACCAACGTAAATACCGTGAAGCCCTCAAAAAAGGCGATAAAATAATCACCCTGGGTGGCATTCATGGCAAAGTGCTTGACGTAAAGGAGACCGCCGTCCTGATTGAAGTGGTTGACGGCAACAAACTCCTGATCGAAAAAAGCGCAGTTGTTATGGATAGTGCCCAGGTTGGTATGAATAAGTAACCACCAATGCCGGAAGGTGCCGGCCCCAATTTATGAACCCGGTCCGACAAATCGTCAGTACTTTCGATCCGGTCAGGAAAAACCGAAATAAACTATCGGTTTTTCTGGTGTTTGTTTTTGTGTCAACCATTTTGTGGTTGCTGATCAAACTGTCCGACGATTACAGCATGACTTATAATTTGCCGGTAAGCTACGTGGATTTGCCCAATGACAAATGGCTGGCCGAACAAACTGACCAAGCCCTCAAGCTTACCATCAACAGCAGGGGGTTTGTCATTCTGCGTGCGGGTTACCTTAGAAACGTAAAGCAGTTAGCGATTTCGCTCGAATCGATGCCCTATCGCAAGCGTAGCCAGAATGATTATTACATCAATACGGTGAACTTGCGCAATGTGGTTGCCGAAGCCTTTAACATCAATGAAACGGACATTGAGTTTGAAGAACCGGAATTGCGGTTTAAGCTTGATAATTTAGCACAAAAGAGGCTTGTTGTAAAACCAGATTTAGCCATCAGCTACAAACAGCAATACAATGCCAGTGCGCCTCCCAGTCTTGTGCCCGACAGCGTTTGGGTATATGGCCCCGAAAACATGCTTGACACTATGCAGGCCATCCATACCCAGCAGCTGCAGTTGAAAGATGTTGAGCAAGATGTAAACATGCGACTGGCTATGGCATATGACAAACAGCTAATCAGGCTACAGCCCACCGAAGTAAACCTTAGACTTGCAGTGGACCGCTTCACTGAGGCCTCCTTTACCATTCCTATCCAAATACCTGAACAATTCCAACTCAAAACCTTTCCTGACCGGGTGCAGGTAAATTTCATGATAAGCCTGTCGGATTTCAACAAAGTTGAAGCCACACAGTTTCAGGTAGTGCTTGACACATCGGGGATGTCGTTGAATGCAAATGCCTTGAAATTGAAGCTTGCACAGAGTCCACCCATAGCCAGAAATATTACGATGAGCCCCGAATCAGTTGAATACATAAGAATAAAACAATGATGAAAGTTGGTATCACCGGTAGCATTGGCAGCGGCAAAACGCTGGTTTGCGACATTTTTAAACAGCTCGGCGTTCCTGTGTTCAATGCCGACAAAGAAGCCAAAATGATTTTTGGCGAAACAGAAATTGTCAGGCAAATGACCGCACGTTTTGGAGAAGATATCTATGTGGACAAGGGCATGATTGACCGCAAACTGCTTGCTTCAAAACTATTTGGAAATCAGCAGGCCATTGATTTTGTAAATGGACTTGTTCACCCGACCGTAAGAAAGAAATTTGAAAACTGGTCAGCCTCTGTTGCCGACGCAGATTACCTGCTGTATGAAGCAGCCATCATTTTCGAAACGGGCTATTACAAGCAGCTCAACGCCACTATATTGGTGACTGCACCCGAAAAACTGCGCCTAAAGCGTGTTACCGAACGCGATCAGGTGGATGAGGAAGCAGTGATGAAACGCATGGAGCACCAATGGCCCGACGAAAAGAAAATCCCCTTGGCCGACTATGTGATCAACAACGATGGCGACAACCTGCTAATCCCGCAGGTATTGGCTATACATGAAAAAATTCTTGCCCTGCCATAGGGAAGTCTGTGACTATTCAAGACAAAAAAAGGGAGCACTTTTTCCTCAGAAAAGTGTTCCCTTTTTTTGTCTTTGGGATGAGTATTGAATTACCTCACCACCAGCCTTTGGGTGATGAATTCGCCCTCAACCGTTGTGCGGACTACATAAACACCCTGGCGCAATGCACTGATGTCGAGTTGCATTTGTTCCTCATTGTGCTCATAAGCCATTACCAATTGACCCATGCTTGAGAACACCTCTACCTTGCTGATATTCACATCAGAAAGCAAGGTTACAACATGGTTTGCCGGATTGGGATACATGCGCAGCATGGCTTGCGAGCCTGCTTTGTCGAGCGACTTGAGCGCTGCCAGGCTATAAGCGGCGTCCTCAGCCGGGAAAGATGGCGAAGTATGCGCTTCAGGTGTGATGGCCACAAAGGTAAAAGGCACATCATTCACCTCACGATTCTCCTGACTGAGCCATATCCGAATGCTGATGGCATTGCCGGCCTGATAGCCGCGCCCTTCGTTCAGGGTGGCAAACACAGGGATGAAATTCTCAAAGGCCTTGTCCGAAACAATCACAGTGGAACCCACGAGTGTGTTGCCGTCAAAAACAGCCACTTCATCACCGATTTCGAAACCGGCCGGATCAATAAAGATTGTATAAACAGCGTCTTCGGCATTACCACGCACTTTCTCAAAAAAGCTTTCGTTTTCGGCCTGCAAGCTACTGGCAACTATCATCATGGCAAGTATCAAGCCTGCAGCGATATTTATTTTTAGTGTTTTCATGGTATCTATTTTTAAGTTTTTATTTTATTTGTGAAACACTGATTAGTTTATGGGATTACGCTAAATACTACAATTGCCGCACTGGCTTGCTTGCTATTTGTCCAGGATGCCGTGCTTTCCTTAGCACTTTGCGCAGTATCCAAGCCAAAAGCTGCATGTAATCCACGGATATTTCCAGAGGCGTTGATATTGTCACCTATTCCATTAGTCCATGTTGGCACACCCATATCATTGCCATCATCACGGGTTCCAATGGCAGTAATAACCAAAGATTGAGCAGATGCTGAAACTGATGTAGTGCCTGTACTTAATGAATTGACAGCTGTTCCTCCGCTTTTTGCTGAAGACGAAAGGTCGAAAGTATAGGATGAAGCACCTGTGAACTCCTGAATAATCAGACTGTTTTCTGAAGCGACTGTCCAACTAGTTGTAACAGCAGTAGGCTCGGCAGCTCCGGCAATTTTTGTCCAGATAGCCAATCCCCTTCGCTCACTTGTGTTGGCAGGTCCATGCATATTTCCGGGTACTGCATGAAGAATTGTTTCCCGTAAAACCCATCCGCTACCATTAATTGATGGCGTAACACCATCCTGTCGATGGAATGAAATAGCGACAAGAAGATTGCCCTCAGCGGGTGCTGCATCAAAAGTAGCTGTGGCAGTCGTTCCAGAAGCAGTTTTGTATTGCACCCTGCTAATCACAAATGGATCGGTATCAAAGGTGATTTCATTACCATAGGCAGTTCCGGCAGCATTGGTGGCATAGGCGCGCGCATAATAAGTTGTACCCGGATCAAGACCAGTAAGGTTTGCTGTAAAAGCACCTGTTCCGGTGCCACTGTTCACAACATTATCAAGCAATGTTGGCTCAGTTGAGGTACCATAAACCACACCACGTGTAGTAATAGCCGAGCCTCCGTTAGCGGTGATATTGCCGCCAGTAGTAGCTTCAGTCATGTTAATAGAGGTTGCGGCATCAGTTGAAAGCGTAGCCACAGAAGGTGCGGGATAGATAAGCACATCGGATGCTTGCATTTTCACCAGATAGCCCTCACCTGGTTTCAAGGTGCCAATATTATTCACCCAGTTGCCACCTACTTTGCGCAGATAGGCTCCGGCTGAGTTGCGCACATATTCCATATTGTCCAGAATACTTGCCAAAGCAGTCTGGGCATTAATGGGGTATTCAGGCAAATAGCTGATAAACTGATAGCCAGTGTGCAATGGTATGGGGGTGTCTGCTGCCAGTTGGATGCCATTAAATGTTAAGGTAGCTGGCCCTGTCATATTAAACAGATAACCCTCTTTATTCTTCCAGTCGCCTATGTTGTTTACCCAGTCAGGGCCGGGTTTGTGGTAAAATGCACCAGCAGTGTTTTTAACAAAAGTCAAATCATCATGGATTGCTGGAAGCAAGGTTTCCATATCCATGTCAGCTTCTTCGATTCTAGATGACACAAACTGGAATCCGTTGCTCAGGTTAATAGTTTGGGTTAATGTGGGAACCGGATGACCTGCAAAATTTCGGCCGGTACTGCTGCTGTGAGGCGCAACAACCCAGGCACTATAGGCGTTAAAAGTGTAGCCATACTTGGCAGCAGTAATATCATAGTTGCCAGGTTCCATATTTGATAGTGTGTATCTGCCATCAGCTCCGGTAGTTGCTGTATAGGTTTGGGAAGTAGTGGTTTCTACTGCAGTTACTTCCACACCTTCGAGATAAACATGCGGAGAGCTGTAAGCAATGCGCGCACGGCCTTTTAATTCACCTGGGCCGGGATCCAACTCCATTGACACAAATGAATAGCGGTTATCGCCATATGGAAAGGTATTGCCAATATAAGCTCCGTTATTATAAGGATCAGTTAATACAGGACTACCATAATACAGTTCCCCATCAAGTTGACGGAAAATTTCAATGGTGTATTCGTTTCCATGCTGATACCCCGGGGTTCCGTCGTTAAGCTGGCTGAAAACGGAAACAAAATTGGTGAATTCATTAGCCGGTGTGGCAATTTCACTTAAATATCCAACACCAACAAGTTTAGCACCATCATAAACACCAATAGCATCATATGGCAGCAGTGGCTCACCGTCGTTGGTAATATTTCTGATATAAAGTGTCCAAACATCTTCATAGGGGTTTCCGCCAATAAAATCTGTATAGGCTTGTGGGTAGTTTATAACTGTGCCATCTGTTAACAAAAATACACTGGTTGTGGTAAGATATCCGTCAGCGACTGTAGCTGTATGGTTTGACGCTTCAAATCCGGCTTTTGTCACTTCGATGACATAGGTTCCTGCATCAAGATCATTAAACCATGCAATGCCATCCACATCGGTGCTTTGCATTCCGCCGGGTGTGATGCTTACATCAGCACTTTCAATCAGGTCACCATTGGTGGCATTTTTTACAAACACTTGAAGGCTTCCATTGGTTTTATCCAGTTCAAAACCCTGTTCACTGTTCTCTTCCGAAACCACAACTACTGATTCCATTTCGCTGTCGTGGTAATCAGCGTTGGCCGTAACGTTATAGGTTCCGGCAGGAATATTTTCAAGCTCGTATGCACCATCTACATCAGTAGTAGTGCTGTAGCTGCCAGGATCGGTTGTAATGCTGACCCCTTCAATTGGACCATCGTTGTTGGTTACAACACCTGATATGGATCCCGGAGGGCTTGTAAGCAAAACATCCGCAATGGTAGTGCTTCCGTTTGAGGCAACAGTAACGTCTGTTACTGCATCATTTCCGTAACCAACAGCAGCAAAGGTCAGTTCGTAGGTGCCGGCTACCACAGTTGGAAACTGATAATACCCGGCCGGGTCGGTGGTGGTTTGCTGTCCGCTTTCTACAATGGTTACAATGGCACCTTCAATAGGTGGGTTGGCGCCTCCCAATTCTTTTACATAGCCGTCAATACTTCCCGGAGCCGAGAAAAATGACAATTCGGGATAGTCCCAGGTGTAGGTATTTGTTGGTGGAAACACACTGTGCTCATGGCCATTGCCTATCAAGGTATTCCAAAAAAGGGAAAAATTGCTGTAAACCGTATTGGTACTGGCTTTCCAGGCCTTGAAAGTGTAGGCATTTTCGGGTGTGTAACCCTGCACCGCTTCTCCATCTAAATCCAACATTTCATAAGCAATCCACTGATTGCTGTACATATTAACTTCGGTACATTCTTGTGTCAAAGTGAAAGCACCTACCAGTTTGGTGCCATCAAAAACGGCTAACTGGTCGCCGGCGACCATATTTACGCCATCAATCTGTGCTTTAGCAGTGAAAAAAGTCCATTGTCCCCCGCTGGGATGGCCGGTTGGTGGGGTCCATTGTTGTGCTGACAGGTTGATTGCGAGGAATGTAATCAGTGAAGTCAGCAAAATGTTTTTGAAATGGGTGATAAAGCTTCTCATGGTTGTTTAGAATTAAATTTCAATTTTTTTGCTTAAATTATCTTATTTTAGGAATATAATTCCAAAATAAAATATGGAGCTTGATATGACTTCATCAAACTTTACGCCAAACCATTTCGCGAAATTGAAATTAACTATCTATAAATAACTTATAAAAAAACCTGTAAACAATTAAAA